>NZ_JBIVNX010000004.1:0-263338 GCF_044753805.1 Streptomyces sp. NPDC093225
TGGAAGCCCAGTAATGGGTGGAGCTGACCGGTACTAATAGGCCGAGGGCTTGTCCTCAGTTGCTCGCGTCCACTGTGTTAGTTCTGAAGTAACGAACACGCCCCCTTCGGGGTGCGGCGGTTCAACTTCATAGTGTTTCGGTGGTCATAGCGTTAGGGAAACGCCCGGTTACATTCCGAACCCGGAAGCTAAGCCTTTCAGCGCCGATGGTACTGCAGGGGGGACCCTGTGGGAGAGTAGGACGCCGCCGAACAACCCGCCCTTTTAGCTCAGTCGGTAGAGCGTCTCCATGGTAAGGAGAAGGTCAACGGTTCGATTCCGTTAAAGGGCTCAGAGAAAAGGCCCCCGCCAGCTGGCGGGGGCCTTTTTGCGTTTCCGGGGTCGGCGTCTCACCCCAGCCGATCGGCGGCCGCGTCGATGAAGCTACGTACGCGCTGCTCGAAGTCCCGCTCGATCTCGACGAGCGACCGGCGGTCCTGCGCGTGGGTGATCTCCCCGAGCTTGTCCGATATCGCGTCCATCAGGGGGCGTAGGCCCGGGTCGTCCGCCACCAGACGGAGCCGGAACGCTGCCGTCTCCGCGGCGGCGCCGAGCCGGTCGCTCTCCAGAAGGGCGGTGAAGAGGCTTTCCTCGTCCCTTGGCGTGCGGTTGCGGCGGAACCACAGGGTGATCATGCCGCGTTTGAGGTCGGTCACGGCGCCGGCGTAGGCGCTGTACGCGGTGAGGCGCTCCTGGCGGAGGCGCTCCACACGGGCCACCGCCTCCGAGCGTTCCGCGGTGCGGCGTTGGAAGAGGTACGTGCTCAACGAGCCGACGAGTGTGCCGAATACGGCGACCAGGCTGGCCAGAACGGTAGTCACGGCCGGGCACGCTAACGCAGGACCGGGCTCCCCGCCCGGTGTGCGGGCACACGCGTCGAGCCCGGCTCGTTGCGGGACGGGGGCACGACCGCTCAGTCGCCCTGGCGGGGCTCCGGGACGCGGAAGGCCAGGATGGCCATGTCGTCCGAGGCCGGCTCGGCGGCGAAGCGCTCCACGGCGCGCAGGACGCGGGAGGCGACGGCGCCGGCCGTGAGGCCCGTACACGTCGTCAGGACGTCCGCGAGGCCGTCGTCGCCCAGCATGCGGGTGCCCTCGCGGCGCTCGGTCACGCCGTCCGTCACGCAGAGCAGGACGTCACCCGGGTCGAGCGTGAGGTTCTCCTCGTACAGCTCCAGGTCGTCCATGACGCCCAGCAGGGGCTGCGGCTCCGCCGCCGGTTCGACCGTGCCGTCGGGGCGCAGCCGCAGCGGCAGGGGGTGGCCGGCGCAGACCAGCTTGAGGGCCGCCCCGCCGTCGTCCTGCGGGCGCAGTTCGCCGTACAGGAGCGTGAGGAACCGGCTGCGGGCGCCCTCGTCGAGGATCGCCGCGTTCAGCCGCTCCAGCACCGCCGGACCGCCGAAGCCCTCACGGGCCAGCAGGCGCAGCGCGTGGCGGGCCAGGCCGGTGACCGCGGCGGCCTCCGGGCCCGTGCCGCAGACGTCGCCGATGGCGAAGCCGTACGCGCCGTCCTCGATGGGGAAGACGTCGTAGAAGTCGCCGCCGACCTCGTTGCCCTCGCCCGCGGCCCGGTAGATGACCTCGACCTCCATGCCCGGGATCGCGGGCTGGCTCGGCGGCAGCAGGCTGCGTTGCAGGGAGCGGCTGATCGCCATGCGCTCCGAGTACAGGCGGGCGTTGTCGAGGGCCAGGGCGGCCCGCCGGGACAGGTCCTCGGCGAGTTCGAGGATCTCCTGGCGGAAGTGGTCCTCGGCCGGCTTCCCTAGGGTGAGCATGCCGATGACCCGGTTGCGGGCCATGAGCGGCAGGACGACGGTCTCGCCGGCCACGGCCGAGGCAGTGGCCAGGGTGGTGCCGATGCCGGAGGTGTGGTCGGTGGGCGAGCCGAGGCCGACGGTGCGCATGGACGTGCGCAGGGCGGCCTGCCGGGCCGCCTCCGAGGGGGCCGTCCAGTGGCGGACGGTCTGGTCCGCGGCCGGCTCGGGCGGTGCGATGCGGGACAGCAGTGCCTTGAGGCCGTCGATCAGCTCCTCGTCCTCGTGCAGGACGTATGACAGGAGCGGCTCGGAGGCCGGATCCGCGATCGTGTACACGGCGCACCAGGTGGCCAGGGTGGGCACCGTCATCTGGGCCATGAGGGCCAGGGTCTGGTCCCGGTCGAGGGTGCCGGCCAGCAGGTCGGAGGCCTCGACGAGGAACGACAGGGAGCCGCGGCGCAGCCGCTCCAGCTCGCCGAGCCGGGCGGACTCCACGGCGAGGGCGATCCGGTCGGCGGCGAACTGCAGGCGCAGGGCCTCGTCGTTGCTGTAGCGGCCGGGCGTCTCGGCGGCGACGCCGAGGGAGCCGGTGAGGCGGCCCTCGACCTTGAGGGGCACGGTGACGACGGAGCGCATGCCGGTGCCGCCCAGGAGCGGTACGGCGCCGGGGACGGCGGTGAGGTCGTCGTGGACGGCGGGCATGCGGGCGGAGCCGTACCGGCTGGTGCCGGCCTCGACGGGTACCCGGGCGAAGCGCTGGCGGGTGGAGGGCAGGCCCGTGGTGGCCCGCACCTCCAGCTCGGTCTCGTCGTCGGTGGCCAGGAGCAGGAAGGCCGCGTCGCCGTCGAGCATGTCGCGGGCGCGCTCCACGGTGCGCTGGAGGAGGCTGTCGAGGTCGTCGGGGGCCGGGGAGCCGATGAAGACCTCGAAGGGGTCGCCGGCGCGGTTCTCCGACAGCTGGCCGGGGTCGGCGGGTGCGGCGGCGCGGGCCGGGGTCTGCAGCACCGCGCGCTCGGTGTCCTGGACGAGCAGGCAGACCGTCGAGGGCTCACCGGCGGCGTCGCGGACGCGCAGGTGGGAGGCGTACACGGGGATGACGCGACCATCGGCTCCGCGCAGCCCGTAGCTGCCCTCCCAGCGGGACAGGCGCAGGGCCTCGGCGATGCCGGTCCCGGTGCCGGGGGTGTGCGGCCAGGCGGCGAGGTCGGCGAGGGGGCGGCCGGTGGCCTTGTCCGCCGAGTAGCCGAACAGTTGTTCGGCGTCTTCGTTCCAGGCCGCGATCAGGCCCTGGCGGTCGATCTGGAGGACGGCGACCCGGACCCGGGTGTCGGTGACCGGCAGCTGGTCGTCGGGGACCGCGGGGCCCGCGGACCGGGTGCCGACGGGACGGGCGGGGAGGGCGAGCTGGAACCAGACGTGCTTGCCGGCGGTGGCGTACTCGACGCCCCAGCGGTCGGCCAGGGCGGCGCAGAGCATCAGGCCGCGGCCGCCCTCGTGGTCGGGGCTGGCGTAGGCGCGGTCGGGGTGCTGGAGCGGGACCTCGCGCTCGGGGTAGTGGTCGGCGACCTCGACGCGGACGCCGTCGGCGGAGCGCAGGCACAGGACGTCGGCGCGGGTGCCGGCGTGGACCACGGCGTTGGTGACGAGTTCGCTGGTCAGGACCACGGCGTCGTCGACGATGTCGGCGAAGCCCCAGCCCTGGAGGGTGTCGCGGACGAAGGCGCGGGCCGTGGCGACCGAGCGCCCCTCGGGTTCGAAGCTCGCCGCCGCCCGGGCCGTGATCACAGCACTCCTCGTTCGTGTCGCACCACCCGGCTCCACCATGGACCGCCCCTCCGGTGCCCGGTTCCTCACGCGCCGCCGCCCCTGCCGGGCGGACCGGGGCGGTTGGACAGTCGCCTGCCAGGTTACTTACCTTCGCCGTCTCGGCGGACGGGGTCCGCGGGGATTCCACCCGCAAGGTGCGGGTCCGGTACGAAGGTGCCGAAGTTTTATGGCCGGGTTCGGCCAGGGTGAAACACTGGGAAGGCTTGGCAAGAGGCGTACCCCGGTACGTACCCCGGTACGGCGGTCGACCCTTTCGGGAGGGACACGGTGGAGTCTGGCGTGGCGGCGCGGAGGGCCAGTGCGCGCGGCAAGGGAGGGCGGCCGCGGCGTGGCGGGACCACGGAAGTGGACTCGGCGGCCCTCGACCGGCTACTGGTCGCGCTCGTCTCGATGCGCGACGGCAACTTCCGCAAGAGGCTGACGGTCTCCGGCGACGGGGTGATGGCGGAGATCGCCGCCGTCTACAACGAGGTCGCGGACCGCAATCTCCACCTGACGGGCGAGATCGCCCGAGTGCGGCGCATGGTGGGGCGCGAGGGGAAGTTGAGCGAGCGGCTGGAGACCGGGGCCTGCGAGGGCTCCTGGGCGGCCGCGATCGACGCCTCGAACCAGTTGGTGGAGGATTTGGCGCGGCCGGTGTCCGAGGTCGGCCGGGTCCTGTCGGCCGTCGCGGAGGGCGACCTGGGCCAGCGGATGGACCTGCGGACGCAGGCGGCCGACGGGGTCGGGCACCCGCTGCGCGGGGAGTTCCTCAAGGTCGGGCGCACGGTCAACAACCTGGTGGACCAGCTGTCGGCCTTCACCGACGAGGTGACGCGGGTCGCGCTGGAGGTGGGCACCGAGGGCAAGCTCGGCGGCCAGGCCCAGGTGCGCGGTATGTCCGGTTCGTGGAAGGACCTCACGGACTCCGTCAACACGATGGCGTACCGGCTCACCGCTCAGGTGCGTGATATCGCGCTGGTGACGACGGCCGTGGCCAAGGGCGACCTGTCGCGCAAGGTCACGGTGCACGTGGCCGGCGAGATGCTCCAGCTCAAGAACACCGTCAACACGATGGTGGACCAGCTGTCGTCGTTCTCCTCCGAGGTCACGCGGGTGGCCCGGGAGGTGGGCACCGAGGGCGAGCTGGGCGGCCAGGCGCAGGTGCCCGGCGTGGCGGGCGTGTGGAAGGACCTGACGGACTCCGTCAACACGATGGCGGGCAACCTGACCGCCCAGGTGCGCGGGATCGCGCAGGTCACGACGGCCGTGGCGAACGGCGACCTGTCCCAGAAGGTGACGGTCAGCGCGCGCGGCGAGGTCGCGCAGCTGGCCGAAACGATCAACCAGATGACGGAGACCCTGCGGACCTTCGCCGACGAGGTCACCCGGGTGGCGAGCGAGGTCGGCGCGAAGGGCCTGCTCGGCGGTCAGGCGCAGGTGCCGGGCGCGGCGGGTACGTGGAAGGACCTCACCGACTCGGTGAACACGGTCTTCCGCAACCTGACCACGCAGGTGCGCGACATCGCGCAGGTGACCACCGCGGTGGCCAACGGCGACCTGTCGCAGAAGGTCACGGTCGACGTCGCGGGCGAGATGCTGGAGCTGAAGAACACCGTCAACACGATGGTGGACCAGCTGCAGTCCTTCGGTTCCGAGGTGACGCGGGTGGCCCGCGAGGTCGGCGTCGAGGGCGAGCTCGGCGGTCAGGCGCAGGTGCCGGGCGCGGCGGGTACGTGGAAGGACCTCACCGACTCGGTGAACACCGCCTTCCGGAACCTGACCGGTCAGGTGCGCAACATCGCGCAGGTCACGACGGCCGTGGCGAACGGCGACCTGTCCCAGAAGGTCACGGTGGACGTCTCCGGCGAGATGCTCCAGCTGAAGAACACCGTGAACACGATGGTCGACCAGCTGTCGTCGTTCGCCGACCAGGTCACGCGGATGGCCCGGGACGTGGGCACGGAGGGCCGGCTGGGCGGTCAGGCGCGGGTGGACGGGGTGTCGGGCACCTGGAAGGAGCTGACCGACTCCGTCAACTTCATGGCCGGCAACCTGACCTCCCAGGTGCGGCAGATCGCCCAGGTGACGACGGCGGTGGCGCGCGGCGACCTGTCGCAGAAGATCGACGTGGACGCGCGCGGCGAGATCCTCGAGCTCAAGAACACCATCAACACGATGGTCGACCAGCTCTCCGCGTTCGCCGAGCAGGTGACGCGGGTGGCCCGCGAGGTGGGTACGGACGGCCGGCTGGGCGGACAGGCCCAGGTGCCGGGCGTGGCCGGCGTGTGGCGGGACCTGACCGACTCCGTGAACGGCATGGCCGGGAACCTGACGGCCCAGGTGCGCAACATCGCCCAGGTCGCCACCGCGGTGGCGCGCGGCGACCTGTCGCAGAAGATCGACGTGGACGCGCGCGGCGAGATCCTTGAGCTCAAGAACACGCTCAACACGATGGTCGACCAGCTGTCGTCCTTCGCCGACCAGGTGACCCGGGTGGCCCGCGAGGTGGGCACCGAGGGCATCCTGGGCGGCCAGGCCGAGGTCAAGGGCGTCTCGGGCACCTGGAAGGACCTGACCCAGTCCGTCAACTTCATGGCGAACAACCTGACGTCCCAGGTGCGCAACATCGCCGAGGTGACCACCGCGGTGGCCATGGGCGACCTGTCGAAGAAGATCACCGTCGACGCCAAGGGCGAGATCCTCGAGCTGGTCACCACCGTGAACACGATGGTCGACCAGCTGTCGTCGTTCGCGGAGCAGGTGACGCGGGTGGCCCGCGAGGTGGGTTCCGAGGGCATCCTGGGCGGTCAGGCGCGGGTGCGCGGGGCGACCGGCATCTGGAAGGACCTGACCGACAACGTCAACCTGATGGCCAACAACCTGACCTCGCAGGTGCGCAACATCTCGCAGGTCTCGGCGGCCGTCGCCAACGGTGACCTGACGAAGAAGGTCACCGTCGAGGCGCGCGGCGAGGTCGCCCAGCTCGCCGACACCGTGAACACGATGGTGACCACGCTGTCCTCGTTCGCCGACGAGGTGACGCGGGTGGCGCGGGACGTGGGCACCGAGGGGCGGCTGGGGGGCCAGGCCCACGTGCCGGGCGTCTCGGGCACGTGGAAGGACCTCACGGAGTCCGTGAACCTGATGGCCTCCAACCTGACCGGCCAGGTGCGGCAGATCGCCATGGTCACCACCGCCATCGCCAAGGGCGACCTGACCAAGAAGATCGACATCGACGCGCGCGGCGAGATCCTGGAGCTGAAGACGACCATCAACACGATGGTCGACCAGCTGTCGTCGTTCGCCGACCAGGTGACGCGGGTGGCCCGCGAGGTGGGAACCGAGGGCATCCTCGGCGGCCAGGCGCGGGTGCGCGACGTGGACGGCACCTGGCGGGACCTGACCGAGTCCGTGAACGAGATGGCCGGGAACCTGACCCGGCAGGTGCGCGCCATCGCGGCCGTGGCCACCGCGGTGACCCGCGGCGACCTGAACCTGAAGATCGACGTGGACGCGGCCGGTGAGATCCAGGTCCTCCAGGACAACATCAACACCATGATCGCGAACCTGCGCGACACCACCCTGGCCAACAAGGAGCAGGACTGGCTCAAGGGCAACCTGGCCCGCATCTCCGGCCTGATGCAGGGCCGCCGGGACCTCGACGACGTCGCCTCGCTCATCATGAGCGAGCTCACCCCGGTGGTCTCCGCGCAGCACGGCGCGTTCTTCCTGGCCGTGCCGCCCGGCGGCAGCGACGAGATCGGCACCGGCGCCGGGGGCCCGTACGAGCTGCGGATGCGCGGCAGCTACGCGTACGCGGGCAGTGCCATGCCCACCAGCTTCCGGCCCGGCGAGGGGCTCATCGGGACCGTCGCGGAGGAGAAGCGGACGATCCTGGTCGAGAACACCCCGCCCGGCTACCTGAAGATCTCCTCCGGGCTGGGGGAGGCCCCGCCGGCCCACGTGATCGTGCTGCCGGTGCTGTTCGAGGGGCAGGTGCTGGGCGTCATCGAGCTGGCCTCGTTCCAGCCGTTCACGCAGATCCAGAAGGACTTCCTGTCGCAGATCGCCGAGATGATCGCGACCAGCGTCAACACCATCAGCGTCAACTCCAAGACCGAGGCGCTGCTCAAGCAGTCGCAGGAGATGACCGAGCAGCTGCGCGAGCGCTCCGCGGAGCTGGAGAACCGGCAGAACGCGCTCCAGCTGGCCAACGCGGAACTGGAGGAGAAGGCCGAGCTGCTGGCCCAGCAGAACCGGGACATCGAGGTGAAGAACACCGAGATCGAGGAGGCCCGGCAGGTCCTGGAGGAGCGGGCCGAGCAACTCGCGGTCTCCATGCGCTACAAGAGCGAGTTCCTGGCCAACATGTCGCACGAGCTGCGCACTCCGCTGAACTCGCTGCTGATCCTGGCCAAGCTGCTGGCGGACAACGCCGACGCCAACCTCTCCCCGAAGCAGGTGGAGTTCGCCGAGACCATCCACGGCGCCGGCTCCGACCTGCTCCAGCTCATCAACGACATCCTCGACCTGTCGAAGGTCGAGGCGGGCAAGATGGACGTCTCCCCGACCCGGATCGCCCTGGTGCAGCTGGTCGACTACGTGGAGGCCACCTTCCGGCCGCTGACCGCGGAGAAGGGCCTGGACTTCTCGGTGCGGGTCTCGCCCGAACTGCCGGCCACCCTGCACACCGACGAGCAGCGGCTCCTGCAGGTGCTGCGCAACCTGCTGTCCAACGCGGTGAAGTTCACCGACACCGGTGCGGTGGAGCTGGTGATCCGGCCGGCCGGGGCGGACGTGCCCGTGGAGATCCGCGAGCAGCTGCTGGAGGCCGGCTCCCTGCGCGAGCCGGACGGCGACCTGATCGCCTTCTCGGTGACCGACACCGGCATCGGCATCGCGGCCAGCAAGATGCTGGTGATCTTCGAGGCGTTCAAGCAGGCCGACGGCACGACCAGCCGCAAGTACGGCGGCACGGGCCTGGGCCTGTCGATCAGCCGCGAGATCGCCCGCCTGCTGGGCGGCGAGATCCACGCGGCCAGCGAGCCCGGCCGCGGCTCCACCTTCACGCTGTACCTGCCGCTGCACCCGAGCGAGCTGCCGCCGCAGGGGTACGCGCCGCCGGCGCCCGGCGGACGGGCCGACGTGCACCGACGGCCGGCCCGGGTACAGCCCGCCCCGGTCCCGCCGGCGCTGGAGCCGCCGAGGCCGGCGGGCATCGAGGCGGGCGCGCCCGGTGCGGCGCCCACGCTGTTCCGACGGCGGCGCAAGACGCTCAGCGAGCTGGAGCCGCGGCCCGCGCTGCCCGGTCAGGGCGGCCAGGTCGGGGTGCCGGAGCCCGGGGCGTGGGCGACGGTGCCCGAGGAGCCGCCCGCGGCGCCGCGGACGTACGACTTCCACGGCGGCGAGAAGGTGCTGATCGTCGACGACGACGTGCGCAACGTCTTCGCGCTGACCTCGGTGCTGGAGCAGCACGGGCTGGCGGTGCTGTACGCGGAGAACGGCCGCGAGGGGATCGAGGTCCTCGAGCAGCACGACGACGTCACGGTCGTGCTGATGGACATCATGATGCCCGAGATGGACGGGTACGCGACCACGGCGGCGATCCGCAGGATGCCGCAGTTCGCGGGCCTGCCGATCATCGCGCTGACCGCGAAGGCCATGCAGGGCGACCGGGAGAAGGCCATCGACTCCGGGGCGTCGGACTACGTCACCAAGCCGGTGGACCCGGACTACCTGCTGACGGTGATGGAGCAGTACATGCGCAGCAAGTGACGCCCGGCGCGGCGGCGGGGACCCCAGGGGGCGTCCCGGGGCGTCCCGGGAACCTTCCGTCCCGCCGCCGCGTTCCCGCTCCGGAGAGCTCCGTTCACAGTGACATCTCGGTGACAGGGTGTGGCGATCTCGGGAGTGGGGCTACGATGACCGGCACAAGGACGGGCGGGTTCTGCGAGCCGGGGAGGCCCCCTGAGGGGGCGAGGAGGACAGGGCATGGTGCAGAAGGCCAAGATCCTCCTGGTCGACGACCGACCGGAGAATCTGCTGGCGCTGGAGGCCATCCTCTCCGCGCTCGATCAGACACTGGTCCGGGCGTCGTCGGGAGAGGAAGCGCTCAAGGCGCTGCTCACGGACGATTTCGCGGTCATCCTGCTGGACGTCCAGATGCCGGGCATGGACGGGTTCGAGACGGCCGCGCACATCAAGCGGCGGGAGCGGACCCGGGACATCCCGATCATCTTCCTGACCGCGATCAACCACGGTCCGCACCACACCTTCCGCGGGTACGCGGCGGGCGCGGTGGACTACATCTCCAAGCCCTTCGACCCGTGGGTGCTGCGGGCGAAGGTGTCGGTGTTCGTCGAGCTGTACATGAAGAACTGCCAGCTGCGGGAGCAGGCCGCGCTGCTCCGGCTCCAACTGGAGGGCGGCGGGCACACCGGCGCCGGCGGCTCGAAGGAGTCGGCCGGGCTGCTCGCCGAGCTGTCGGCACGACTGGCGGCCGTCGAGGAGCAGGCCGAGGCACTGACCAAGCAGCTGGACGACGACTCGGCGGACGCGGCGGCGGTGGCGACCGCCGCCCACCTGGAGCGCAAGCTCACCGGGCTGCGGCGCGCGCTGGACGCCCTGGAGCCCGGCACCGGCGGGGCCTCGGCCGTGCTGCCGGCCCAGACCTGAGGCACGACGGGCCCGCCGCCACCCGGACCTGACGCCGCGTCGGCCGTGAGCCCACGGCCGACCCGACGTCAAATCGCCACCCGCGTCGGCGACACGAACGGGTGAAGCGGTGGGCACACGTGTCCCCCGCCCCCGACACCGGTACCCTCGCCCCCATGGCCTCACGTACGTCCGGCAAGGGTTCCCAGGGCACGGCGGGCACCGCGAAGGCCCGCTCCGGCCGTACCCCGGCGGCGAAGAAGGCCGCCCCCGCGCGCAAGCCGCCCGCGAAGAAGGCGGCGCCCGCCAAGCGGCCCCCGGCCAAGAAGGCGGCGGCCGCGCCCAAGGCGGCGCCGTCCCCCACCGGGGGCGTCGTCCGGGTCGTGCGCGCCCTCTGGCTCGGTGTGGCCCACGCGGTGGGTTCGGTGCTGCGCGGTTTCGGCCGCGGCGCGAAGAACCTCGACCCCGTGCACCGCAAGGACGGCCTCGCGCTGCTCCTCCTCGGCCTCGCCCTGATCGTCGCCGCGGGCACCTGGTCCAACCTGCGCGGCCCCGTCGGCGAACTGGTCACCATGCTCGTCACCGGCGCCTTCGGCCGGCTCGACCTGCTGGTCCCGCTGCTCCTGGGCGCCATGGCCGTCCGGTTCATCCGGCACCCCGAACAGGTCGACGCCAACGGCCGCATCGGCATCGGCCTGACCGCCCTCGTCGTCGGCGTCCTCGGACAGGTGCACATCGCCTGCGGCTCGCCCGGCCGGGACGCCGGCAGCGCCGCCATCCGCGACGCGGGCGGCCTGATCGGCTGGGGAGCCTCCCAGCCGCTGGTCTTCACCATGGGCGCGCCGCTGGCCGTGCCCATGCTCGTGCTGCTCACCGTCTTCGGCCTCCTGGTGGTCACCGCCACCCCGGTCAACGCAGTCCCGCAGCGGCTGCGCCAGCTGGGCGTACGGCTCGGGGTCGTGGCACCGCTGGAGGAGGACCCGTACGAGGCCGGCGCCGACCGGCACGACGAGGCGCAGTGGCGGGCCCGCACCCGCCGGGGCGGCCGTCCCGACGACGGCACGGACGACCTGGACGGCGTCGACGGCCCGGAGCGGGCCGAGGAGCAGGCGCTCGCCAAGCGCCGCCGGACCCGCCGGCCGTCGGGGCAGCCCGCCCTGGACCGGCCGATGGACGCGGTGGACGTGGCCGCGGCGGCCGCCGCGGCCCTCGACGGGGCGGTGCTCAACGGGCTGCCGCCGTCGCCGCTGGTCGCCGATCTGACCCAGGGCGTGTCCGTCGACCGCCCCGCGGGCCGGCCGGCGGAGACCACGGCACCGGTGCCGGCGCCCGTGGCGCCCGTGCCCGTGCCGACGGCGCGCGAGGCGCGGCCCCCGGTCGTTCCGGACCTCACCAAGTCCGCGCCCGAGGTGTCCGACCCGCTGCCGCCGCGGGCCGAGCAGCTGCAGTTGCGCGGCGACATCACGTACGCGCTGCCCTCGCTGAACCTGCTGGAGAAGGGCGGCCCCGGCAAGACCCGCAGCGCCGCGAACGACGCGGTGGTCGCCTCGCTGACGAACGTCTTCTCCGAGTTCAAGGTGGACGCCGCCGTCACCGGCTTCACCCGCGGCCCGACGGTCACCCGGTACGAGGTGGAGCTCGGCCCCGCCGTGAAGGTCGAGCGGATCACCGCCCTGACCAAGAACATCGCGTACGCCGTGGCCAGCCCGGACGTGCGGATCATCAGCCCGATCCCCGGCAAGTCCGCGGTGGGCATCGAGATCCCCAACACCGACCGCGAGATGGTCAACCTCGGCGACGTGCTCCGGCTGGCGGAGTCGGCGGAGGACGACCACCCGATGCTGGTCGCCCTCGGCAAGGACGTCGAGGGCGGCTACGTCATGGCCAACCTCGCGAAGATGCCGCACGTGCTGGTGGCCGGCGCCACCGGCTCCGGCAAGTCGTCCTGCATCAACTGCCTGATCACCTCGATCATGGTGCGGGCCACCCCGGAGGACGTGCGGATGGTGCTGGTCGACCCCAAGCGGGTCGAGCTGACCGCGTACGAGGGCATCCCGCACCTGATCACCCCGATCATCACCAATCCCAAGCGGGCCGCCGAGGCCCTGCAGTGGGTGGTGCGCGAGATGGACCTGCGCTACGACGACCTGGCGGCCTTCGGCTTCCGGCACATCGACGACTTCAACGAGGCGATCAGGAACGGCAAGGTCAAGCTGCCCCCCGGCAGCGAGCGGGAGCTGAGCCCGTACCCGTACCTGCTGGTGATCGTCGACGAGCTGGCCGACCTGATGATGGTCGCCCCGCGCGACGTCGAGGACGCGATCGTCCGCATCACGCAGCTGGCCCGCGCGGCCGGCATCCACCTGGTGCTCGCCACCCAGCGGCCCTCGGTGGACGTGGTCACCGGCCTGATCAAGGCGAACGTGCCCTCGCGGCTGGCCTTCGCGACCTCCTCGCTCGCCGACAGCCGCGTCATCCTCGACCAGCCCGGGGCCGAGAAGCTCATCGGCAAGGGCGACGGGCTGTTCCTGCCGATGGGGGCCAACAAGCCGGTCCGACTGCAGGGCGCCTTCATCACCGAGGGCGAGATCCAGGCGGTCGTGCAGCACTGCAAAGACCAGATGACGCCGGTCTTCCGGGACGACGTCACGGTCGGGCAGAAGCAGAAGAAGGAGATCGACGAGGAGATCGGCGACGACCTCGACCTGCTGTGCCAGGCGGCCGAGCTCGTGGTCTCCACCCAGTTCGGCTCGACCTCGATGCTCCAGCGCAAGCTGCGGGTGGGCTTCGCGAAGGCCGGGCGGCTCATGGACCTGATGGAGTCGCGCGGGGTGGTGGGGCCCAGCGAGGGCTCCAAGGCCCGGGACGTGCTGGTCAAGCCGGACGAGCTGGACGGGGTGCTGGCCGTGATCCGCGGGGAGACCGAGGCGTAGCGGGGGCGCACCCGGGGTGCGGCGGGGGCGTGGCGGGGCGGATCCCGTGAGGGTTCCGCGTCCGGTTCGTGAGGACTTCCGGGAGTGTCCGGCCAGTCTCACCCGTAAGGGATCGGGGGGCAACCGTTTCCCTTGGTCGTGCGTCAAGTTGAGGTGAAAGGGCGGTGCCGCCCCGCAGGCTCCGCCGACGGGCTGCGAAACGCCATACGGATGGCGTACGCGGTCCGCGCTCCCGGTTGCTCCACCCTTTCGTCACCCCCCTAGACTGGACATCCAGCAGGTGGTTACACGCTCGAAAGGCGCCCTCGTGTCCATCGGCAACGCCAACTCCCCCGAAGACGACCGGCCTTCCACCGGCGACGACACCGGTACCGGCGACGGCACCGGGCCGTCCATCGGCCGGGTCCTCCAGCAGGCCCGCATCAGTGCCGGCCTCACCGTCGACGAGGTCTCCTCCACCACGCGCGTCCGCATTCCGATCGTGCACGCGATCGAGCAGGACGACTTCACGCGGTGCGGCGGCGACGTGTACGCGCGCGGCCACATCCGCACCCTGGCGCGCGCCGTGGGGCTCGATCCGGCCGAGCTGATCGAGCAGTACGACGCCGCCCACGGCGGCCGCCCCGCCCCGACCCCCGCCGCACCCCTGTTCGAAGCCGAAAGGATCCGGCCAGAGCGGCAGCGGCCCAACTGGACCGCCGCCATGGTCGCGGCGATCGTCGCCGTGATCGGGTTCGTCGGCTTCACCGCCTTCGGCGGCGGGGACGACTCGAAGAAGCACGCGGTGGCGGAAGGTTCCGCCTCGCCCCAGCCCGCCCCGAAGCCCAGTGCCACCGTCAAGCAGGTCAGGCCGAGCCCGGCCAAGCCCACCGCCGAGCCCTCGGACAGCGCCATCGCGGCCGCCCCGAAGGACATGGTCACCGTCGTGATGACCGCGGTCGGCGGGGAGAGCTGGATCTCGGCGAAGGACCACAACGGCCGGCTGCTCTTCGACGGCATGCTCGAAGAGGGCGACTCGAAGACCTTCACCGACAAGAAGTCCGTCGACCTCGTGCTCGGCGACGCCGGATCCGTGAAGCTCTTCGTGAACGGCAAGGAGATCAAGGACGAATTCCAGCCAGGTCAGGTCGAGCGCCTGACCTACACCAAGGACGACCCGCGGCCGGCCGACGGAACCGGCCAGGGCGACGCCCAGGCGGGCTGACCTCGGCGTTCCGGTCCGCGCGGACATCCGCGACGAACCGGGCGGAAGCTCCTCCGGATCCCCGGGGCGCGACACGACGCCCCGGGGATCCGCGCTGGTCGGGGGCACCCGGCGGGGGCCGGCGCCGGGACGAAGTAGTCTTGAGTCCATGCCCGAACGCCGTACCGTCGCCCTTGTCACCCTTGGCTGCGCCCGTAACGAGGTGGACTCGGAGGAGCTCGCAGGCCGCTTGGCGGCGGATGGCTGGGAGCTCGTCGAGGACGCCGCCGACGCGGACGTCGCCGTCGTCAACACCTGTGGCTTCGTCGAAGCCGCGAAGAAGGACTCCGTGGACGCCCTGCTGGAGGCCAACGATCTCAAGGATCATGGCCGCACGCAGGCCGTCGTGGCCGTCGGCTGCATGGCCGAGCGCTACGGGAAGGAGCTCGCCGAGGCCCTTCCCGAGGCCGACGGCGTGCTCGGTTTCGACGACTACTCCGACATCTCCAACCGCCTCCAGCTGATCCTCAGCGGCGGCCACGTCGAGGCCCACACGCCGCGCGACCGCCGCAAGCTGCTCCCGATCAGCCCCGCCGAGCGCCAGGACGCCGCCGGCGTCGCCCTGCCGGGCCACGCCCAGGAGGAGCCCGCCCCGGCCCCCAGCGACCTCCCCGAGGGCCTCGCGCCCGCCTCCGGCCCGCGTGCGCCGCTGCGCCGCCGCCTGGACACGAGCCCGGTCGCCTCGGTCAAGCTCGCCTCCGGCTGCGACCGGCGCTGCTCCTTCTGCGCCATCCCGTCCTTCCGCGGCTCGTTCATCTCGCGCCGCCCGAGCGACGTGCTGGGCGAGACCCGCTGGCTGGCCGAGCAGGGCGTCAAGGAGATCATGCTGGTCTCCGAGAACAACACCTCGTACGGCAAGGACCTGGGCGACATCCGCCTGCTGGAGACCCTGCTGCCCGAGCTCGCCGAGGTCGAGGGCATCGAGCGGGTCCGGGTCAGCTACCTGCAGCCCGCCGAGATGCGCCCCGGCCTGATCGACGTGCTGACCGCGACGCCGAAGGTCGTGCCGTACTTCGACCTGTCCTTCCAGCACTCCGCCCCGGACGTGCTGCGGGCCATGCGCCGCTTCGGTGACACCGACCGCTTCCTGGAGCTGCTGGACACCATCCGCTCCAAGGCCCCGCAGGCCGGTGTGCGGTCCAACTTCATCGTCGGCTTCCCGGGCGAGACCGAGGCTGACTTCGCCGAGCTGGAGCGCTTCCTGACCGGCGCCCGGCTCGACGCCATCGGCGTCTTCGGCTACTCCGACGAGGAGGGCACCGAGGCCGTCACGTACGACAACAAGCTCGACGAGGACGTCATCGCCGAGCGGCTGGCCCACATGCAGCGGCTCGCCGAGGAGCTCACGGCGCAGCGCGCCGAGGAGCGGGTCGGCGAGACGGTCGAGGTCCTCGTGGAGGCCGTCGGCGAGGAGACCGGTGACGAGGACGGGGCCACCGGCCGCGCCGCTCACCAGGCCCCGGAGACCGACGGCCAGGTGATCTTCACCAGTGGCGAGGGCCTGACGGTCGGCCGCATCGTGACGGCCAAGGTGGTCGGCAGCCTGGGCGTGGACCTGGTCGCCGAGGCCCTGGACCTCGAGGGGGCGGCGGGATGACCGGAGTCCCGGCACCGGCGGCGGGCGGCACCGGCCGTCGGCCCGCACCCAGCGGCAAGCTGGGCGCGGCGGCCGTCAACCAGGCCAGCCTGTGGAACATCGCGAACATCCTCACGATGGTCCGCCTCGTGCTGGTGCCGGGATTCGTGCTCCTGCTCCTGGCGAACGGCGGGTACGACCCGGCCTGGCGCTCGCTGGCCTGGGCGGCCTTCGCCGTCGCCATGATCACCGACCTGTTCGACGGCCATCTGGCCCGGACCTACAACCTGGTCACGGACTTCGGGAAGATCGCCGACCCGATCGCCGACAAGGCGATCATGGGGGCCGCGCTGATCTGCCTGTCCTGGCTGGGCGACCTGCCCTGGTGGGTGACCGGGGTGATCCTCGGGCGGGAGCTCGGGATCACGTTGCTGCGCTTCTGGGTGATCCGGTACGGAGTGATCCCGGCGAGCCGCGGCGGCAAGATGAAGACCCTGGCGCAGGGCACCGCGGTCGGCATGTACGTCCTGGCGCTGACCGGACCGCTGGCGACACTGCGCTTCTGGGTGATGGCGATCGCCGTCGTGTTGACGGTGGTGACCGGCCTCGACTACGTCCGCCAGGCGATCGTCCTGAGGCGGCGGGGGATGGCCGAGGAGCGCGCCGCACGCGGCGCGGAGGGCTGACCGCGAGACGACATGGGCGAGCTGGTGGGGAGTAACGGGGAAACCGGTGCGGCTGGGACCGCCACCGAGGTACTCTCCTTGCTCGCGGAGCGTGACCAGACGCTCGCGGTCGCCGAGTCGCTCACCGGAGGACTGGTCGCGGCGGAGTTGACCGCGGTTCCCGGTGCGTCCCGGAGCTTCCGTGGCTCGGTCACGGCGTACGCCACCGACCTCAAGCGCGATGTGCTGGGCGTCGACGGCGCACTGCTCGCGGCCCGCGGCGCGGTCGATCCGCAGGTGGCGGCCGCGATGGCGGTCGGAGTGCGGAACGCGCTGGGGGCTTCGTGGGGCATCGCGACGACCGGAGTGGCCGGTCCGGATCCGCAGGACGGGCAGCCGGTCGGCACGGTCTACGTCGCCGTGGCCGGTCCGACGGGCGGGAAAACCGCCGCGCTGAGGTTGAACGGCGGCCGCGCGGAAATCCGTATGGAGAGTGTACGGAGGGTGCTCGAACTGCTCTCGAGCGAACTCCAGGACAATGCGGGGACACAGGATACGGAACAGAACGGGGGGATTTGATGTTTGCAGCCCTGAGTGAACACGACATCGCTCCCCGCACGGCCGCGGCGCGAGGCGGTACGGTGGGGCGTGAAGGATGCGGCTATACGGTCAGAGGAGGGAGCCACCGATGATTCTGCTCCGTCGCCTGCTGGGTGACGTGCTGCGTCGGCAGCGCCAGGCCCAGGGCCGTACTCTGCGCGAAGTCTCCTCGTCCGCCCGAGTCTCGCTCGGCTATCTCTCCGAGGTGGAGCGGGGGCAGAAGGAGGCGTCCTCCGAGCTGCTCTCCGCGATCTGCGACGCGCTGGACGTACGGATGTCCGAGCTGATGCGTGAAGTCAGCGATGAACTCTCGCTCGCCGAGCTGGCCGCGTCCGCGGCCGCGAGCGACCCGGTGCCGGCACCGGTACGCCCGATGCTCAACTCGGTGTCCGTGGCCTCGGTCGCGGGTGGACCCGAGCGGGTGACCATCAAGACGCCGGCCGAAGCGGTGGCAGTCGTAGCCGCGTGAGCTGAGTGTGGCCGGGGCCCCGGCGGTGCGCGTGAGGCGTGCCGGCCGGGGCTCCGTGCTGTCCGGTGACGTGCGGCGGCTGCGCTGCGTGCCGTTCTGGGTGCGGAGCGTAGGACCGTACGGGAGACTGGGGCGCGTGGCGGAGCGGCGCGGCGTCGGGGGCCCGGGGGGTTCCTCGGGCGTGCGCGGCCGCGGCCCGCGGGGGTGCATACCCGTGCCCGTGCGGGTGGGGCTGGGCCTGCTCGGCGGTCTCCTGTGGTGGTGGGCCGTGGCGCGGCTGGCGCTCGCCCCGCCGGGGCGGGCGGGGCTCCTGGAGGGGGCCCTGGCGTTCGGGGGCTGGGGGCTGGGCCTGCTGCCGGTGCACTGCGTGGGGCTGGCGGAGGCGCCGGGGGTGTCCGCGGCCCGACGGCGCGGCGAGGGGCTGCTGACGGGGGCGTGGGCGGGGCTCACCAGGGCATGGCGACGCCGCCGTTCGGGCGCAGGATCTGGCCGGTCATGAAGGACGACGCGTCCGAGGCCAGGAACAGCACGGTACGGGCGATGTCCGCCGCCTCGCCGACCCGGCGCAGCGGGGACAGCCGCACCATCGCCGCCTCGGTCTGCTCCTGGGCCTCGGGGGAGTGCTTGTCCGTCATCGCGGTGCGGATCCAGCCCGGGGCGACGGCGTTGACGCGGATGCCGTACGGCCCGGTCTCGGTGGCCAGGGTCTTCGTCATCTGCACGACGGCGGCCTTGGCGGCGCTGTAGCAGAGCAGGCCGGGGCTGGCCGCGTCGACGGCGCCGGAGGCCATCGTGACGATGCTGCCCGGGGTGCCGGCCGCGAGCATGGTGCGGGCCGCCTCCTGGCAGGCGTACAGCACCCCCTTGAAATTGACGGCGAAGACCCGGTCGAGGTCCTCGTCGAGGGTGTCGACCACGCTGCTGGTGTGCATGATGCCGGCGATCGCCGCGGTGACGTCGAGGCGTCCGGTGGCCCGGGCGGCGCTCGCGACGGCCTCCTTGAGCTGGGTGCGGTCGGTGACGTCCAGGGGGTGGGCGCGGGCGGCGCCGCCGGCGTCCGCGATCTCGGCGACGGTCTCGGCCAGGCCCTTCTCGTCGCGGTCCGCGCAGTGCACGGTGGCACCGGCCGCGGCGAGCAGGAGGGCGGAGGCGCGGCCGATGCCGCTGGCGGCGCCGGTGATCAGTGCGGTGCGGCCGGTGAGCCCGTACGGCGTCGGGGGCGGGGGCGTAGGGGGCATGCCGGGACGGTACGACCGGATCTGACGGGTCGTCAACTAGCGGGTGGGTCCCGATTGGCAGCGCGGGCACCAGTAGGTGGGGCGACCGTCCTGCGGGGCGCTGCGCAGGGGAGTGCCGCAGCGGAAGCACGGGCGGCGGGCCCGGCCGTAGACGTACAGGGTCTGGCCGGGGCGGTGGCTGCCGGTGGTGCTGCGGCGGCCGGGGTGGGCGCGGTTGGCCTCCAGGAGGCGGTGGGCGAGCTCGACGATCCGGTCGGGCTCGGGGAGCTCGCCGACCGGGAGCCAGGGGGTGACCTGGGACAGGAAGCAGAGCTCGCACTTGTACACGTTGCCGATGCCGGCGAGGTTGCGCTGGTCGAGCAGGGCCTCGCCGAGGGGGCGGGCGGGGTCGCGGAGCAGGTTCGCGCGGGCGGCGTCCGGGTCCCAGTCCGGCCCGAGGAGGTCGGGGCCGAGGTGGCCGACGGCCTTGGGCTCGGCCGCGGTGCGCAACAGCTCCAGGACGGGCAGGCGGTAGCCGACGGCGGTGTGGGCGCTGTTGCCGAGGACCGCGCGGATCTGGAAGGCGGGGCCGCCGGTCCACTTCTCGCCCGGGGCGTAGAGGCGCCAGGCGCCCTCCATGCGGAGGTGGCTGTGCAGCGTGAGGCCTCCCTCGACGCGGGTGAGCAGGTGCTTGCCGCGGGGTGTCACGTCCAGGACGGTGCGGCCGGTCAGGTCGACCGTGGCGAGGCGGGGCACGCGCAGGTCGCACGTCGTGAGCACCTCGCCCGCGAGCGCCTCGTGCAGTCGGTGCGCCGCGTGCCAGACCGTGTCTCCTTCGGGCATGGGGCCATTGTCCTCCCGGCACGGGAGGGCGACGGCGCCGGGAGCGAGGTGGTCGGGAACGGGAGGGGCCCGCCCCGCTCCTGGGAGCGGGGCGGGCCCGGGGCCGCGGGATCAGCCCGCGAACTGCTCGCCGAAGAGGGCCTGGCCCGACGGGTGGCCGGTCTCCTTCAGGTTGAAGGACGTGGCTCCGGTGCCGGTGCCGGCCGGCAGCTGCCAGACGCGGCCCACCTTCTTGTCCTCGCCCGGCCCGCCGACGTAGAGCTCGGGGATGCCGTTGCGGTCGCCGTCGACCCAGGCCACGGCCGCGCCGAAGCGGTCCATCTCCTCGGACGTGCTGGGCACTCCGGCGGTGTTCTGCGTGATCGTCCGGGCGCCTGCCGTGGTCAGCCCCTGCTTGCCGCCGCGCAGGAGGGTGACGGAGCCGGCCCGGCGGACGGTGCCGCCCTGGGCGTCCTTGTACTCGGCGCCCACGGCGAGGTCCGCGTAGCCGTCCTTGTCGACGTCGGCGAGGGAGCGGGCCTCGCCCCAGCTGTCGTAGCGCTCCAGCGGGCCGGGGACGCCGGGGGTGTCCTGGTCGATGCGGCGCGGCGTGAGGGTCGTGCTGAAGCCGTCCTTGCCGCCGTAGGCGACGAAGATCTTGCCGAGCGGGTCCGTGTACGTCCGGCGGTGCCCGAGGACCATGTCCTGGGCGCCGTCGCCGTTGATGTCGCCGATCTCGGGCTGCATCCACATGTAGCGGGTGCCGGGCAGGGCGATCTGGCGGCTCGCGGTCCATCCGGTGGCGGTGCCCTTGTAGACCATCAGGTTCTGCTTCCAGGGGTTCGCGCTGATCGCGCCCATGTCGGGGCGGCCGTCGCCGGTGAAGTCGGCGATCACGAAACCGCGCGGAGCCGTGCCGTCCTGCCGCAGGGTCTCCCGGTAGCGGACGGGCTTGAAGCCGCCGCTCCGGGTGACGGGACCGCGCACGATGCCGAAGCCGGCCTCCGTGTACGTGCTCGGGCCCATGCGGGTGATCGTGCCGACGAGGTCGGCGATGCCGTCTCCGTCGGTGTCGCCGACGTCGACCCACCACGGGTCGAGGGCATGCGGGGTGGTGGAGGCGGTGACGGCCAGGAGCGTGCTCCCTGACAGGCCCTGCTTGCTGCCCCACAGCACCCAGATCCTGCCGTCGCCCCGGGCGTTCATGACCACCAGGTCGTCGAGGCCGTCGCCGTCCAGATCGCCGAAGCCCTGGATGCGGCCCCACCGACCCCCGGGGTCCGGGGCCTCGGTGCCGTTTGCGTCGGTCTGGGTGACCAGACGGGTGCCGGCCTTGCCGATCCCGGTGGCGGAGCCGTAGGCGACGGCGACGGCGCCCGCCTGCTCGACCGTCCCCACCGTGGCTTCGCTCGCGCTGATCGCGAGGTCCGGGTAGCCGTCGCCGTTGTAGTCGGCGTACGTGCGGTGCTTGGCGGGCGCCGCCGCGGTGCTGATCGCGGTGGCGGTGGCGGTGGCGGCGACGGTGCTGCCGGGCGCCGCGGTCGCCGTGACGGGCGACAGGGCGGCGGCGGTGAGTGCGGTGGCCGCGGACAGGCCGATCGCACCCATGGCGCGCATGCGCATGGGATTCCCCCCGTGTTCGTGTTGTCGGTGAAGCGTGGCCGAATGGATCCCCCCACCGGCCGGTTCACGATGATCGTAAGGGCGGACGAGGGGCCTCCGCCCAGGCTGCTTCCACGACCGGTCACGGCCTCAGCCGCAGCCCCCGCGGGGTGGCGTGGAAACCGGCCGACTCGAGCGAGCGGCCCAGGGGCGAGGTGAGGGCCGGGGCGCCGTTGGTGCGCTCGACCGTCAGGGAGCCGACCTGGCCCGCGCGGGCCGCGGCGGCCAGCGCGGACGTGGCGGCCAGCAGCGCGGGAGAGTCCGGCTCCGACCAGGCGAGCAGGGTCTTGCCGCCGCGCTCCAGGTAGAGCACCAGCTCGCCGTCCACCAGGACCACCAACGAGCCCGCCTTGCGGCCGGGCTTGTGGCCGGCGCCGTCCGGCGGCTCCGGCCAGGGCAGGGCGGCCCCGTAGGCGTTCGCCGGATCGGCCGCGGCCAGCACGCGGGCGTCCAGTGGCGAGTCGGCCCGGTCGCGGGCCGTGGCGGTGGCGCGCAGCCGGTCCACGGCGCCGTCCATCGCGAACTGGGCCGCGCCCAGGCCTTCCACGACGTACCCCCGGCGCGCCTGGCCGCTGTCCTCGAACGCCGACAGGACGCGGTAGACGGCGGAGAAGCCGCCCTCGATCCCCTCGGCCGCGACCGCCCCGCGGGTGACCACACCGTGCCGGTCGAGGAGCGTACGCGCCACGGCGTGCGCCCGGTGCGTGGTGTCCGGCTCCGCCTCCGGCAGCAGCGACCAGCGGCCGGAGACCGTCGGCGGGCCGGTCCGGGAGGCCGGGCGGGCGGCCGCGGTGAGGCTGCCGTACCGGCCCCGGGGGACGGTGCGCTTGGCGCGGTGGGCGGTCGAGCCGGCCGTGCGGCCGCTGCCCAACAGGGAGCGCAGCGGCGCCAGGGTGTCGTTCGTGAGCCGGCCCGACCAGGCCAGGTCCCACACCGCCTCGGACAGCTGGACGTCCGAGGCCTCGGGGTGGGCGCGCCGCACCGAGTCCGCGATCTGGCGGAAGAACAGCCCGTACCCGCCCGCCAGCGCGTCCAGCACCGTCTGGTGCAGCGGGGACAACTCCAGCGGGTGCGGCGGCGGGAGCAGCAGCGGGGCCGCGTCCGCGAGGTAGAGGGAGACCCAGCCGTCCTTGCCCGGCAGCGCGCCGGCGCCCGCCCACACCACCTCGCCGGCGGTGGTCAGCTCGTCCAGCATCCCCGGCTGGTACTGCGCCACCCGCGACGGCAGCACCAGCCGCTCGAGGGCCGAGGCGGGCACCGGGGCTCCCTGGAGCTGCTCGACGGCCCGGGCCAGGCCGTCGAGGCCGCGCAGACCGCCGCCCCCGCCCCCGGACGCGCCCACGTGCTGCCACTGCGGCAGGAACGAGGCCAGCGCGGCCGGCGGCACCGGCTCCAGCTCCTGGCGCAGCGCGGCCAACGACCGCCGCCGCAGCCGGCGCAGCACGGCCGCGTCGCACCACTCCTGGCCCAGCCCCGAGGGGTGGAACTCGCCCTGCACGACCCGGCCCGCCCCCGCGAGCCGCTGCAACGCGCCCTCGGTCACCGCCACGCCCAGCCCGAACCGGGCCGCCGCGGCCGCCGACGTGAACGGGCCGTGGGTGCGCGCGTACCGGGCCAGCAGGTCCCCCAGCGGGTCCTTGACCGGCTCGGTGAAGGCCTCCGGCACCCCCACCGGCAGGGCCGTGCCCAGCGCGTCCCGCAGCCGGCCGGCGTCCTCGACCGCAGCCCAGTGGTCCGCGCCCGCGATCCGCACCGCGATCACCCGTCGGGCGTGGTTCAGCTCCGCCACCCAGGCCGGGTCGCCGCCGCGCTCCACCAGCTCGGCCGGCGTCAACGGGCCCAGCAGGCGCAGCAGGTCGGCGATCCCCTCCGCGTCCTTGACGCGCCGGTCCTCCGTCAGCCACTGGAGCTCCGACTCCAGCTCGGCCAGCACGTCCGCGTCGAGCAGTTCGCGCAGCTCCGCCTGGCCCAGCAGCTCCGCCAGCAGCCTCGAGTCCAGCGACAGCGCCGCCGCCCGGCGCTCCGCCAGCGGGGAGTCGCCCTCGTACAGGAACTGGGCGACGTAACCGAACAGCAGGGAGCGGGCGAACGGCGAGGGCTCCGGCGTGGTCACCTCGACCAGCCGCACCCGGCGCGCCTCGATGTCCCCCATCAGTTCCGTCAGGCCCGGTACGTCGAACACGTCCTGGAGGCATTCGCGCACGGCCTCCAGCACGATCGGGAACGAACCGAACTCCGAAGCCACCTGCAGCAGCTGGGCCGCCCGCTGGCGCTGCTGCCACAGCGGCGTCCGCCGGCCCGGGTTGCGGCGCGGCAGCAGCAGGGCCCGGGCCGCGCACTCCCGGAACCGGGCCGCGAACAGGGCCGAGCCGCCGACCTGGTCGGTGACGATCTGGTCGACCTCGCCCTTGTCGAAGGCCACCTCGGCCGCGCCCAGCGGGGCCTGCTCGCTGTCGAACTCGAAGCCGGGGGCGGCCGGATCGGAGTCCAGCAGGTCCAGCCCCAGCAGGTCGGCGTCCGGCAGCCGCAGCACGATGCCGTCGTCCGCGTGCATCACCTGGGCGTCCATTCCGAACCGCTCGGCCAGCCGGGCCCCCAGCGCCAGCGCCCACGGTGCGTGCACCTGCGCGCCGAACGGGGAGTGCACCACGACCCGCCAGTCGCCCAGTTCGTCGCGGAACCGCTCCACGACGATCGTCCGGTCGTCCGGCACGTGCCCGCAGGCCTCGCGCTGCTCCTTCAGGTAGGCCAGGACGTTGTCCGCCGCCCAGGCGTCCAGGCCGGCGGCCAGCAGCCGCAGCCGGGCGTCGTCCTCCGCCAGACCGCCCACCTCGCGCAGGAACGCACCCACCGCCCGCCCCAGTTCGAGGGGCCGGCCGAGCTGGTCGCCCTTCCAGAACGGCAGCCGGCCCGGCACCCCGGGGGCCGGGGTGACCAGCACCCGGTCCCGGGTGATGTCCTCGATCCGCCACGAGGTGGTGCCGAGCGTGAACACGTCCCCGACCCGGGACTCGTACACCATCTCCTCGTCCAGCTCGCCGACCCGGCCGCCGCCCTTCTTCGGGTCGGACCCGGCCAGGAACACCCCGAACAGGCCGCGGTCCGGGATCGTGCCGCCCGAGGTGACGGCCAGTCGCTGCGCACCCGGCCGGCCCGTGACCGTACCCGCCACCCGGTCCCACACCACCCGCGGCCGCAACTCCGCGAACGCGTCCGAGGGGTAACGCCCCGCCAGCATGTCCAGCACCGCCGTGAACGCCGACTCCGGCAGCGCGGCGAACGGCGCGGCCCGGCGCACCAGCGCCAGCAGGTCGTCCACCTGCCACGTGTCGAGGGCCGTCATCGCCACCACCTGCTGCGCGAGCACGTCCAGCGGATTGGCCGGGATCCGCAGCGACTCGATGGACCCGCTGCGCATCCGCTCGGTCACCACCGCCGCCTGCACCAGGTCGCCCCGGTACTTCGGGAACACCACGCCCGTCGAGACCGCGCCCACCTGGTGGCCGGCGCGGCCCACCCGCTGCAGCCCGGACGCCACCGACGGCGGGGACTCCACCTGGACGACCAGGTCCACGGCGCCCATGTCGATGCCGAGTTCGAGGCTGGAGGTGGCGACGACGGCCGGCAGCCGGCCCGCCTTGAGGTCCTCCTCCACCAGCGCCCGCTGCTCCTTGGAGACCGAGCCGTGGTGCGCCCGGGCCAGCAGGGGCGGGGCGCCGTGGGACGCACCCGACTGCGCCATGATCTCCGCCGGCGGTACGCCCTCCGGCAGCGCCTCGCCCACCGCCCGCTCGTACGCGATCTCGTTGAGCCGGTTGCACAGCCGCTCCGCCAACCGCCGCGAGTTGGCGAACACGATCGTCGAGCGGTGCGCCTGGACCAGGTCCGCGATCCGCTCCTCCACGTGCGGCCAGATGGACGGCTTGTCCCCGCCGTCCCGGCCTTCGGAGGCGGGGGAGCCGCCCAGCTCGCCCATGTCCTCCACCGGTACGACGACCGAGAGGTCGAACTCCTTGCCGGAGGGCGGCTGGACGATCTCCACCTTGCGGCGCGGGGACAGGTAGCGGGCCACCTCGTCCACCGGCCGGACGGTCGCCGACAGGCCGATCCGGCGCGCCGGACGGGGCAGCAACTCGTCCAACCGCTCCAGGGACAGGGCCAGGTGCGCGCCGCGCTTGGTGCCGGCCACCGCGTGCACCTCGTCGAGGATGACCGTCTCGACGCCCGCGAGGGCGTCCCGGGTCGCCGAGGTGAGCATCAGGAACAGCGACTCGGGCGTGGTGATCAGGATGTCCGGCGGCCGGGTGGCCAGGGCCCGCCGCTCGGCGGGCGGGGTGTCACCCGAGCGGATGCCCACCTTGATGTCCGGCTCCGGCAGCCCCAGCCGCACCGACTCCTGCCGGATGCCGGTCAGGGGGCTGCGCAGGTTGCGCTCCACGTCGACGGCGAGCGCCTTCAGCGGGGACACGTACAGCACGCGGCAGCGCTTCCTCGGCTCCGCGGGCGCGGGCGTGCTCGCCAGCCGGTCGAGGGCGGCGAGGAAGGCGGCGAGGGTCTTGCCGGATCCGGTCGGCGCGACGACGAGCACGTCCGAACCCTCCGCGATGGCCCGCCAGGCGCCGTCCTGGGCGGCGGTGGGCGAACGGAAGGCCCCCGAGAACCAGGAGCGGGTCGCGGGGGAGAACGAGTCGAGCGCGGAACCGGCCATGCACCCCATCGTGCACCCCGGCACTGACAAGCGGACCGAACGGCGGGGGCCGCGGGCTGGCGGTGGCCGGTCCTCAGCGTCCGGTGCGTTCGCGGCGGTACGCGCCCGGCGGGACGCCCACGATGCGGGTGAAGTGGCGGTTCAGGTGCGGCTGGTCGGTGAAGCCCACCGCCACGGCGGCCTCCGCCACCGGCGCACCCGACTCGAGCAGCGCCCGGGCCCGGCGCACGCGCGCGTCGGTGAGCCAGGCGTGCGGGGGCAGCCCGTACGCGTCCTTGAAGGCCCGCAGCAGCGCGAACGGGCTCGTGTCGAGCGAGGCGGCCAGCCGCTCCAGCGACGGCGGCTCGGCCAGCCGCTCTTCCAGCACGGCCCGCGCGCGGGCCGCGGTGGCCGCCCCCGCCCCGCGCACGGTGCGGGCCGGCAGGGTGCCGCCGTGCCGGCGCAGCAGGCCCGCCAACGCCACCCGCAGCAGGCTGTCGGCGGCCAGCGCGTTGCCCTCCTCGGCGGCCCGGTGCACCTCCTTGATGAGCCGGGCGGCCTGGGCGTCGGCCACGACGTCGGCCGTGAATCCCGGGGTGCCGTGCAGGGTGGACAGCTCACGCGCCACGTCGGCGATCAGGTCCCGGGCCGGGTACAGCGTGTGGTACGCCCAGCCGTCGCTGGATCCTGCCTTCGCCGTGTGCGGGACCTCCGGGTTGATCAGTACGACGTCCCCGGCACTGGCCCGGACCGGACCGGTCGGCAGCCCGACCTCCTCGATGCCGCCCGTGACGGTGGCCACCACGTAGCCGTCGTGCGCGTGACGGGGGAAGGCGTGCCGGACGTAGTGGGCCTTCAAGAGGTCCAGGCCGGGCAGCTCGGGCGGCTGCCAGTGCCGTGCCCACTCCCCGTTGCCGCTCATGGGGCCATTCTGCGCCCGCCGCCCGGGGCCCGGCCGCGGGTGTCCGGTGGGCGAGACCGGTCGGCGAGACCGGTCGGTGGCAGGTGCAAGAACGTACAAGACCCGGTCACCCCCTCCCCCCTACCGTCGGGGGCGTGGCAGAGACAGCAGCAGCACCGGCGGCAGGGACGGCGACCGCTTCGACCGAGGCGGCCCGGCGGGCCGTGGTGCGGGACGGACTCGGCGTCGGCGTGGCCGTCGGCCTCTCCGGCTTCGCCTTCGGCGTCACCGCCGCGGGGTCGGGCCTCAGCGTGGCGCAGGCGTGCGTGCTCAGCCTGCTCGTCTTCACCGGCGCCTCGCAGTTCGCGCTGGTCGGAGCCCTCGCGGCCGGGGGCAACCCGTTCACGGCGGCCGCCGGGGCGTTCTTCCTCGGCACCCGCAACGCCTTCTACGGCCTGCGCCTGTCGCGGCTGCTGGCCGTGCCCCGCCCCGTGCGCCCGCTCGCCGCGCACTGGGTGATCGACGAGACGGCCGCCGTGGCCATGGCCCAGAAGGACCGGGCCACCGCCCGGCTCGGCTTCACCGTCACCGGCCTCACCCTGTACGTGCTGTGGAACCTCACCACCCTGCTCGGCGCCCTCGGTGCCGAGGCCATCGGCGACACCGACGCGTGGGGGCTGGACGCGGCCGGGCCCGCGGTGTTCCTCGCGCTGCTCGCGCCGAAGCTGCGTACCGCCACCGAGCGGGCCGCGGCCGCCCTGGCCGTCGTCCTGGGCCTGGGCTTCCTGCCCGTACTGCCCGCCGGCGTGCCCGTCCTGGTGGCGGCCCTCGCCGCCCCCGCCGTCCTCTACGTCAAGGGACGCGAGGCCAGGCGGCGTGACGGGCACGGCGCCCCCACCTCCGAGACCCCGCAGGGAGACGACCGATGAACGTCTGGATCGCGATCGCCGCCACCGCCGCGGGCTGCTACCTCCTCAAGCTGGCGGGACTCCTCGTCCCCGCCGGCACCCTGGAGCGGCCGGCCGTGCGCCAGCTGGCCGGCCTGCTGCCGGTGGCCCTGCTGGCCGCCCTCACGGCCCAGCAGACCTTCGGCTCGGGCCAGGCCCTGGTGCTGGACGCGCGGGCCGCGGGCGTGGCGGCCGCCGGTGTCGCGCTGCTGCTGCGCGCCCCGTTCCTGCTCGTCGTCGCGGTCGCGGTGCTGGTCACGGCCGGAGTGCGGGCGCTGGGCGGCTGACCCCGGGCCACGGCCGCGTCACCGCCCACGGCCCGTGGTGAGCGGCCGGCCGTACGCCCGCAGCGTCAGCAGCGCCTCGATCGCCGCGATCGGCCGGCGCTCCAGGCTGCTGCCGGGGGCCCAGGCCCGGCGGCGCACCGGCCAGCCGCCGTCCTCCTGCTGTTCGGCCGCCAGGAAGTCCAGCGACCGGGCCAGCTCCTCGTCCGTGAACCACCCCCTGGCCAGCGACTCCGGTCTGCGGGCCAGGTCGTGGGGGAAGAGCCGCTCGCCCGGCGCGTAGCCGGGCGCCACCGGGTACGCGTCCTGCTCGCCCGGGTCGAGCACGACCAGCCGGTCCTCGCGCACCAGCCGCCCCAGCCGGTCGGCCGCGGCCAGGGCCCGCGACCGGTCGGGCGCCCCGTCGAGGAAGTCCACCGCGGCCTGGATCTCGTACGGGTGGGACCTGCGCAGCGTCTCGACCCGCTCCCAGCAGTAGTCCGTGGCCCGGAACAGCCACGCGTGCCAGACCCGGTTGCGGTGCAGGACGCCCACCACCGGGCCGGTCGTCAGCAGCTCGCTCGGCGGGTCGTCGAGCAGCGGGTGGTACGGCGCCCCCGGGTAGTCGCGCGCGGCAGGGCGCAGCACCGGGAGCGCGCCGTCGGGCGTGGAGGCCTGCGTCAGGTGCCGGCACAGCCGCTCCACGCGCTGGCCCGCGCAGCGCCCGAGGGAGTCCAGCACGCGCAGGGCGTACGCCGAGTGCAGGGGCTGGCTGACCGGGCCCCGCAGGTCCGGGTCGAGGGCGTGGCCGTAGCCGCCGTCGGGGTTCAGGTACGGGCCGAGGGCGGCGTCGACCGGATCGGCCCCGCCGCCCAGGAAGTGGTACGCGAACCGCCGCTGCTCCAGGACCCGGGCCGTGAGCCAGACGAACCGCTCGGCGCGGGCCAGGGGGGATCCGGGGGATGCTTCGTCACCAGGCATGCCCGAAACCGTAGGGGTCGGGACGGCGGCGGATCGGCAGCTCGGCGGGGGTGCACCCCGGGGGCGGGATACTGGGCGCATGCGGTTGACGATTTTCTGGGAGCGGATGGCCGAGCACTTCGGCGCCGCCTACGCCGATTCCTTCGCGCGCGACCACGTGATGTCCGAACTGGGCGGACGCACGGTCCACCAGGCCCTCGACGCGGGCTGGGAGGCCAAGGACGTGTGGCGGGCGGTCTGCCGGGCGATGGACGTGCCCGAGTACAAGCGCTGACGGGCCGCCCCGCCGGTACGAGAGACTGGCCCGGTGGCAGCCACCCGTGACACCGACCAGCCCGAGCACCCGCGCCGCGCCGCGGCCCCCGCGGCGCAGATCCCCGCCCCCGCACCCGCCCCTGATGCCGGTGCCGGTGCCGACACCGATGCCGATGCGGGCAAGGAGCCGCCGTCGGGCCCCCGCACCGCCCTGCGGGCCGGCTCGCCGCGGATGCCGCGCTGGCTGCCGCGCGCCGTGATCCTGGTCCTGGCCCTCTACGCCTGCTTCCAGCTCGCCAGCTGGGCCTTCCACCAGCTGGTCGCCCTGCTGCTCAACATCCTGATCGCCTTCTTCCTCGCCCTGGCCGTGGAGCCGGCGGTGAGCCGGATGTCCGCGCGCGGGATGCGCCGGGGGATCGCCACCTTCCTGGTGTTCCTCGGCGTCCTGGTCCTCGGGCTGGGCTTCGTCGCCCTGATGGGTTCGATGCTGGCCGGTCAGATCGTCGACATGGTCGACCGCTTCCCGCAGTACCTGGACTCGCTCATCGGGTCGATCAACAAGACGTTCCGCACCGACCTGTCCCGGCTGGCCATCCAGGACAGCCTGCTGCACTCCGACTGGCTCCAGAAGTACGTGCAGAACAGTGCGACCGGCGTGCTGGACGTCTCCGCGACCGTCCTGGGCGGGCTCTTCAAGCTGCTGACGATCGGCCTGTTCTCCTTCTACTTCGCCGCCGACGGACCCCGGCTGCGGCGCGCGCTGTGCTCGGTGCTGCCGCCGGCGCGCCAGGCGGAGGTGCTGCGGGCGTGGGAGATCGCGGTCGCCAAGACGGGCGGCTACCTCTACTCGCGCGGCCTCATGGCGCTGATCTCGGCGGTGGCCCACTACGTGGTGCTGGTCGTGCTGGGCGTGCCGTACGCGCCCGCGCTGGCGCTGTGGGTGGGGCTGGTCTCGCAGTTCATCCCGACGATCGGCACGTACCTGGCGGGTGCGCTGCCGATGCTGATCGCCTTCACGGTCAACCCGTGGTACGCGGTGTACGTGCTGGTGTTCGTGGTGATCTACCAGCAGTTCGAGAACTACATGCTGCAGCCGAAGCTGACCTCGCGGACCGTGGACATCCACCCGGCGGTCGCGTTCGGGTCGGTGATCGCGGGGACCGCGCTGCTCGGGGCCATCGGGGCGCTGATCGCCATTCCGGCGGTGGCCACGCTGCAGTCGTTCCTCGGGGCGTACATCAAGCGGTACGAGGTCGCGGACGACCCCGGGGTGTGGCGGCGGGAGCGCTCCACGACCTCGTGACGCCGGGGCGTACGAGGTCGCGGGGCGCGCGTCGTGCCGCTCAGCGGCCCTTGCGGGGCTTGCCGCGGCCGGTACCGCCGCCGCGCTTGGCGGCGGACGGGGCTCCGCCGGTGCGCGGCCCGCGACCGCCCGCCTTCGCGGCCCCCTTGGCCGCGGCCGGCCTGCCCTTCTGATGGGCCTTCTGCGGGGTCTTGCCCTGGCCCTTGCCCTGCGCCTTCCCCTGGTCCCCGGACCCGGACGCGCCCCGGTCCCGGCCGCGGGTGCTGTTCACGGTCCGGCCGCGGACGATGCCGATGAAGTCCTCCACCATGTCGGTGGTCCGCTCCTCGGGCCACGACAGGGCCACCTGCGACTGCGGGACGTCCGTGACCGTGCGGTACGTCAGGTCACGCCGGTGGTGCAGCCGGGCCAGCGACTGGGGGACGAGCAGGACGCCCACGTTCGCGGCGACCAGCTCGATGGCGTCCGCCGTGGTGGCCGGGCGCTCGATCGCGGGCCGGCCGGGCGGCTGCTCCCAGCCGAGGGTGTCGTCGAGCGGGTGGAAGACGACCTCGTCGGCCAGCTCCGCCGCGGACACCTCCTCCACCGCCGCGACGAGGTGGTCCTTGGGGACCACCACCACGGTCGTCTCGGTGTAGAGGGGGATGGCGCTGAAGTACGTACGGTCGACCGGGAGCCGTACGAGACCGGCGTCCGCGTCGCCGCGGCGCAGTACGTCCTCGACCTCGCCGGCCTCCACCTGGACGAGCTGCAGTGGGACGTCGGGCAGCCGCTCCTGCCAGATCCGCACCCACTTCGCGGGGGTCGCGCCCGGCACGTACGCGAGGCGGAAGGACGGCGAGGGCGGTGCGGGGGATGCTGCGGAGCCTGTCACCCGGCCAGGTTACCCGGGCGTGGTCGGAGGCCGCGCATATGCTCGATACCCTTGGTGCATGACGTCGCAGCACCAGAACTCCCAGACCATGAAGCCCGCCACCGCGGCCAAGAAGCTGGGTGTGTACCTCGAGGCCACCCCCGCCGAGTTCCGGGAGGGCGTCGTCACGCGCGACGAGCTGAACGCGCTCCAGGCCGAGCCGCCGGCGTGGCTGGTGGAGCTGCGGCGCACCGGCCCGCACCCGCGGCCCGTGGTCGCGGCGAAGCTGGGCGTCTCCATCTCGGGCCTCGCGCGCGGCGGCGTGACCGAGGCGCTCACGACCGAGCAGATCGAGGCGCTGAAGCAGGAGAACCCGGAGTGGCTCCAGAAGGAGCGGGCCACCCAGGCCGAGGTGCGCAAGGAAGCGGTGCGCATCAAGCAGGTGCAGGCCGAGCGCGCGGAGCGCGCCGAGCGCCGCGACTGACCCCGGCTCCCGCACCTTCCGTCCCGCGGGGGCGGAAGGTGGGATTCCGGCCCGCCGGGCGACGGCGGCAGCCATGATCGTGTCCATGGCATTCTCAGACGACACGGGTTCCATCGTTCCGCAGGCCGGCACCCCGAAAGCGCCGCGCGCCGAGCTCTTCGTCGACGAGGCGGGCGACGGCCGCTTCGCCGGACCGGCGACGGGGGACGAGCGACCCATGCTCACGGACATGCTCGCGGCCCAGCGCGCGACGCTGGAACTGAAGTGCGCCGGACTGGGCGAGGAGCTGGCCCGCAGGTCGGTCGAGCCGTCCACCCTGTCGCTGCTCGGGCTGTTGCGGCACCTCGCCGACGTGGAGCGGCGCTGGTTCCGGAGCGTCCTCGCCGGTCAGGACGCGCCGCCCCGCTACTCCTCGCCGCAGGACCCGGACGGCGACTTCGACGGGGCCGCGCCCGGGACCGCCGACGCGGCCTGGCGGGACTGGCGCGACGAGGTCGCCTTCGCCGAGCGTTTCGCGGCGCAGGCCCCGGACCTCGACGTCGAGGGCGACGACCACTGGCGCGGCCGGGTCTCCCTGCGCTGGGTGCTGATCCACATGATCGAGGAGTACGCCCGCCACAACGGCCACGCCGACCTCCTGCGCGAACGCATCGACGGCCGCGTGGGCCTCTGAGCCGACCGTTCGCCCCCGCGTGACGGTGCCTGCGGGCGGCGACGCGGGCGGCGACGGCGGGAACCGTGCGGCGCCGACGCGGCGTCTGGCGGGGGGCGGGACGACGGGAACGGCCGGGGACGACCGGGGACAGGGGGCGACGGGACAGGTGGGGGACGCAGTGCGACCGGAGAGCGGAACGGCAGGCGGGCCCGGCCCGAGGGAGGCCGCCGCGCTTCTCCTGGACAAGATCCGCCAGGGCAACGACTACGCCGGCGGCAAGAAGAGGCGGTTCGGTCGGAGCGCCTCCCTCACCAAGGTGGCGACGCTGGTGCTGTCGGCCGCGTCGACCGTCATCCTCGGCCTGCAGGACCTCAACGCGTGGGCCGACCTCGCCCTGGCGTGCGTGGCGCTGGTGACGTTGCTGGGAGCCGTCGAACCGTTCTTCAACTGGCGCTCCCGGTCGGTCCTGATGGAGGAGGCGCAGTACCGCTTCCGGCGGCTCGCCGACGACCTCGAGTACCTCCTGGCGACGACGGCCGCGGACGAGCTCACCTTCGACCGGCTGGGCGAGGTGTACGTCCGGTACCAGGCGATCTGGGACGACCTGAGCCGCGGCTGGCTGGAGCAGCGCCGGGCACCCGCCCCGTCGACCGGCCCCTGATCCGCCGCGCGACCGGCGGCTGCGCGCCGCGACCGGGCGTGGTGCCGGCCGCCCGCTGTCCCGTGCCACCGGATCCTGACCGTTTGCCATCGGACTTCGACGGACGCGAGTTCGTGTCGTCGGAGTTTGATCACCGCAGGTCGGCGACTCGGTGCACCTTCGGCGCGCCGAGTCGCTGACCTGCACTCATGTGCAGTTCCTCGTAGACGTGCAGGTCAGAGCCCTGTGATCGTCATGCAGGCTGCTCGATGTGCGGGGACGGGGGGTCAGGAAGGCTTGACCGCCGAGACCGGGGTGGCGGTCACCTTGTTGTCGCACTCGGCCCACCACCCGTCCTTCAGGGCGACCTGGTGCTTCCCGGAGTGCGGCAGCCCGATGACCATCGTCGGATATGCCTTCGGGGTCTTGCCCGACGCGCAGTAGCCGTCGCCCTCCCCCTGGACCTGGACGAAGGTCAGCTTCACCCACGCCTTGCCGTGCGGCCGGACCGTCACGGTGGTCGCCCTGCCGGTGGGGGTGACCTTGAGCGGGGTGCTGTGGGCGGGGGAGCCGTTGCCGGCGCCCGCGACCGTCGGATGGCCCTTCAGGACGCACGTCTTCCGGGAGACGTTGGTGAACTGCACGACCGCCGCCCCGGTCCCGGTCCCGACGGGCGGGTGGGCGGCCTGCCGGGCGCTGACCTGGAGGGCGGAGGCCGGGCAGGCGGGCGGCGGGGTGGAGGTGGTGGTGCTCGCCGCCATGGCGGCGCCGGGCAGGATGCCGGTCATCGCCGCCGCGACGGCCGTGACCGCCGTCGTCGCCAGAGCCGCCCTGCGAATGCCGTTGATGTGACGCATGCTGTCGTCCCCCTGAGTCGTCTCGTCCGCGGGTTTCGGTCGTCGGTTGTTGCCCCGCGGTACGCGTGGTACGTGAGTGCAGATAGGGCGGGAGAGCGGCAGGGTTCCGTGCGGCGAGCACTTGTGACGGAACGGTCAAAGTCCGATGGCAAACGGTCAAGATCCAGTGGCACGGGACACCCGCCCCGTGCGGCGGCCCGGTGGGGCGGCTTGACACGAAAATCGAACATCCATTCTCATGGGGGTCTCCGGCCGCGCGATTGCTGGGGTTTTACCCGGTTATCCACAGCCGGAAGGGGCGCGGAGGCGCATTGTCAGTGGCAGGCGTTAGCGTCTTTGACGTGAAGCGATCGACTCAAGCAACCCGGGTGGAACCCATGGCAGGCACCGACCGCGAGAAGGCGCTCGACGCCGCGCTCGCACAGATTGAACGACAATTCGGCAAGGGCGCCGTGATGCGCCTCGGCGACCGGCCGAACGACCCCATCGAGGTCATCCCCACCGGGTCGACCGCTCTCGACGTCGCCCTCGGCGTCGGCGGCCTGCCCCGCGGCCGCGTCGTCGAGATCTACGGACCGGAGTCCTCCGGTAAGACCACGCTGACGCTGCACGCCGTGGCCAACGCCCAGCGCGCCGGCGGCACCGTCGCCTTCGTGGACGCCGAGCACGCCCTCGACCCCGAGTACGCCAAGGCGCTCGGCGTCGACACCGACAACCTGATCCTGTCGCAGCCGGACACCGGCGAGCAGGCCCTGGAGATCGTGGACATGCTGGTCCGCTCCGGCGCCCTCGACCTCATCGTCATCGACTCCGTGGCCGCGCTCGTGCCGCGCGCGGAGATCGAGGGCGAGATGGGCGACTCCCACGTGGGTCTCCAGGCCCGCCTGATGAGCCAGGCGCTCCGGAAGATCACCAGCGCGCTCAACCAGTCCAAGACCACCGCGATCTTCATCAACCAGCTCCGCGAGAAGATCGGCGTGATGTTCGGCTCGCCCGAGACCACGACCGGTGGCCGCGCGCTGAAGTTCTACGCCTCCGTGCGCATCGACATCCGCCGCATCGAGACCCTCAAGGACGGCACCGAGGCGGTCGGTAACCGCACCCGCTGCAAGGTCGTCAAGAACAAGGTCGCCCCGCCCTTCAAGCAGGCCGAGTTCGACATCCTCTACGGCCAGGGCATCAGCCGCGAGGGCGGCCTGATCGACATGGGCGTCGAGCACGGGTTCGTCCGCAAGGCCGGCGCCTGGTACACGTACGAGGGCGACCAGCTGGGCCAGGGCAAGGAGAACGCCCGCAACTTCCTGAAGGACAACCCGGACCTCGCCAACGAGATCGAGAAGAAGATCAAGGAGAAGCTCGGCGTGGGTGTCCGCAAGGACGCCCCCACCGCCGAGCCGGGTCCCGACGCGGCCGGCGGCTCCGCCGAGGACGCCAAGGCCGTGCCCGCTCCGGCGAGCAAGGCGAAGGCGACCAAGGCCACCGCGGCCAAGAGCTGATCCGGAGCTGATCGGTGTTGGCCGCATCACCCGAGGACGGCGACGGCCCCGGCCCGTCGAGGGCCGGGCAGGGGCCGCCGCTCGGCGGACGGCGGCGGGCGCGCGGTGGCTCCGGCCCCCGGGCAGCCCGTGACGAGGAGTGGCAGGGCCGGGAGGACTCCGAGTCCCCGGCCCCTGCCGCCCCGCGGCAGAGCCCCGAGGAGCAGGCGCGGGCGATCTGCCTCCGGCTGCTCACCGGCAGCCCCCGCACCCGCCGCCAGCTCGGGGACGCCCTGCACAAGCGGGGCATCCCCGAGGAGGTCTCGGAGGAGGTCCTCTCCCGCTTCGAGGAGGCGGGCCTGATCGACGACGCCGCGTTCGCGGGCGCCTGGGTGGAGTCCCGGCACCACGGCCGCGGACTCGCCCGCCGGGCGCTCGCCCGCGAGCTGCGCACCAAGGGGGTCGACTCCGCGCTGATCGACCGGGCGATGGAGCGACTCGACTCCGACCGCGAGGAGGAGACCGCCCGCGACCTCGTCGACCGCAAACTGCGTTCCACCCGGGGACTCGACCGCGACAAGCGCATCCGCCGCCTCGCCGGCATGCTCGCCCGCAAGGGCTACCCGGAGGGCATGGCCCTGCGGGTGGTCCGGCGCGCGCTGGAAGAGGAGGGCGAGGAGACCGAGGACCTCGGCTACGGCTTCGACTGACGTCCCGGACCTCCACCGAACGGGCGCGGGCCGAAAGCACCGGGGGAGCGGGCGGCCCGCCGACCCGAGGCCGGGGGTGGGGTTAGCCCCCGTGGGGATTGGGCGGGGCGCTCCAGTGAGCAGGACCCCCGCCGGGCGACAGGCTTGCCCCCATGATGCTGCGTTACGCCCTCCTGAGCGTCAGGGACCGCAAGGCCGGGTTCCTGGGCGCGTTCGTCGCCTTCCTGTGCGCGGCGGCCCTCATCACCGCCTGCGGTTCCCTCCTCGAGACCGGCCTGCGCGGCACCGTCGCCACCGAGCGGTACGCCGCCACCCCCGTGATCGTCTCCGCCGACCAGCAGGTCCACCAGACCACCGTCAAGGACAAGGGCAACGGCAAGCGGAAGGTCAAGCACAAGTCCAAGCCCGTCGCGGAGCGTGCCTGGCTGCCCGCGGGCGTGCTCACCGCCGTCCGCTCGGCGCCCGGCGTCGGCCGCGCCGTACCCGAACTGACCTTCCGCGCCCGGCCGCTCACCCGGACCCCCGACGACCGCCCCGCGTACGGGCACGCCTGGGACTCCGCCGCCCTGACGCCCTTCACCCTCACCGCGGGCCGCGCCCCGCGCACCGACCGGGAGCTCGTCGTCGACCGCGGCCTGGCCGAACGGGCCGGCCTGCGCCCCGGCTCCCCGCTCACCGTCCAGTCGACGACCACCCCCCGCACGTACACCGTGACCGGGATCGCCGCCGCCGGCGGCGCGGGCCTGCGCCACCAGAGCGCCCTCTTCTTCAACCCCGCCGAAGCCCGCCGGCTCTCGGCCCGCCCCGCCGGCACCTACACCGCCATCGGCGTCCGGCCCGCCCCCGGCACCAGCCCCGCCGCGCTCGAAGCCGCCCTCGCCACCGCCCTGAAGGGCACCACCGCCCAGGTGAGCGGCGGAGCCGACCGCGGACCCGTCGAGTTCCTCGACGCCGCCGGCGCCCGCGTCACCCTGGTCTCCATGGGCGGCTCGATGGCCGGCACCTCCCTCCTCGTCGCCGTCTTCGTCGCGGCGGGCACCCTCGCCCTCGCCGTGCGCCAGCGCCACCGCGAGCTCGCCCTGCTCCGCGCCATCGCCGCCTCCGCCCGCCAGGTCCGGAGCCTGCTCGCCACCGAGGCCACCCTCGTGGGCCTGGCCGGCGGCGTCCTCGGCGCCCTCGCCGGACTGCCCCTCGCCGCCTGGCTGCACCACCGGTTCACCGCCGCCGGGGTGCTGCCCCCGACACTGAAGACCGGCACCGGCGTCTTCCCCGCCCTCGCCGCCGTCGCCATCACCGTGCTCGGCGCCCGCGCCGCGGCCCGGATCAGCGCCCGCCACATCACCCGCATCAGCCCCGCCCGGGCCCTGTCCGAAGCCGCACTGGAGCCCCGGCGCCCGGCCCTGACACGGACCGTGCTCGGCCTGCTGTGCGCGGCCGCCGGCGTGGTGCTCGTGGTGGTGCTCAGCGCACTGCGCACCGAGCCCGCCGCCACCCCCGTCACGTTCCTCACGGTCATCGTCCTGGCCGCGGCCGTCTCCCTGCTGGGCCCGCTGCTGGTCCGCGCCGCCGCCTGGCTGCTCACCGGCCCGCTCCGGCTGGCCGGCCCCAACGGCCGCCTGGCCGCCGCCAACCTGCGCGGCAACGCCACCCGCATGGCCTCCGCGGTCACCCCCGTCGCCCTGCTCGTCGGCATGACCTGCACGGTCCTGTTCAGCCAGCCCACCCTCTCCCACGCCGCCCGCGCCCAGGCCCGCGAGGGTCTGCGGGCCGGCTGGGTGCTGGCCTCCGGGGGGCCGGGCGTACCGGGTGCGGCCGCGGCGAGGATCCGTACGGTCGAGGGCGTCACGGCCGCCACCGAGGTCGTTACCACCCAGGTCCGGATCGGTCTCACGAAGTACGCCGCCCAGGGCGTGACCCCCGCCGGCCTCGAGCGCACCTGGGACCCCGGCGTCACCAGCGGCTCCCTCCGCGGCTTCGGCCCGCGCAGCGCGGCGGTCAGCGAACTCGCCGCCGAACAGCTGGGGCTGCGGCCCGGCAGCCGGCTGGCCGTGCACCTCGGCGACGGCACGCCCGTGACCGTCACGGTCGCCGCCGTCTACGCCCGGGGCCTCGGCTTCGGCGACCTCACGCTCGCCCACGACCTGGTGGCGGCACACGTCGACAACCCGCTGTCCGCAGCGGTCTACGTCGCCGCCGCCCCTTCCGTCACCCGGGCCGGGCTCACCGCCGCCGTCGCCCCCTACCCCGGTGTCTCCGTGCTGACCCCGGACGCGCTGGACGCGGTACGGGCCGCGCGGCAGCGGGCCGGGGCCGAGGTGAACCTGATCGCGATGGGCCTGGTGCTCGCCTTCACCGCGATCTCCGTGGTCAACACCCTGGCGATGTCCACGGGCGAGCGGATCCGCGAGTTCGCCATGCTGCGGCTGGCGGGGGCGACGCGGCGCCAGGTGCTGCGGATGCTGCGCCTGGAGGCGCTGTCCGTGCTCCTGATGGGGGCGGTGCTGGGGACCGGCATCGCGGCCGCGGTGCTGACGGCCTTCAGCGTGGGGATGACGGGGGAGGCGGCCCCGGCCGTCCTGCCCCTGGTGTACGCCGCCGTGGTCGGGGCCGCCGGCTTGCTGGCCCTGACCGCCACCGCGGTGCCGGGACGGGCGGCCCTCCGGGTGCGGGCGGTGACGGTGGCTACGGCCAAGGAGTAGGTGTTGGTCGACACCCGCGACATGGCCCCTGGTCCGGGTGGACCGGGGGCCGCGTTGTGTGTGGGGGTGGGCGGGTGGTCGGGTCCCTTGGGGGGCTCGCTTCGGGGGTGGGTCGTGTGGTGTGTGGGTCCCCTCGGTGCTTGACCCGTCGTGGCCTGCAGGCCCTGCGGCAGGCCCACCCCGGAGGCTTCGGGGCTTCGCCCTGGCCTGCGGCCACTTCCGGCCCGGGCCTGCCTCCGGACCAGCCTGCCACGACGCCTCAAGCACCTCCCCCACACCACACGACCCACGGCACCACCAAGGAGCCGGCGACCGGGGCGGGTGGGCGCACTGCTCCGGGGCGTGAGGGTCCTTCCCGGACCCGTGTCGTCAGGGCGGGGACACCGGGAGGCCCGCGGCGCGCCAGGCCTGGAAGCCGCCGACCAGGTCGGTGGCGTGGGGGAGGCCGATGCGCTGCAGTTCGGCGGCCGCGAGGCTGGAGGCGTAGCCCTCGTTGCAGATCACGACCACCGTCAGGTCGTGGCCCGCGGCCTCGGGCAGCCGGTGGCTGCCGAGCGGGTCCAGCCGCCACTCGAGTTCGTTGCGCTCGACCACCAGCGCCCCGGGGATCAGCCCGTCGCGCTCGCGCAGGGCCTGGTAGCGGATGTCGACCAGCAGCGCGCCGGTGGCGGCGGCCGCCCGGGCCCCGTGCGGGTCCAGCCGGTCGAGGCCCGCGCGGACCCGGTCGAGGTACGCGTCGACGCCCGGCGGGCGGTCGCCGCTCACTGCCAGTCCGCCGGGCGCTCGACCTGCTCCAGCCGCAGCCGGGGCCCGCTCCGCGCGTAGCGGCGGATCAGCGGCAGGGGCGGGTAGTACGCGTGCACGGAGACGGCGTGCTCGGTGGTGGAGGCGTTGGACACCTCGTGCAGGTGGTCCCGGCCGAAGGCCCGGCCGCTGCCCTCGGGCAGCGAGCGGCTGCGGTCCACCCCATCGGCCAGCTCCAGGCTGGTCCACCCGCCGGAGGGCAGTCGGACGGACAGGGAGCGCTCGGTGAGCCGGCCGGCGGCGGTGGCGAAGGCCCCGCGGGACTCGGCGTGGTCGTGCCAGCCGGTGCCGGTGCCGGGCGGCCAGCCGATCAGCCAGGCCTCGCTGCCGCCGGGCCCGTCGAGGCGCACCCAGGTGCGGCCCTCGGGATCGAGGGGGAGCGTGGCGACCACCTCGGGGTCGGCGGCGGCGGTCAGCGCGAAGTCGAGGAGTTCGGCGGCCGTGGGGCCGGCGGGGATTCGGTGATCGGTTGCGGTTCGGGTGCCGGCGGGCGAGGGGGCGCCGGTGTAAGGCGTGCGGAGGGAGGGAGACATGACCGTCCTGGGGTTCGTTCGCGTACGGGCGCGCCGGTGCCGAGGGCGCGCGGGAGCGGGATCCGAATCAGCGGGACGGGCGACACACGCAGCCCGCGAAGCGCAGCAGGTCCATGTGGACCCGCCGCCACAGGCGGACGTGATCGGTGCCGGTCATGCCGTGAGTACAGCACGGCCGTGCGAAAGCGGTCAATCGGTTCGCGCCCGGACGAGCCGGACGTTCACGCAGCCGTCATGAACCGCCCGTCACGGTCCTCCGCGAACCGGCCCTCACTCCGCCGCGCCCGCCTCCGAGGCCACCGTGGCCCGGACTCCTTCGGGCGCGCCGCCGCGGACCGCGTCGGCGGCCTCGTACAGCTCGGCCGGCCGGACGCCGGCGAACGCGGCTGCCAGGTGGCCGTCCGGGCGCACCAGAAGGACCGTGTGCGCGGCGGCTCCCGGGTACGCGTCGGCCACCAGCAGCTCCGCGCGCGCCGGCAGAGCGCTCACGGCGGCCGCCAGCCGGGGCATCAGCCCGGCCTGCAGCCAGTGGCGGCGGTCCCACACCCCGGTGCCGGGGGCCACCAGCACCACCAGCAGGCGGCCCCCTCCCAGCCGGTCCCGCAGCGGCACGGTGGTGCCGTCCGGTGCGGTCACCGGTACGTCCGCGGCCAGTGCGCCCGGCTCGGTGGCGGTGGGCGACGCGCCCTCCGACGGGGCCGGGGCGAGGACGGAGCGGCCGTACGCGGGGGCCGCGCCCAGGGGACCGCGACCCAGGTGGGCGTCGGTCAGCAGGGCGGCGTGCGCCTTCCCCGATCCGGGTACGAGCACGCGCAGGCCGCCCGAGGAGCGCAGCGCCGGCATGGCCTGGTCGGCGGCGCGCAGCCGGGCCGCGACGTCGGTGCGGCGTTCGGCCTGGTAGCTGTCGAGCAGGGTGCGCGAGGCTCCCTGGTGCCAGGCCTGGGCGAGCTTCCAGGCCAGGTTCTCCGCGTCCCGCAGCCCCTCCTCGACGCCCTGTGTGCCCAGGGCGCCCAGCAGGTGCGCCGCGTCCCCGGCGAGGAAGGCCCGGTCCACGCGCCAGCGGCGGGCGAGGCGGTGGTGGAGGGTGTGCACGCCGGTGTCGATGAGCTCGTACGCCGGCGTGGACCCGCCGCACCACCGCGCGAGGGTGTCGCGTACGCGGGAGACCAGCACGTCCGGGGTGACCAGGTCGCCGCGCGGGGGCAGCAGCCAGTCCAGCCGCCAGACCCCGTCGGGCAGCGGGCGGGCGGTGACCTCCTCGGGCGGGTCGCGGTGCAGCAGCGCCTCGTCGGGCCAGGGGAGTTCGGTGCGCAGCGCGGCCACCGCGTACCGCTCCACGGCGGTGCGGCCGGGGAACCGGATGCCGAGGAGCTTGCGGACGGTGGAGCGGGCGCCGTCGCAGCCCACCAGGTAACTGCCGCGCCACCAGGTGGTCTCGGCGCCGCGGGTGTGGGCGGTCACGCCGTGGTCGTCCTGCTCCAGGGCGTCGAGCCGGCTCTCGGGGACCAGTCGGACGAGCGGGTGGGCGTGGGCCGCGTCGCGCAGGCCGCGGGCGAGGGCGTGCTGCGGGACGTGCAGCGGGGCCGGTCCGCCCTCGGCCCCGGCCGTCGTGGAGCCCCACGGGTCGAAGGGGATGCGCACCGGCTCCTGTCGGCGGCGCGCGGTGCGCCAGGCCGTCCAGCGGGAGCCCTCGTCGCGCAGGGTGGCGCAGCCGAGCCGGGCGGCCATCGCGGCGGTGTCGGCGTGCAGGACGACGGTCCGGGCCGGCCGCGACTCGTCCTTGCCGGGGCCGTCGTCGAGGACGACGCTGGGCACGCCCTGGCCGCCCAGGGCCAGGGCGAGGGCCAGCCCGACGGGCCCCGCGCCGACGACGATCACCGGGTCCATGATGCGGCCCCGATGGTCCGAAATGTGATCACAGAACGTATGCAACCCACTGCGCGTGCTTGCGTCAAGTGACCCCCGGATGCGGGACGCCGCACGGTGCGGCGGAGGAGGGGTTCCACCACACCGTGCGGCGCGTAGGGGGGTGCTGATCGGGCGTCAGGAAGAGGCTCCGTCAGACGCGGGTGCGGCTCAGGCCTTGTCCGCCGGGTTGGGGCCCGCCCCCAGGTCCTCGAGCTCCTCGGCGTGCACCACGGCGCCCGTGGTCCGCTTCGAGCGGCGCAGCCACTTCTCCAGCCAGGAGGCGAAGGAGGTGAGCAGGAAGTTCACCGCGATGTAGATGAGGGCGATGACGACCAGCGTCGCGATGGTGTTCGAGCCGTAGTTGGCCGACACCGTGCGGAACGCGGCCATGAGGTCCTCGACGCCCAGCAGGGCGCCGCCGAGCGCGGTGTCCTTGAGGATCACCACGAGCTGGCTGACCAGGGCCGGCAGCATGGCGGTGACGGCCTGCGGCAGCAGGACGTACGACATGATCTGGCCCTTGCGCATGCCCAGTGCCTTGGCCGCGTCGGTCTGCCCGTACGGCAGGGAGTGCACGCCGGCCCGCACGATCTCGGCGATGACCGAGGAGTTGTACAGCACGAGGCCGGTGACCACCGCGTACAGCGGCCGGATGTCGGAGTCGACGTCGGCGTACGACACGTACAGCTGGTTGGCGAACAGCATCAGCATCAGGACCGGGATGGCCCGGAAGAACTCGACCACGGCGCCGACCGGGACCCGCACCCAGGCGTGGTCGGACATCCGGCCGATGCCGAACAGGGCACCCAGCGGGAGCGCGATGACGATCGAGAGGGACGCCGCCTTGAGGGTCTCACCGAGGCCGGGCAGGAGGAACGTGGTCCAGACGTTGCTGTCCGTGACGAAAGGCGACCACTTGTCGGCGGCCAGCTGGCCCTTGTCGGCCATGATGGTCAAGGCCCAGGCCAGGGCGCCGCAGAAGACGACCGCGAAGCCGATCGTGTAGTAGACGTTGCGCCGCTTGGCCTTGGGGCCGGGGGTGTCGTACAGGACGGAGCTCATCGCTTCACCGCCATTCGCTTGGCCACCCAGCCCAGCAGCAGGCCGGTCGGCAGGGTGAGGACGATGAACCCGAAGGCGAACACCGCGAAGACGGCGAGGATCGCGTCGGACTCGTTCTCGAGCATGGTCTTCATCAGGGTCGCGGCCTCGGCCACGCCGATCGCGGACGCCACCGTGGTGTTCTTGGTGAGCGCGATCAGGACGTTGGCGAGCGGTGCGATGACGGCGCGGAACGCCTGCGGCAGCACCACCAGCCGGACGACCTGGGTGAAGCTCAGGCCCAGTGCGCGGGCGGCCTCGGCCTGGCCCGGCGGCACGGTGTTGATGCCGGAGCGCAGCGCCTCGCACACGAACGTGCCGGTGTACGCGATGAAGCCCAGGACCGCGAGGCGGAAGCCCTTCTGCTCGAAGGTGTCACCGCCGAGGGTGACGCCCAGCGTCGAGCCGAGGGCCAGCGAACAGCCCACGATGATCAGCGTCAGCGGGGTGTTGCGCACCAGGTTGACGTACGCGGTGCCGAAGGACCGCATCAGCGGGACGGGGCTGACCCGCATGGCGGCCAGCAGCGTGCCCCAGATCAGGGAGCCGGCAGTCGACCAGAGGGTGAGCTGCACGGTCACCCAGAAGGCGCCGAGCACGTTGTACTGCGGATTGTCTAGAAAATCGAACACGTCGTAGCCCTGCGCTCTCCCCAGGATGGCGGGTGGGGCGCGCCGCCGGTGACAGGCCGGCGGCGAGCCCCACCGCGTAACTCAGCTGCCCTCGGTGACCTGCGGGGCCGGCTCGTTCTTGTAGTTCGCGGGGCCGAAGTTGGCCTTCACGAACTTGTCCCAGGAGCCGTCCTTGACCATGTCCTGCAGCGCGGCGTTGATCTTGGTCTGGAGCTCCTTGTCGCCCTTCTTCAGACCGATGCCGTAGTGCTCGTCGCTCAGCTTCAGGCCGACCAGCTTGAACTTGCCCTTGAACTGCGGCTGGGCGGCGTAGCCGGCCAGGATCGAGTCGTCGGTGGTGAGGGCGTCGACGGACCCGTTCTCCAGGCTGGTGATGCACTCGGAGTAGCCGCCCAGCTGCTGGAGGTCGGCCTTCGGGGCCAGCTTCTCCTTGACGTTCTGCGCGGAGGTCGAGCCGGTGACCGAGCAGAGCTTCTTGTTGTTGAGGTCCTCGGCCTTCTTGATCGAGTTGTCGTCGGCGCGGACCAGCAGGTCCTGGTGGGCCAGGAGGTACGGGCCGGCGAAGTCAACCTTGGCCTTGCGCTTGTCGTTGATCGAGTAGCTCGCGACGATGAAGTTGACGTCGCCGTTCTGGATCATCGCCTCGCGCTGGGCGCTCGGCGCCTGCTTGAACTCGACCTCGTCGTAGCCGAGCTTCTTCGCGACGTAGTTGGCGACGTCCACGTCGAAGCCGGTGAACTTGCCGTCCGGGGTCTTCAGGCCGATGCCCGGCTGGTCGAACTTGATCCCGACGACGACCTTCTTGCCGTCGTCGCTGCCCTTGTCGCTGTCGCCGCCGCACGCGGTGGCGGTCAGGGCGAGGGCGACGACGGTCGCGGCGGCCGCGCCGGCCTTGAGAACCTTCATGGTGAACTTCCCTCGGATGAGACGTTGTTGGCGTTGCGCTTGCACGCTAACGGCTGAGCGCCTGACGCTCCCGCGGATCACCGCAGGACCGCCGCGTCGATGTCGGCGTTCGTGACGCGTCGCGGCGGCGGTGGTGGTGGTGGCGGGCGGGTCGCGTCAGTGGTGGAGGATCTTCGAAAGGAAGTCCTTGGCGCGGTCGCTGCGCGGGTTGCTGAAGAACTGGTCGGGCGTCGCCTCCTCGACGATCCGCCCGTCGGCCATGAAGACCACCCGGTTGGCCGCGGAGCGGGCGAAGCCCATCTCGTGCGTGACGACGACCATCGTCATGCCCTCCGTGGCGAGCTGCTGCATGACCTCCAGCACCTCGTTGATCATCTCCGGGTCGAGCGCGGACGTCGGCTCGTCGAACAGCATGACCTTGGGGTCCATGGCGAGCGCGCGGGCGATCGCCACGCGCTGCTGCTGACCGCCGGACAGCTGCGCCGGGTACTTGTCCGCCTGCGTCCCGACACCCACCCGGTCCAGCAGGGTGCGGGCCTTGCGCTCGGCCGTCGCCTTGTCCGTCTTGCGGACCTTGATCTGGCCGATCATCACGTTCTCGAGCACGGTCTTGTGCGCGAAGAGGTTGAACGACTGGAAGACCATGCCCACGTCGGAGCGCAGTCGGGCGAGCTCGCGGCCCTCCGACGGCAGCTCCTTCCCGTCGATCGTGATCTTCCCGGAGTCGATCGACTCCAGTCGGTTGATCGTCCGGCACAGCGTCGACTTGCCCGAACCGGACGGGCCGATCACGACCACGACCTCGCCCGCCGCGATGCTCAGGTCGATGTCCTGGAGCACGTGCAGCGCGCCGAAGTGCTTGTTGACGCCGCTCAGTACGACCAGGCCGTCCGCGGCGGCAGTCGCGTCCTCCGTGCCCTTGGTCACCGATACTCCGCTCATCGGGATCCTGCTCCGTCCTTCTCGGTTGCATGGACATTAATGAGCCGGTGAGCACAGCGTCATCACATCTGAGCGGAAATTGAGGATAACGATACGGCTTCACCCGGATACCCTCGGTGAGCTGTGCGGCGGCGTCCGTACCGGGTGCATAACGGAAGGCCCACCGGGCCCGGAGGCCCTTGACGTGGGGCGATCGATCGGCGTGGATGCTTGGTGGTCATGTGCGCGCCCCTGCCCATTTACTCGGGTACGCACACACGTCACCCGGGTAGGCACACACGGCGACGGTCGGAGCACCCGGCGACAGCGTGCGGCCCGACCACCGTGTGGGGCCGCGTCCGGTACGTTCCACGAGTTCAGTTCACGACCGACCACCGTGACGACCGTGCGGACTGACCGGCCGACCGACCGCCCGGCCGACCGACTGACCGAGGCCGGCCGACGTGCCGACCGAGAACGGGCCGACAGGCCGAGAGACGACACCGGATCCGGAAGGGGGACCCTTGAGACTGCTGCTCGTGGAGGACGACGACCACGTCGCCGCCGCCCTGTCCGCGATCCTGGCGCGCCACGGCTTCCAGGTGACCCACGCCCGCAACGGCGAGGAAGCCCTGCAGGCCCTGCTGCCCGCCGGGGCCGCGCCCTTCGGCGTGGTCCTGCTCGACCTCGGCCTGCCCGACCAGGACGGCTACGAGGTCTGCGGCAAGATCCGCAAGCGCACCGACGTACCCGTGATCATGGTGACCGCGCGCTCCGACGTGCGTTCCCGCATCCACGGCCTGAACCTCGGCGCCGACGACTACGTCGTCAAGCCCTACGACACCGGCGAGCTGCTGGCCCGCATCCACGCCGTCGCCCGGCGCCGCTCCGGCGCGCCCGCCGACGACACCACGGGCACCGGCACCCCCGGTGACGCCGACACCGTCCGCCTCGGGCCCGTCGCCGTCGAGTTGGCCACCCGCCGCGTCACCGTCGACGGTGCCGAGGTGCCGCTGACCCGCAAGGAGTTCGACCTGCTCGCGCTGCTCGCCCAGCGTCCCGGCGTCGTCTTCCGCCGCGAGCAGATCATCAGCGAGGTCTGGCGCACCAGCTGGGAGGGCACCGGCCGCACCCTCGAGGTGCACGTGGCCTCGCTGCGCTCCAAGCTGCGCATGCCCGCGCTGATCGAGACCGTCCGCGGAGTGGGCTACCGGCTGGTCGTCCCGCCCGCCGCCGCGTAGCCGGCCCGGTCCGTCCGTGCGTACCCGTCTCCTCCCCCTCCTCGTCGTCCTGATGGCGGGCATCCTGGTCGCCCTCGGGCTCCCGCTCGCCGTCAGCTTCGCGAACGCCGAGCAGCAACGGGTGGTCGTCGACCGCATCGACGACACCGTGCGCTTCGCCTCGCTCGCCCAGTTCGTCAGCGACGCCGCGGCCTCCGGCTCCGAGGGCGCCGACGAGCGCCGCGAGACGCTCCAGACCGAGCTCGCCCGCTACCACGAGCTCTACGGCATCCGGGTGGGCATCTTCCTGCGCGACGACAACGCGATGGCCCGCGCGCCCGGCTGGTGGAACCTCCCCGACACCGGTGAGGGCCGCCGCGCCTTCGAGGAGGCGCTGGCCGGCCGGCGCAGCCACGACCCGCCCCAGGTGTGGCCCTGGCAGCCCGACGGCCGGCTCGTCGTCGCCTCGCCCGTGGTCCTCGACGGCGACGTCGTCGCGGTCGTCGTCACCGATTCGCCCACCGGGGCGATGCGCGCCCGCATCCTGCGCGGCTGGCTCGTCATCGTGGGCGGGCTCGCCGCCGCCATGCTGGTCGCGTTCGGCGCCGCCCTGCGCCTGACCAGCTGGGTGCTGCGCCCCGTACGCATCCTCGACGCGGCCACCCACGACATCGCCACCGGCCGGATGAACTCGCGCGTCGCGGCCTCCGGCGGTCCTCCGGAGCTCAAGCGGCTGGCCCACTCGTTCAACGAGATGGCCGACCACGTCGAGGAGGTCCTCGAACAGCAGCGCGCCTTCGTGGCCGACGCCTCGCACCAGCTGCGCAACCCGCTCGCCGCGCTGCTGCTGCGCATCGAGCTGCTCGCCCTGGAACTGCCCGAGGGCAACGCCGAGATCGCCTCCGTACGGGCCGAGGGCAAGCGGCTCACCCAGGTGCTCGACGACCTGCTGAACCTCGCCCTGGCCGAGCACACCAGCGCCGAGCTGACCCTGGTCGACGTCGGCGCACTGGCGGCCGAACGGGTGGCCGCCTGGCGGCCGCTGGCCGAGGAGAAGGGCGTACGGCTGGACGAAGGCGGCCGGGCCGCCGTCACCGGCTGGGCCGACCCGATCGCCTTCTCCAGCGCGCTCGACGCCGTCATCGACAACGCGCTGAAGTTCACGCCCGAGGGGGAGCGGGTCACCGTGACCGCGGAGGCCCGCGACCGCTACGCCGCCGTGGTCGTCGCCGACCGCGGGCCCGGGCTCACGGAGGACGAGCTGACCCGCGTCGGCGACCGCTTCTGGCGCAGCGGACGGCACCAGAACATCAAGGGGTCGGGGCTGGGCCTCGCGATCTCCCGCTCGCTGCTCGCGGCCGGCGGGGGCTTCCTCGCGTACGAGAAGAACCCCCCGCACGGCCTGCGCGTCACCGTCGCCGTGCCGAGGACCGCCCCGGAGCGGTGAGGCGGCGGGCGCCGTCCGCGTGCCGGCGGAGCCGCATCACCAGGGGAAGGCCGCCCGGGCCGGCGCCGAGCACCGGTACAGCTCGTCGACCGCGCGCAGTTCGAGGCGGGCGGCCCGCTCGCCGGGGTGCCGCTCCAGCGCCGGTACGTAGAACGCCGCGCCGCAGGTGCCGCCCAGGAAGCACCGGTCGCCGTCCGGGAGCCGCCGGTACAGCTCGTAGTGGCGCACCGGGTAGGGGGAGGGGCGCCACGAGAGCCGGAGGGCGGCCGCGCCCGCTCCGCCCGCCCCCGCGTCCGGTCCCGCCGGGCCGCTCCCGGGCGGGTACGGGCCGTCCGCGCCCGCGTGGGAGCGCGCCGCGGCGTCCACCCTGAGGCCGGTCGGGGCCGCCGGCCGGGCGGCGTCCCCGCGGTCGCGCACCGCCAGCGCGCCCAGACGCCACCGGACGCTGGCGGTCGGGCCCGTTCCGGCCGCCGGAGCCGTCAGGCGGACGGCCACGCCGTACACGGTCCGCCCCGCGAGGGCGCCCAGCCGCACCGTGTCCGTGCGCCAGCCGGCACCGGTCCGCCCCGATCGGGTCGGGCTTCCGGCCGGGAGCCAGGTATAGGGGACCGGCGCGCCGGGCCCGGCGGGCTCGGACACGGCCACCCCGACCTCGACCCGGACGACGGCCGACGCCTTGTGCGTCAGGTCCAGGACCGTCCCGCGCCGCACGGGCAGCCGCACCGCGTGCAGCCCGACGGCCGTCGGCGCCGTCAGCTCGCCCTCGACCAGCAGACTGCTGCCGCCCCGCCAGGCGTCGTCGAAGTCCAGGGCCACGACGGGTCGGGCGCCCGTCGTGACCACGACCCAGCGGCGGCCGGGCAGCCGGTCCTGCAGGCCCAGGTGGTTCCAGGGCGCGGTGGAGCGCACCACGCCGTCCTCGTACCAGGCCAGCCCGTGCCCGGTGTTGAAGGACGTCGCGAACGGCACCTCGGCGACCGTGGAGCGGTCGGCCACCGCCGTGGCGGGCGCGCGCCACGGGTCCTCCGGGTCCGGGCGGGCGGGGTCGAGCGAACGCCCGGTCCAGAAGCGGTCGTCGGCCGCGTGGAAGGCGCGGGGCGAACGGTCGGTGAGGTGGTTCCTGGTCCACTCGGGACGATAGAGGCCGAGGGAGACGACGTGATCCCCCGTGCGGGGGAGGAGGGCGTCCCAGTCAGGCCGGGTATCCCAGCCGCGGGCTTCCACGTCCACCCCGGCCCACAGCTCGTACCGGCTGCGCCCCAGCCGGTCGGCCAGCGCCCCGGACGCCGCGAGCTTCTCGCGGGTCCAGCCGAAGTCGACGTACATCGTGTCGGACACGGGACCGCGGCGGTCCTCGAAGAACTCCTGGTTGCGGTCGTTGAGGGCGCCCTGCCAGGCCACCCGTCCGGTGGCGTCCATCGCGTCGTACCAGGTCACGCGTAGTCCCCGGGCCGCGCCGAGGGTGCGCAGCGCTCGCAGGAAGGCGCGCATGCGGGTGGCGAGCTCCACGTCGCCGCCGTCCGTCTCGGCGTTGACGAACCATCCGTCGAACCCGTGTGCCTCGGCCACGCGCGCGAGTTGCGCGGCGGCCGGGAAGCCGCCGTCCGCGTCCGTGCGGACCAGGTCCCGGGTCCAGCGGAGGTCGCCGCCGTACGCCACCGGGGGGAGGAAGACGGTCCCGAGGACGGGGACGCCGTTGCGGTGCGCCGCGTCCGTCACCGGCGCGTTGGGCGCCAGGACGAGGCCCTCGCCCGCCGAGCCGCCCCAGAAGACCAGCTCGTCGAGGTACGCCCAGTGCGTGGGGGCGTAGTGGTCCGCGGTGGGCGAGCCCTGGGAGGGGTTGCCCGCGGTGCCGGCGAACGAGACCAGCGCGCTGACGCGGGCCCGGCCGGCGCGGGCCCACGGGTGTGCGGGGACCGGGGTGAAGCGGTCGGCGAGGGGGACGGTCGACGCGTTGTACGGGAGGTCCGGATCGGTCTCGGGGGACCAGGAACTGAGGGAGCGCCAGACCACGCCGGGAGCCGGGTCGCCCGGGGGGAGGGAGTGGGGGAACCAGTACGAGGCGTACGGCTGGAGCGCGGCCGGGGCGGCGCTCGGACCGGGGGGAGCCGTGGGTGCGGGTGCGGGTGCGGGTGCGGGTGCGGGTGTGGCGGGTGGCCGGGGGCCGGGAGCCAGGGCGGCGGTGGCGACCGCGAGGACGCGCCGACGGGTCGGGTGCGTGGCGGGGGTCGGCGCGGGGGAGCGGCCGGGCGTGGGAGTGTCCATGCGGAAGCTCCTTCGGGGCGACGCCGTTGCGGGGCGCCAGTTCAGCGCGCCTCGGCGACCGTGACCACCTCGCGGATGCCGCGCGTGGCCAGATGCGTACGGTCCGCCGCCCGCTCGGCCCGGACCACCGCGGGCCGCACCCCGCGCCCGGCCAACGCCGCCCAGGCCTCGAAGAACGCGCCGCCCGGCGCGCACGCCGACCGCGACGGCGCGCGGGCCGCGTCGTCCGCGTCCAGCACCAGGGCGGTGGTGCGGGGGGCCGGCCGGCCCGGCCGCTGCCGGGCGATGCGGGCGAGCGCCCGGCCCGCGGGCTTGACCCGGCGGTCGTTGGTCAGCAGGCCGAGCGAGTACTCCAGTTCGGGGAAGTCAGCCAGGTCGCGCGAGACGTCGTGCGAACACCACCAGGTGACGCCCCACAGGTCCTCGCAGTCGAGGGCGGCCGTGAGCGTCGCCTCCGTGAACGCGGCCGCGTGCTCCGGCGGGACCAACGGGGCCGGCGCACCCACCTCCTGGAGCCACACGGGCCGGTGCGGATCGTCCGCCCAGGCCTTGGACAGCTCGACGAGGTACGCCGCGTGGTGCCGGGTGGCGGTCCCGGACCGGCCGTGGCGCTGCGCGGTGCCGTTGAAGACCCACGAGTGCACCGCGGTCGCGGCCCCGAGCCGGGCCGCGTGCGCGGGGGTGAAGGGGTGCCCGTCCCGGTACCACGCGGCGTCGTACTCCGCGTGCACGTGGAACCGCCCCGGCGCGCCCGCCTCGCAGGCCGCCAGCATCCGCTCCAGCCAGGCCCCGGCCTCGGCGGGGGTGATGCGGTCGGGGTCGGGGTGGGGGTCGTCCGAGAACTGGTCGATCTCGTTGCCGACCGTCATGCCGAGGAAGTTCGGCCGGTCCGCCAGGGCCGCGGCGAGCGTGCGCAGGTACTCCTCCTGGCCCGAGAGGACCTCGGGGTGCGTGAAGAGGTTGCGGCGGTGCCAGGTCCGGGTCCAGGAGGGCAGGAAGTCGAAGCTGGAGAGGTGCCCCTGCAGGCCGTCGACGCTGACGTCGAGGCCGCGTGCGGCGGCCGCGTCGGCGAGTCGGACGAGGTCGTCCACGGCCCGTCGGCGGATGAGGGCGCGGTTCGGCTGGAAGACGGGCCACAGCGGGAACACGCGGACGTGGTCGAGGCCGAGCGCGGCGACGGAGTCGAGGTCGGCCGCCACCTCGTCCGGATCGAAGTCGAGCCAGTGGTGGAACCAGCCGCGGGAGGGCGTGTAGTTGACGCCGAACCGCGGGGTGCGGGGTACGGGGGCTGTGGGTGCGGTGGACATCCTTCTCCCGGGCGCGAAGTGACGGGGTGGTGGCTTGGGGGTGGGCAGGGGGCGGCGGGTGCCGTCGGCCGCCGGTGCGGGCCGGGCGACCACGTTCGCGGTCCTCCTGGCGGACGGTCAACAGGGCCCCGTACGACCGGCGGACGGGCTCCGGGCGCCGCGGGTCGCATCCGGGGGTGTGACGGGGGCGATCGGTGGGGAGGGCGTACCGCGCATACTGGGAGCCGCCCGTCCTCCAGGAGACCACCGTGACCAGCCCCGCCCCTGCCGTTCCGCCGTCCCGCAGCGTCGGCGGGGACGCCGGTGTCACCGCCGCCATCGACATCGGCGGGACCAAGATCGCCGGGGGGCTGGTGCGCTCCGACGGGAGCCTGGCGGCCGCCGCCCGGCGGGCCACGCCGCGCGGAGTCGACGGTGACGGGGTCATGGCGGCCGTCGAGGAGGTCGTGGCCGAGCTCGCCCGGGACGAGGCCTGGGCCCGGGTGCGGCGCTGCGGGATCGGGAGCGCGGGGCCGGTGGACGCCTCGCGGGGCACCGTCAGTCCGGTCAACATCGGGGCCTGGCGCGACTACCCCGTGCTCGCCCGCACCGGCGCGGCACTGGCCGCCCACGGAGCGCGGGTGCCCACCGTCCTGGTGGGCGACGGGCCCGCGATGACGGCGGCCGAGCACTGGCTGGGCGCGGCCCGCGGGCACGACAACGCGCTGTGCATGGTCGTGTCCACCGGCGTCGGCGGCGGGCTGGTGCTCAACGGCCGGCTGCACCCGGGGCCGACCGGCAACGCCGGACACATCGGGCACATCTCCGTCGCCTTCGACGGGGAGCCCTGCGTGTGCGGGGCGCGCGGCTGCGTCGAGGCGATCGCCTCCGGCACGTCGATCGCCCGGTGGGCGCTGGAGCAGGGCTGGCGGCCGGACGCGGGCGCGGCCGCCGGGGCCGACCGCAGCGCGGCCGGGGTCGCGGTGGCCGCCCGGGGCGGGGACCCGGTCGCCCTCGCGGCCTTCGACCGGGCCGGTCGCGCGCTCGCGGCGGCCATCGCCGCCACCGCGACGCTGGTCGAGGTGGACGTCGCCGTCATCGGGGGCGGGGTCGCGGCGGCGGGCGAGACGCTGTTCGGGCCGCTGCGGGCGCACCTGTCCTCGTACGCCACGCTGTCGTTCGTCCGGGGACTGGAGGTCGTACCGGCGGCCCTGGGGACCGACGCCGGGGTCATCGGTGCGGCCGCCGCGGCCCTGGAGCTGCTGTAGCGCTGCGGCGGGCGCGTCTCGCGGCGCTGCGGGGGACCGTGGGACGCCGGGCGGGGCCGGACCCGCAGGACTCCACGGTCAGGAGTTCGCGGTCAGGGCTTCGCGGTCAGGACTCGGCGGTCAGGACTTCGCGGGTCGGGACGCCGCCGGCGCTCCGCGGTCAGGGCTTCACCGACCGGTAGTAGCGGGCCGCGCCGTCATGCAGCTGCAGCGGGTCCGTGAAGATCGCCGTGCGCAGGTCGACCAGCTGCGCGGCGTGGACCTGGCCGCCGATCCGGTCGCGGTTGTCGATCACCGTGCGGGTCACGCCCTCGGTCAGCGCCGCGTCGGTGCCGTCGGTCGTGACCAGCAGGTTCGGGACCGCCAGGGTGGCGACCGCCGAGGTGTTCCGGGCCAGCCGGTACGCGTCCTGCTGGATCACCGCCGCCCGGTAGTAGCCGGCCGTCGGGCCGGTGCGCTGGAGCTCCTGGACGAGGTCCCCCAGCGGCACCAGCCGGATCTGGTAGCGCTCCGACAGCTCCTTGACCGCCATGGTGGGCAGGCCGCCCGACCAGAAGAACGCGTCGATGCGGTGCGCCTCCAGCTCGGTCGGCATGCGGTCGATGCCTATCGAGACCGGGGTGATGTCCTTCACCGGGTCCAGGCGCGCGGCCGAGAGCAGCCGCTCGGAGAGCAGGCGCACGCCCGAGCCCGGCTGCCCGATCGCCACGCGCTTGCCGCGCAGGTCGGCCGCCGACTGCACCGGGGAGTCCGCGGGCACGACCAGCTGCACGTAGTCGTCGTAGAGGCGGGCGCAGCCGCGCAGGTGGTCCGACCCGGGCTTGCGGTCCATCTCGTACTTGGCCACCGCGTCGGCCGTCGCGATGGTGAAATCCGCCTCACCCGAGGCGACGCGCGCCAGGTTCTGCTGCGACCCCTCGCTGTTGACCAGCGTCACGTCCACCTTCGGCAGGTCCCGCGCCATGGCCTGCCGCAGCAGCTCGCCGTAGCGCTGGTAGACGCCCGTGCGCACGCCCGTACTGAAGGTCAGCCGACCCGACGGCTCCTGCGCCCCCAGCGGCAGCAGCCACCACAGCAGCAGGCCGAGCGCGGCCAGGGCGGCCGTGCCGGCCACGAGGACGCGCCGGCTGGGGCGGGGGAGTACGGGGGGCATGGGCGCGATCCTGCCAGCCGCCGCGGCACATGTCACGGCCGGGCCCCTTTACCCTGGACAGGTGACGAAGACGTACGAGGTGCGCACCTACGGGTGCCAGATGAATGTGCACGACTCCGAGCGGCTCTCCGGCCTGCTGGAGGACGCCGGCTACGTCCGCGCGCCCGAGGGCACCGCGGAGGGCGACGCCGACGTCGTCGTCTTCAACACGTGCGCGGTCCGCGAGAACGCCGACAACAAGCTGTACGGCAACCTCGGCCGGCTCGCGCCCATGAAGGCCAAGCGCCCCGGCATGCAGATCGCCGTCGGCGGCTGCCTGGCCCAGAAGGACCGCGAGACCATCGTCACGCGCGCGCCTTGGGTCGACGTCGTGTTCGGCACCCACAACATCGGCAAGCTGCCGGTGCTGCTGGAGCGGGCCCGCATCCAGGAGGAGGCGCAGGTCGAGATCGCGGAGTCGCTGGAGGCCTTCCCCTCGACGCTGCCGACCCGCCGCGAGTCCGCGTACGCCGCCTGGGTGTCGATCTCCGTCGGCTGCAACAACACGTGCACCTTCTGCATCGTGCCCGCGCTGCGCGGCAAGGAGGAGGACCGCCGCCCCGGCGACATCCTCGCCGAGATCGAGGCGCTGGTCGCCGAGGGCGTCTCCGAGATCACCCTGCTCGGCCAGAACGTCAACGCCTACGGCTCCGACCTGGGCGACCGCGAGGCGTTCAGCAAGCTGCTGCGCGCCTGCGGCGAGATCGAGGGGCTGGAGCGCGTGCGCTTCACCTCCCCGCACCCGCGCGACTTCACCGACGACGTGATCGCGGCCATGGCCGAGACCCCGAACGTGATGCCGCAGCTGCACATGCCCCTGCAGTCCGGCTCGGACCCGATCCTGAAGGCGATGCGCCGCTCGTACCGGCAGGAGCGCTTCCTCGGGATCATCGAGAAGGTGCGCGCCGCGATCCCGCACGCCGCCATCTCCACCGACATCATCGTGGGCTTCCCCGGCGAGACCGAGGAGGATTTCGAGCAGACCATGCACGTGGTGCGCGAGGCCCGCTTCGCGAGCGCGTTCACCTTCCAGTACTCCAAGCGGCCGGGCACCCCGGCCGCCGACATGGAGGGCCAGATCCCCAAGGAGGTCGTCCAGGAGCGCTACATGCGCCTGGTCGCCCTCCAGGAGGAGATCTCCTGGGAGGAGAACAAGAAGCAGGTCGGCCGCACCCTGGAGGTCATGGTCGCCGAGGGCGAGGGCCGCAAGGACGGCGAGACCCACCGGCTCTCCGGCCGCGCCGCCGACAACCGCCTCGTGCACTTCACGAAGCCGGAGCAGGAGGTGCGTCCGGGCGACCTGGTGACCGTCGAGATCACCTACGCCGCCCCGCACCACCTGCTCGCCGAGGGCCCGACCACGCAGGTGCGGCGCACCCGCTCCGGCGACGCCTGGGCCAAGCGGCAGGCCGCGGCCGCGGACGCCAAGCCCGCCGGCGTGATGCTCGGGCTGCCGGCGATCGGCATCCCGGCGCCGCTGCCGGCCGCCACCTCCGGGTGCGGCTCGTCCTCCTGCTGACGGCACGTGGGTGACGGCGGTGGCGGGGTGGGGGCCGCCGACCTGCTGACGGCACATGCATGACGTGATGCCGGGTGGGCCCGCTTCGCGGTGGGTCACGTGGTGTGTGGGGGAGGTGCTTGAGGCGCTGTGGCAGGCTGGTCCGGAGGCAGGCCCGGGCCTGGGGTGGCCGAAGGCCAGGGGCGGAGCCCCCTTGCCCCAGGGGTGGGCCTGCCGCAGGGCCTGCAGGCCACAGCGGGTCAAGCATCGAGGGGACCCACACACCACGTGACCCACCCACCCCGTCCCCGAACCCAGGGGCGGGGTCGCCGCACGCATGCGGGCCCGCCCGTCGCGGTGGCAGCGATAGGCTGCCGATCATGCTGGTAGCCGCCGCCGTATGCCCCTGTCCGCCGCTGCTCGTGCCGCAGGTCGCGGCCGGGGCCGCCGCCGAACTCGCCGATGCCCGCACCGCGTGTTCCGACGCGCTCGCGGTGCTCGCCGCCGCTCGCCCCGACCGGCTGGTCGTGGTCGGTCCGGCCGGTCCCGAGGGGGGCGGCCGTCATGCCCAGGGGGTCCGCGGGTCCTTCCGGGGGGTCGGCGTCGACCTCGACGTACGCCTCGGCCCCGGGCCGGAGGCGGCGGGCGAGCTGCCCGCCTCGCTCGCCGTGGCCGCGTGGCTGCTGGAACACACCGACTGGTCCGGCGCGCCCGTGGAAGGACTCGCGGTCGCCTCGGGGCTCGGCCCGCAGGAGTGCCTGGCCGCGGGCCGCGAGCTGGCCGGCAGCGCCGGGCGCGTCGCGCTGCTCGTGATGGGCGACGGCAGCGCCTGCCGCACCCTGAAGGCCCCCGGTTACCTCGACGAGCGCGCCGCCGACTTCGACGCCGCCGCCGGGCGCGCACTGGGCGCGGCCGACACCGCGGCCCTGGCCGCGCTCGACCCGGGCCTCGCGCACGAGCTCCTGGTGGCCGGCCGGGCGCCCTGGCAGGTGCTCGCGGGGGCCGCCGAGGGCGCGGGCCTGGAGGGGCGCCTGCTGTACGAGGACGCGCCGTACGGGGTCGGGTACTTCGTGGCCGCCTGGTCCTGACCCGCACCGGCCCGGCCCCGGGCACCGGAACGGGGCACGAGCACGGGGGCGCGGAGCCTCCGCGCCCCCGTGCTCGAGAACCGCTCAGGTGGCCGCGGGCGGGGTGCCGGGCGGGCCGGCGGTCGGGCCGGCAGCCGGGCTGCCGGGCGGGGTGGACGGGCCGCCGTCGTCCTTGTGGGCGACCTTGCCCACGGCGCCCTTGGCCTTGTCCGTGCCGGTCGCGATCCGGTCGTGGTACTTGCCCTTGGTCTTGGAGTCGACGGCCCTGGCCATCTTGTCCAGGCCGTCACCGATCTTGCCCTCGTGCTTCTGCGCGAGGCCGACCGCCTTCTCCTTGTTCCTGTGGGCGAGGTCGGCGGCCTTGTCCTTGTTCTTGTGCGCGAGGTCGACGGCCTTGTCCTTGGCAGGCCCGAGCTTGGCCTTGAGATTGTCCATCAGGCCCATGGGTCACCTTCTCTTGGCGGGGATCACGTACGGGCGCCCTCGCCGGTCCCGCCGTCCGCCGCCGCGCCGGCCGACTGCTGCCGCGGGATGTCGGTGCGACCGGGGCTCTCGCCGCCGGTCGCACCGGACACCTCCGCGGCCGCTCCGTCCTCGGCCGTCGCCTCCGTCGTCCCGGCTCCGGCCCGCTCGGCTTCCGCCCCGGCCGGCGCCTCCGAGGCCGCCTCGACGGCCCCCGCCCCGCTCTCCGGGACGGGGGCCGAGGGCTTCCGGCGAAACCAGCTGAAAACGCCCATGTCTACTCCAATAAACGTTACTCGTGGGGACGGGGTTCCGCCGCGTCGCAAGCGGCCGAACGGGCGGACTCGCGGGCCCGGAACCCCGCCAGGGCAACGACCCCCCACCCGGCCCGTCACGTAACCCGTTCGGGGAGCACTCCCGGTGTTTGCGAAACTGGTGCGGTGAGAAGCGCAGCTCCCGCACCGCGGGTCATCGCCGTCGTCGGCCCCACCGCGGCCGGTAAGTCCGATCTGGGCGTCCACCTCGCCCGGCAGTTCGGCGGCGAGGTCGTCAACGCCGACTCCATGCAGCTCTACCGCGGGATGGACATCGGCACCGCGAAGCTGACCCTCGAGGAGCGCGGCGGCGTCCCGCACCACCTCCTCGACATCTGGGACGTCACCGAGACCGCCAGCGTCGCCGAGTACCAGCGGCTCGCCCGCGCCGAGATCGACCGGCTGCTCGCCGAGGGCCGCACCCCCGTCCTGGTCGGCGGCTCGGGACTCTACGTGCGCGGGGCCGTCGACTCCCTCGAGTTCCCCGGCACCGACCCCGAGGTCCGGGCCCGCCTGGAGCAGGAGCTCACGCTGCGCGGCCCCGGCGCCCTGCACGCCCGCCTCGCCCAGTCCGACCCGGCGGCCGCCCGGGCCATCCTGCCCAGCAACGGCCGCCGGATCGTCCGCGCCCTGGAGGTCATCGAGATCACCGGGCGTCCCTTCACCGCCAACCTCCCCGGGCCCGACTCCGTCTACGACACCGTGCAGATCGGTGTCGACGTCGCCCGCCCCGAGCTCGACGAACGGATCGCCCGCCGCGTCGACGTCATGTGGGAGGCCGGACTCGTCGACGAGGTCCGGGCCCTGGAGGCCCGGGGACTGCGCGAGGGCGTCACCGCCTCCCGCGCGCTCGGCTACCAGCAGGTGCTCGCCGCCCTCTCGGGCGAGTGCACCGAGGACGAGGCCCGTGCCGAGACCGTCCGGGCCACCAAGCGATTCGCCCGCCGGCAGGACTCCTGGTTCCGCCGGGACCCCCGTGTCCACTGGCTCAGCGGGGCCTCGGCGGACCGTGCGGAACTCCCCGGACTCGCGCAGTCGTTGGTCGAACGAGCGATTACAGCCTGATCACGTGATGGCATCGGGACGCCCCGCGCGCGCATCGCGGGCTCCGGGCCGTGCCATCATCAAATTCCGCAGGTTGTGTAGACCGGCGGGTGACGTCAAGCGAGCGAAGTCCAGTGGGGAGGGCGCGTGGCGATGGAGGCCGGCCCTCGTGACACCGGGCGGGACGGTACCGGGACCGATCCGGAGGCGGCGGTGCTGCCCGACGGCCTGGGCCTGCCGGCGGACCCCGACCGGCTGAGCCCGGACGGCCCCGACCAGGACACCCCCGTGCCCGAGGTCGAGGTCGAGCTGCGCCCGCAGCGCAAGCTGCGCATCTGGCAGCTCGCGCCGATCGTGATGCTGGCCGCCGCCGGCTCCCTGATGTTCGCCTTCCCGCTCGCCTTCGAGTTCGGCGACGGCGGCGCGGTCGTCGCCATGCTCGGCCTGCTCATCAGCTGCTGCGCCGGCGGCTGGGGGATGATGGCCGCCCGCCGCGTGGGCTACACCTGGCCCGGGCTGCCCGCCCGCGGCTCCGGCGAGCGCCCGGACTGGCGGATCGTGGGCCTGTACGCCGTCGTGGTCGTCACCCTCGCCTTCCTCGCCGTCTGGCGCGTGGCCCGACTGCGCTAGCGCGTGACCGGCCCGGCCGGCACCGGCCCGGCCGGGTCGGCCCCCCGTCCCACTCCCTGAGCTGCCGGTACCCCCGTCACCGGTGCTTTGTACGATGGCCCGGTGACCATCGCGCAGCTCAGCTTCCTCAAGGGCCACGGGACCGAGAACGACTTCGTGATCATCCCGGACCCGGACAACGCCGTCGACCTGCCCCCGGCCGCCGTCGCCGCCCTGTGTGACCGCCGCGCCGGCATCGGCGCCGACGGAGTGCTGCACGTGGTCCGCTCGGCCGAGCACCCCGAGTCCCGCGCGATGGCCGACGTCGCCGAGTGGTTCATGGACTACCGCAACGCCGACGGCTCGATCGCCGAGATGTGCGGCAACGGCGTCCGGGTCTTCGCCCGCTACCTGCAGCACGCCGGCCTCGCCGGCGCCGGCGACCTGGCGGTCGCCACCCGGGGCGGCGTCAAGCGGGTCCGCCTCGCCGAGAACGGCGACGTCACCGTCTCCATGGGCCGTGCCGTGCTCCCCGAGGGGGAGGTCACCGTCTCCGTCGGCGACCGCAGCTGGCCCGCCCGCAACGTGAACATGGGCAACCCGCACGCCGTCGCCTTCGTCGACGACCTCGCCGACGCGGGGAACCTGTACGGCCCGCCGCCGTTCAGCCCCGCCGCCGCCTACCCGGACGGGGTCAACGTCGAGTTCGTCGTCGACCGCGGCCCCCGCCACGTGGCCATGCGCGTCCACGAGCGCGGCTCGGGCGAGACCCGCTCCTGCGGCACCGGCGCCTGCGCCGTGGCCGTCGCCACCGCCCGCCGCGACGGCGCCGACCCGGCCGTCACCGGCCAGGAGGCCACGTACACCGTCGACCTGCCGGGCGGCACGCTCGTCATCACCGAGCACCCCGACGGCCTCGTCGAGATGACCGGACCCGCCGTCATCGTCGCCGAAGGCGAGCTCGATCCGGCCTGGCTGAGCGAAACGGCTTTCGGGTAGGGCTTCCCTCGAATGGGTGATCCGTTTCACGCTGAGCGAGAGGCGGACTGCGCCACGTGGTGGGGTCGGTAGCATCAGACACCGGCCCTTCGGGCTCACACCATGCCCGCCCCGCCGGTCGATGCCGCCGGAGGTGCCCATGAGTGCAGAGGCCACGAACCCCGACGCCGGCGCGGAGTTCCGCTCCGGCGCAGCTCAAAGCCGCCGCCGCGGCCGCACCCGGCTCGATCTGCGCCGGCTCGGACGGGCCGCGCTGCTCGGCACCGCCCCCCGCGACCGGCTGCCCGACGCCATCGGCCACGTGGCGGAGGCGCACCGGGCCCACCACCCCGACGCCGATCTCGCCGTACTGCGGCGGGCGTACGTCCTTGCCGAATCGTCCCACCGCGGGCAGATGCGCAAGAGCGGCGAGCCGTACATCACCCATCCGCTCGCCGTCACGCTCATCCTCGCCGAACTCGGCGCCGAGACCACGACCCTGACGGCCTCACTGCTCCACGACACCGTCGAGGACACCGACGTGACGCTCGACCAGGTGCGCGAAGAGTTCGGCGACGAGGTCCGCTTCATCGTCGACGGCGTCACCAAACTCGAGAAGGTCGACTACGGCGCCGCCGCCGAGCCCGAGACCTTCCGCAAGATGCTCGTCGCCACCGGCAACGACGTCCGCGTGATGTCCATCAAGCTCGCCGACCGGCTGCACAACATGCGGACCCTCGGCGTGATGCGCCCCGAGAAGCAGGCCCGCATCGCCAAGGTCACCCGCGACGTACTGATCCCGCTCGCCGAACGGCTCGGCGTCCAGGCCATCAAGACCGAGCTGGAGGACCTCGTCTTCGCGATCCTCCACCCCGAGGAGTACGAGCGCACCCGCGCCCTCATCGCCGCCCACGCCGCCGAGCACGACCCGCTGCCCGGCATCGCCGAGGCCTTCCGCGCCGTCCTGCGCGAGGCCGGCATCCCCGCCGAAGTCCACATCAGACCCCGGCACTTCGTCTCCGTCCACCGCATCACCCTCAAACGCGGGGAGCTGCGCGGCTCCGACTTCGGCCGACTGCTCGTCCTGGTGGGCGAGGACGCCGACTGCTACGGCGTGCTGGGCGAACTGCACACCTGCTTCACGCCGGTGGTCTCGGAGTTCAAGGACTTCGTCGCCGCCCCCAAGTTCAACCTCTACCAGTCCCTGCACACGGCCGTCGCCACCCCCGACGGGCACGTCGCCGAAGTCCTCATCCGCACCCGCCAGATGCACAGCGTCGCCGAGGCCGGCGTCATCGCCCTCGGCAACCCCTACGCTCCCGCCGAGGCCGGCGAGGAGCGCACCGACCGCGTCGAGGAGCGCATCGACCCCACCCGGCCCGGCTGGCTCTCGCGGCTGCTGGACTGGCAGCAGGCCGCGCCCGACCCGGACACCTTCTGGAGCTCCCTGCGCGAGGAACTCGCCCAGGACCGCGAGATCACCGTCTTCACCGCCGACGGCGGCCGGCTCGGCCTGCCCGCCGGCGCCAGCTGCGTCGACGCCGCCTACGCCCTGCACGGCACGTCCGCCCACGGCTGCATCGGCGCCCGGGTCAACGGACGCCTCGCGGCGCTGGGGACGCGGCTCGTCGACGGCGACACCGTCCAGCCGCTGCTCGGCGGGGACAGCGCCGCCGAGCCCGCCGCGAACTGGCTGGAGCACGCCCGTACCCCGGCGGCCCGCATCGCCATCAGGGAGTGGCTGAACGCCCACCCCGACCACGCCCGGCAGCAGACCGTCGTCCCCCGCGCTCCGGGCCCCATGATCGGCGCCCGGGCCGACGGCGGGAACGCGGTGGCCGACCTCCCCGACGCCACCGTGCGGCTGGCCGGCTGCTGCACCCCCGTGCCGCCCGACACGGTCGCCGGGTTCGTCGTGCGCGGCGGGGCCGTGACCGTCCACCGGGTGCAGTGTCCGGCCGTGGACCGGATGCGGTCGCTGGGCCGCACCCCGGTCGCCGTGCACTGGCGGGCCACCGCCGACTGCCGCGTGACCCTGGTAGCCGAATCGTTCGGCCGCCCGCACCTGCTGGCCGATCTCACCGAGGCGATCTCCCGCGAGGGCGCCGACATCGTCTCCGCCACCGTCGAACCGCCCACCGAGCAGCGCGTCCGGCACACCTACACCGTCCAGCTGCCCGACGCCGCGGTGCTGCCCCGGCTCATGCGCGCGATGCGGGACGTCCCGGGCGTCTACGACGTCGGCCGCGTCTGAACCGCCGCCCGCGTCCGACTCGCCGGCCCACCGGGCGGGAAGCCCGCCGCACTCGACGCTCGCAGACGCGTCCGAGCACCGCCCCTTTCGAGTGGCGGGCGTCGCGCGCCGCCCCCGCGCGGGCGGCGGGCGCTGGTATTGCCGTGGTGCATGCAGCTCACCCCCCGCCCCACCGCCGACCGCGTCCTGCGCCGCCTGCGGGGCCCCGCCCTGGCGGCCGCCTCCCTCGGCCTCGTCGCCGCCGTCCTGCCGCCGCCGCCCGCCCTCGGCATCGGCGACCGGCTCTTCCCGGAGCTCGGCAACCCCGGCTACGACGTCCTCGCGTACGACCTGTCCTTCCGCTACACCAGCGCCACCCAGCCCCTCGACGCGACCACCGTGATCCAGGCCCGGGCGACCGAGGACCTGGAGCGGATCAACCTCGACTTCACCCGCGGCACCGTCGCCTCCGCCGAGGTCGACGGGCTGCCCGCCGCCTTCGAGAGCGCCGGCGAGGACCTCGTCCTCACGCCCGCCCGCCCCGTCCCCGCCCACGGCCTCGTCCGCATCACCGTCCACCACACCAGCGACCCCCGCGGCGCCAAGGACGGCGGCTGGGTGACCACCGAGGACGGGTTGGCCATGGCCAACCAGGCCGACGCCGCCCACCGGGTCTTCCCCTGCAACGACCACCCCTCCGACAAGGCGATGTTCACCTTCCGGATCACCGCCCCCGAGGGCCTGACGGCCGTCGCGAACGGCATCAGCGCCGGAACCGCCCGCCGGGCCGCCGCCGGCCGGACCACGTGGACGTACCGCAGCCTGCACCCCATGGCGACCGAACTGGCCCAGGTCTCCATCGGCCGCTCCGCGGTCCTCACCCGCGAGGGCCCGCACGGGCTGCCCGTCCGCGACGTGGTCCCCGAGGCCGACCGCGCCGCCCTGGAGCCCTGGCTGGCGAAGACCCCCGCCCAGCTGGAGTGGATGGAGGCGCGCGTCGGCCGGTACCCCTTCGAGAACTACGGCCTGCTGATCGCCCGCGCCAAGACCGGCTTCGAGCTGGAGACGCAGACCCTGTCCCTCTTCGAGCGCGGACTGTTCACCACCCCCGGCTACCCGTCCTGGTACGTCGAGTCCGTCATGGTCCACGAGCTCGCCCACCAGTGGTTCGGGAACACCGTCACCCCCCGCACCTGGTCCGACCTGTGGCTCAACGAGGGGCACGCCACCTGGTACGAGGCCCTGTACGCGGACGGCCTCGGCAAGTACGCCCTGGAGCGGCGCATGCGCGAGGCGTACGAACGCTCCGACCAGTGGCGGGCCGCCGGCGGCCCGCCGGCCCGGCCCAAGGAGTCCGCCCCCGGCCAGCCGCTGAGCCTGTTCCGGCCCGTGGTGTACGACGGCTCCGCGCTGGTCCTCTTCGCGCTGCGCGAGGAGATCGGCACGGCCGCCTTCGAGCGGGTCGAGCGGCGCTGGGTCGCCGAGCACCGGGACGCCACCGCGGGCACCGCCGACTTCGTCGCGCTCGCCTCGGACGAGGCCGGACGCGACCTCACCGGGTTCTTCCAGGACTGGCTGTACGGCGCAAAGACCCCCGCGATGCCCGGCCGGCCCGACTGGAAGGCCGCGAAAAGCGTGTGACGCCCCAGGACGGGCATGTCAATATCGACAGGTCGGCGCGGTTCCGGGAATCTTTCGCTCCGGTCACGCGTTGCAGCCGACGCACGATTTTCGAATCCGTATCGACGTAAGGATCCAATGACCTCCTCTTCGTACCCTTCCCAGGACGCGCGGGACGCGCGGAGCTTCAGCGAGAGCCTTCGGGCCGATGCCCTGATGGAAGAGGACGTCGCCTGGAGCCACGAGATCGACGGTGAGCGCGACGGCGAACAGTTCGACCGTTCCGAGCGCGCGGCCCTGCGCCGCGTCGTGGGCCTCTCCACCGAGCTCGAAGACGTCACCGAGGTCGAGTACCGGCAGCTGCGACTGGAACGGGTCGTGCTGGTCGGCGTCTGGACCACCGGGACCCTGCAGGACGCCGAGAACTCCCTCGCGGAGCTCGCCGCGCTGGCCGAGACGGCCGGCGCCCTCGTCCTCGACGGTGTCTTCCAGCGCCGCGACAAGCCCGACCCGGCCACCTTCATCGGTTCCGGCAAGGCCCTGGAGCTGCGCGACATCGTCCTGGAGACCGGCGCCGACACGGTCATCTGCGACGGTGAGCTCAGCCCCGGCCAGCTCATCGCCCTCGAGGACGTCGTCAAGGTCAAGGTGGTCGACCGGACCGCCCTGATCCTCGACATCTTCGCGCAGCACGCCAAGTCCCGAGAGGGCAAGGCACAGGTCGCGCTCGCGCAGATGCAGTACATGCTGCCGCGGCTGCGCGGCTGGGGTCAGTCGCTGTCCCGCCAGATGGGCGGCGGCAAGGGCGGCGGTCTCGCCACCCGAGGCCCCGGTGAGACCAAGATCGAGACGGACCGGCGACGGATCCGCGAGAAGATGGCGAAGATGCGCCGGGAGATCGCGGAGATGAAGACCGGCCGCGACATCAAACGGCAGGAGCGCCGGCGCAACAAGGTGCCCTCCGTCGCGATCGCCGGCTACACCAACGCGGGCAAGTCCTCCCTGCTGAACCGCCTCACCGGTGCCGGCGTGCTGGTGGAGAACGCACTGTTCGCCACCCTCGACCCGACCGTGCGCCGGGCCGAGACGCCCACCGGACGGGTGTACACGCTCGCCGACACCGTCGGCTTCGTGCGCCACCTGCCCCACCACCTCGTCGAGGCGTTCCGCTCCACGATGGAGGAGGTCGCCGACTCCGACCTCATCGTCCACGTGGTCGACGGCTCGCACCCGGCCCCGGAGGAGCAGCTGGCGGCGGTCCGCGAGGTCATGCGCGACGTCGGCGCGGTGAACGTGCCCGAGATCGTGGTGATCAACAAGGCGGACGCGGCCGACCCGCTGGTCCTGCAGCGCCTGCTGCGCATCGAGAAGCGCTCCATGGCGGTCTCGGCGCGCACCGGCGAGGGCATCGCGGAGCTGCTCGCGCTCATCGACGCCGAGCTGCCGCGCCCGGCGGTCGAGGTCGAGGTGCTCGTGCCGTACACCCGGGGCGCGCTGGTGGCCCGGGCACACGTCGAGGGCGAGGTGATCTCCGAGGAGCACACCCCGGAGGGCACCCTGCTCAAGGCGCGGGTGCACGAGGAGCTGGCCGCGGACCTGGCACCGTACGTACCGGCCCACGGCTGACCCGCCGCCCCCGCGCGGGGCACCGGACACGGCGAAGGCCCGCCCCCGTCAGGGGGCGGGCCTTCGCCGTGTCATGCCGGCCGCGGTGCGACCGTACGTCCCAGGGAGTGCCTCCCTAGCGGGCGAACTTGCCGCTCACCGCGTCGAAGACGCCCTTCGCCTCGCTGCCCAGCCGCGGACCGGCCAGCCAACCCGCCGTCACCGGGCCGATCGAGGTGTTGGACACCAGCGCCCGGTTGCCGTCGCGGTCGGTGGCCACCCAGCCGCCGCCGGAGGAGCCGCCCGTCATCGTGCAGCCGATCCGGTACATCACCGGGGCGCCCTCGCGCAGCGACAGCCGGCCGGGCCGGTCCGTGCACTGGAACGCCTTCTGGCCGTCGAACGGCGCCGCCGCCGGGTAGCCGGTGGCCGTCATCCGCGCGATCTTCGGCACGGCGGGGGCGTTGAACTCCACCGGCAGCGCCGAACCGACCGTCTCCTCCAGCGACTTGCCGGTCGCCTTCTCCGGCGTCACGTGGATCACCGCGAAGTCGTACGGCGCGCCGGCGCCGCCCGTCGGGCCGCCGCCCGCGATCCACTGGTCGGAGGTCTGCGCCCAGTCGCCCCACCACACGCCGTACGGGGCGACCTCGTCGCGGGTCGCGCCCTTGAGGCGGGCGGCGGACCGGCCGGCGTCGTTGTACGACGGCACGAACGCGATGTTGCGGTACCAGCCGCCGTCCTTGCCCGCGTGGACGCAGTGACCGGCCGTCCACACCAGGTTGGACTTGCCGGGGTGGGCCGGGTCCGTGACGACGGTGGCCGAGCAGACCATCGAGCCCTCGGGGCCGTCGAAGAAGACCTTGCCGGCCTCCGGGACGCTCTGGTGGTACGGCGCGTCGACCGCGCTCGCCGGCACGCGCGCCGGGGTCGGGTCCGTGACGCCCTGGTCCTTGCCGAGGTCGGGGTCGGCCACCGGCCGGTCGGGCTGCTTGGCCCGGCCCATCCGGTCCGGGTCCCACAGGTCCTCGATGATCGGGTTGACGAAGTCCTGGGCCTCCCGGAGCCACTTGTCGCGGTCCCAGTTCTTCCAGGCGCCGCCCCGCCACTTGTCGAGGTCGAGGCCGTGCTCCTTGAGCTTCTTCTTGATGTCGTCCGGGATCTTGATGCCTTCGGCACCACCGGCCGGAACGCTCGCGGCGGCCGTGGGCTGGCCGTCGGCCTCGTCGGACCCGGGGCCGCAGGCACCCGCGGTCAGCGCGAGGGTGGCGCACAGCCCGGTGGCCGCGAGGATCCGGGATCCGCGACGGGAGCTTCGCCCGTTCTGGGTGGCGGAGGCCGGTCGGATCGGTCGCATGTGTTCAGTCCCCCTGGTGCTTCGAGGCGTGGAGTGCAGCCCCCCACTATGCCGCTGCGTTCGGGGACGGCGTAGGCCGGGTCCGCGGTTCCCGCCGGCACCGACCGTGGGGAGCAAGGAAGTTCGCCGCGACCCGTGATCCCGGGCGGTCCGCGTCGTTGGTACGTACGGGGGAACGCACGCACGGACGACCGGCGCTGCCGGACCGTGTGCCCCCGCCGTGCCAACTGCCATCCAGGCGAGAGCCGTTCACCCGGGAGGACCGACAGCCGTGGCCGTGACCGAGCAGGCCCTCCCCGAACGGACAGCCGAGCCCACCGGCCCGGCCGGCCCCGAACCCGCCGCCGGTGCCGAAGCCCCGGGCCCTGCCGGTGCCGGTGCAGAGGTCCCGGGCCCCGCCGGTGCCGAAGTCCCCCGCCCCGAGGGCCCCGAGGGCGTCCTGCGCCGCCAGTCCCTGCGCGAGTCCGCCGCCCGCACGTACGCCCGCTCGCTGCCCATCGTGCCGGTACGCGCCCGGGGCGTGACCATCGAGGGCGCCGACGGCCGCCGCTACCTCGACTGCCTCTCCGGCGCCGGCACCCTCGCCCTCGGCCACAACCACCCCGTGGTCCTCGAAGCCGTCCGCAAGGTGCTCGACTCCGGCGCGCCCCTGCAGGTCCTGGACATGGCCACCCCGGTCAAGGACGCTTTCACCACCGAGCTGTTCGCCAACCTGCCCCGCGAACTGGCCGACGACGCCCGGGTGCAGTTCTGCGGACCGGCCGGCACCGACGCCGTCGAGGCCGCCCTCACCCTCGTGCGCACCGCCACCGGCAACAGCGGACTGCTCGCCTTCTCCGGCGCCTACCACGGCATGACCACCGGATCCCTCGACGCCTCCGGCGGCGCCCCCCGCGGCCGGGTCACCCGGCTGCCCTACCCGCAGGACTACCGCTGCCCCTTCGGCGAGGGCGGCGAGCGCGGGGCCGACCTGTGCGCCCGCTGGGCCGAGAGCCTCCTGGCCGACCCCAAGGGCGGGGTCCCCGCCCCCGCCGGCATGCTCGTCGAACCGGTCCAGGGGGAGGGCGGTGTCATCCCCGCCCCCGACGACTGGCTGCGCCGCATGCGCCGGCTGACCGCCGCGCACGGCATCCCGCTGATCGCCGACGAGGTGCAGACCGGTGTCGGCCGCACCGGCGCCTTCTGGGGCGTCGACCACTCCGGGGTCGTCCCGGACGTCATGGTCCTGTCCAAGGCCATCGGCGGCAGCCTGCCGCTGGCCGTCGTCGTCTACCGGTCCGCGCTCGACCAGTGGCGGCCGGGCGCGCACGCCGGCACCTTCCGCGGCAACCAGCTCGCGATGGCCGCCGGCACCGCCACCCTCGCGTACGTACGGGAGAACCGCCTCGCCGACCGCGCGGCCGCTCTCGGCGCGCGCATGCTGGCCGCCCTGCGCGACCTCGCCGGCCACCACCCCCGCATCGGCGACGTCCGGGGCCGCGGCCTCATGATCGGGATCGAGCTGGTCGACCCCGAGGCCGGGGCGGCCGCCGGCGGACCCCCGCCCGCCGACCCGGCCCTCGGCCTCGCGGTCCAGCGGGAATGCCTGAGCCGCGGCCTGATCGTCGAACTCGGCGGCCGCCACCGCAGCGTCGTGCGGCTCCTGCCCCCGCTCACCCTCACCGACGAGCAGGCCACGGCGGTCCTCGACCGGCTCGCCGACGCCGTCGCCGTCGCCTGCGCCGCCGCCGACGGCGCCCGCAACCGGTCCGGAAGCCATCCGGACCCCTCTGCCAAGGAACCCCAGTGAACTCCAGTCCCACACCCGAACCCCCCGAAGGACAGCCGTCCCAGCCGTCCCTCCCGCACCAGCAGCACGGCCAGGCCCACCCGTCCCTGGGTGGCCAGGCCCTCCCCACCGTCCAGGGCGGGCCGCCCCTCCCCGGGCAGCCCGCCCAGGCGGCCCCACCGGCCACCGTCCCCCGCCAGCTGGACGGGATCGCCCTGCACCGGGCCGCCGGCGCCCCGGCCGCCGCCCCGCCCGGACCGGCCCCCCGGGCCGGCACCCCCGGCGACCTGCCCGACCCGCTCGACCACAAGGACCCCGCCCTCGCCGCCGAGGCCGCCGCCGTCGAGAGCCTGCTGCGCTGCTGGGTCCGGGAGACCGGCCGCACCCGCCCCGACGCCGCCGTCCTGCGCATCCCGCTGCCCGCCTCCGGCACCGCGCTGCTGGTCCCCGTACGCCACTGGTCGGAGACCGGCTGGCACCGCTTCGCCCCCGCCCGGCTGGCCAGCGCGCCCGCCGACGCCCCCGCCCTCGACGCCGTCACCCTCGCCGGGCTGCTCGTCCGCGAGGGCGGCGGCCGGGGCGGGGCGGACCTCGTCGGCCGGGTCGCCGACTCGGTGCGCCGGACCGCCGAGTTCATCGCCGACCGGCGCGAGCACCCCACCCCGCCCGGCCGGTACGACCCCTTCCTCGCGGCGGAGCAGTCCCTGCTGCTCGGCCACCCCCTGCACCCCACCCCCAAGAGCCGGGAGGGACTCTCCGAGGCGGAGGTCCGCACCTACTCGCCCGAGCTCTACGGCGCCTTCCCCCTCCACTGGATGGCCGTCGACCGCGCGGCCCTGGCCACCGAGTCGGCCTGGACCGAACGCGGCCGCACCGTCTCCGCCGCCACCCTCCTCGGGCGCCTCGCCCCCGGCCTGTCCTGCCCGCCCGGCACCACCCCGCTGCCCCTGCACCCCTGGCAGGCCCGCGAGCTGCGGCACCGGCCCGCCGTCCGCGCGCTCCTGGACGCCGGACTGCTCCACGACCTCGGCCCGTACGGCGACCCCTGGCACCCCACCTCCTCCGTGCGCACGGTCCACCGGCCCGGCACCCCCGCCATGCTCAAGCTCTCCCTCGGCCTGCCCATCACCAACTCCCGCCGCGAGAACCTCCGCAAGGAACTGCACCGCGGCGTCGAGGTGCACCGCCTGCTGCGCTCCGGGCTGGCCCGCGAATGGACCGCCCGGCACCCCGGCTTCGACATCGTGCGCGACCCCGCCTGGGTGGCCGTCGACACCGCCGACGGGCAGCCCGTACCCGGCCTCGACGTCCTGCTGCGGCACAACCCCTTCGGGCCCGGCGACGACGCCGTCTGCGTCGCCTCCCTCACCGCCCCGCGGCCGTGGCCCGGGCGCGACACCATGACCTCCCGGCTCGCCGAGACCGTCTCCCGGCTCGCCGTCCGCACCGGGCGGTCGCTCTCGGCCGTGTCCGCCGAGTGGTTCCTGCGCTACCTCGACCACGTCGTCCGGCCCGTCCTCGCCTTCGACGCGCTGGCCGGCATCGCGCTGGAGTCCCACCAGCAGAACACCGTCGTCGTGCTGTCCCCGGAAGGCTGGCCCGCCGGCGGCCGCTACCGCGACAACCAGGGCTACTACTTCCGCGCGTCCCACCGCGAGGCGCTGGAGCGGCGGCTGCCCGGCATCGGCGCGCGCAGCGACACCTTCGTCTCCGACGAGGTCACCGACGAGCGGTTCGCCTACTACCTCGGCATCAACAACGTGCTCGGACTCATCGGGGCGTTCGGCTCCCAGCGGCTGGCCGACGAGCGCGTGCTGCTCGCCGCCTTCCGCCGCTTCCTCACCCACCACGCACACCTGGGGCCGCTGCCCGCCCTGCTGCTCGACGCGCCCACCCTGAGCTGCAAGGCCAACCTGCTCACCCGCCTCAAGGGCCTCGACGAACTGGTCGGCCCGGTCGACACCCAGTCCGTCTACGTGACCATCGCCAACCCCGTCCACGACCCCAGCTGAAGCGGAGGAGCCCAGCCCATGACGCCCACCGACGCCGGTGCTACGACCGTCTCCGCACCCACCGTCCGCAGCGGGGAGGACACCCTCGAACTGCGGGTCCCCACCGAACTGCTCGCCCTGCTCGCCGAGGCCGACCTGCTCGACTCCCCGGCCACCTGGGGGCCCGCCACCACGCCCGCCGGCCGCTTCGAACTGGCCCCCGTGCGCCTCGACCGCGACCTCGCCCTGCTCACCCGCTGGATGAACGACCCCGCCGTGGCCGCCTTCTGGCACCTGACCGGATCCCACCAGGTCACCGCCGCGCACGTGCGCGCCCAACTCGAAGGAGACGGCCGCAGCATCCCCTGCCTCGGCCTGCTCGACGGCACCCCCATGAGCTACTGGGAGGTCTACCGGGCCGACCTCGACCCGCTGGCCCGGCACTATCCCGCCCGCCCCCACGACACCGGCCTGCACCTGCTCATCGGCGAGGCCGCCGACCGCGGCCGGGGCCTGGGCGCCGTACTGCTGCGGGCCGCGGCCGACCTGGTGCTCGACAACCGGCCGCGCTGCACCCGCGTCGTCGCCGAGCCCGACGTGCGCAACACCGCCTCCGTGTCCGCCTTCCTCAGCTCGGGCTTCCGGCTCTCCGCCGAGCTCGACCTGCCCGACAAGCGCGCCGCCCTGATGGTGCGGGAGCGGGCGCTGCGCACCCTGCTCTGAGCGCTCTGCGTCCCCCGTCCCGCCCCCGACCGAGGAGCCCCGTGCCGACCTTCCCCACGTCCCACGAAGCGGACCGGCCCGCGACGCCCACGACCCCCCAGTGCCCGCCCGAGCTCAACAGCGCCACCTGGGAGGCCGCCGCCCGCCGGATGCTGGCCAAGATGCTCGGGGAGTTCGCGTACGAGGGCCTGCTCGACCCCGTACCGGCGCAGGGCCGGGACGCCTGGACCCTGCCGCTCGACGCGGGCTCCGGCACCCTCGGCTTCCGCGCGCGCCGGGGCGCGTACGACAGCTGGCGGGTCGACCCCCGCTCGCTGACCCACACCCCGGCGGGTGCGGGGGCGGCCCCGGTGGAGTTCGGCGACCCGCTGCGGTTCGTGGTGCTCGCCCGGGAGCTGATCGGCCTGGACGGCGCCACCCTCGGGCACCTGCTGCGCGAGCTCGGCACCACGCTGGCCGCCGACGCCCGGCTCGACCACACCGCCCTGACCGCCGACGTCCTCGCCGACCTCGACTACGCCGCCCTCGAAGGGCACCAGACCGGGCACCCCTGGCTCGTACCCAACAAGGGCCGGCTCGGGTTCTCCGCCGCCGACACCGCCGCCTGGGCCCCCGAGGCCCGGCAGCGTCGCCGGCTGCCCTGGCTCGCGGCGCACACCTCGATCGCCGCCTACCGGGGCACCGGCGGCCTCGCGGAGCCCGAGCGGCTCTACGCGCGCGAGCTCGACCCCGCCACCCGGGCCGGTTTCGACCGCGAGCTGCGGGCCCGGGGGCTGGACCCCGCCGGCTACCTCTACCTCCCCGTCCACCCCTGGCAGTGGGACGAGGTGGTGCTGCCGCTGTTCGCCCCCTGGCTCGCCTCCGGGCAGCTCGTACCGCTGCCGGCCGACCCCGACCTGCGGCTGCCCCAGCAGTCCGTCCGCACCTTCCTCAACGTCGCCCGACCCGAGCGCCACACCGTCAAGCTGCCGCTGTCGGTGCTCAACACCCTGGTCTGGCGCGGCCTGCCCACCGAGCGGACCCTCGCCGCGCCCGCGGTGACCGCCTGGGTGCACGGGCTGCGCGACGCCGACCCCTTCCTGCGCGACGACACCCGGGTCGTGCTGCTCGGCGAAGTGGCGTCGGTCACCGTCCGGCACCCCTTCTACGACGACCTGCCCGAGGTCCCGTACCAGTACCGGGAGCTCCTCGGCGCGATCTGGCGCGAGCCCCTGACCGGTCGGCTCGACCGGGGCGAGCGGGCCCGCACGCTGGCCTCCCTGCTGCACGTCGACCCGCGCGGGCGGGCCTTCACGGAGGAACTGGTCGCGCGCTCGGGGCTGCCGCCCGCCGTCTGGCTGCGCCGGCTGTTCGGCGCGCTGCTGCCGCCCCTGCTGCACTTCCTCTACAAGTACGGCACCGTCTTCTCACCCCACGGCGAGAACGCGATCGTGATCTTCGACGAGCACGACGTGCCGGTGCGGCTCGCGGTGAAGGACTTCGTCGACGACGTGAACGTCAGCGCCGAGCCGCTGCCGGAGCGGGCCGGGCTGCCGGCGCAGGTGGGCGGGGTACTGCTCACCGAGCCCGCGTCCTTCCTGCCGCAGTTCATCCACTCCGGACTGTTCGTCGGCGTCTTCCGCTACCTCTCGGCGCTGTGCGCGGAGCGCCTGGAGGTACCCGAGGACGCGTTCTGGTCGCTCGTACGGGCCGAGATCGTCCGCTACCAGGAGCGGTTCCCGGAGCTCAAGGAACGGTTCGCGCTGTTCGACCTGCTCGGGCCGCGGATCGACCGGCTGTGCCTGAACCGCAACCGGCTGCACGCCGACGGCTACCGCGACCGGCCCCGGCGGCCGCACGCGGTGGTCCACGGGACCGTGCCGAACCCGCTGCACCGGCCGTGACCCGGGCGTCCGCCCCGGCCGGCGGAGGGCCGGGGACCGCCGGTGGGGAGCCGGCCGGGCCCACGGACGTCACGGCCTGTCGGCGGCGCCGCGTAGGGTTGTCGGTGCTATGACGAAGCCCTCACTCCCCGACCTGCTGCACGCCGCCGTCACCGCCGTCGGCGGCACGGAGCGGCCCGGCCAGGTGGCCATGGCCGAAGCCGTCGGCGAAGCGATCGACGAGCAGTCGCACCGCCTCATCCAGGCGGGCACCGGCACCGGAAAGTCCCTCGGCTACCTCGTGCCGGCGCTCGCCCACGGGGAGCGCGTGGTGGTGGCGACCGCGACGCTGGCGCTCCAGCGGCAGCTGGTCGAGCGCGACCTGCCGCGCACGGTGGACGCGCTGCACCCGCTGCTGCGCCGGCGGCCGGAGTTCGCGATGCTCAAGGGCCGCTCCAACTACCTGTGCCTGCACCGGCTGCACGAGGGCGCCCCGCAGGACGAGGAGGAGGGCCTCTTCGACCAGTTCGAGGCGGCCGCCCCCACCAGCAAGCTCGGCAAGGACCTGCTGCGGCTGCGCGACTGGGCCGACGAGACCGAGACCGGCGACCGGGACGACATGACCCCGGGCGTCTCCGACAAGGCCTGGTCGCAGGTGTCGGTCTCCTCGCGGGAGTGCCTGGGCGCGAGCAAGTGCGCGTACGGCGCGGAGTGCTTCGCCGAGGCCGCCCGCGAGCGCGCCAAGCTGGCCGACGTGGTGGTCACCAACCACGCGCTGCTGGCCATCGACGCCATCGAGGGCGCGCCCATCCTGCCGCAGCACGAGGTGCTGATCGTCGACGAGGCGCACGAGCTGGTGGGCCGGGTCACCGGCGTCGCCACCGGCGAGCTCACCCCGGGCCAGGTCAACCGGGCGGTCAAGCGCGCGGCGAAGCTGGTCGACGAGAAGGTCGCCGACTCCCTGCAGACCGCCTCCGAGGGCTTCGAGAGGGTCATGGAGCTGGCCCTGCCGGGCCGCCTGGAGGAGATCCCCGAGGACCTCGGGTACGCGCTGGCCGCCCTGCGGGACGCGGCGCGCACGGTGGTCTCGGCGTTGGGCACCACCCGGGACAAGTCCGTCCAGGACGAGGACGCGGTGCGCAAGCAGGCCCTCGCGTCGGTGGAGAACGTGCACGACGTCGCCGAGCGGATCCTGGTCGGCTCCGAGTGGGACGTGGTCTGGTTCGAGCGGCACGACCGCTTCGGAGCGACCCTGCGGGTCGCCCCGATGTCCGTGTCGGGCCTGCTGCGCGAGAAGCTGTTCTCCGAGCGCTCGGTCGTCCTGACCTCGGCCACGCTCAAGCTGGGCGGCGACTTCAACGGCGTCGGCGCCTCGCTGGGCCTGGGCCCCGAGGGGATGGAGGGCGAGGACCTGCCCGAGTGGAAGGGACTCGACGTCGGTTCCCCGTTCGAGTACCGCAAGCAGGGCATCCTGTACGTCGCCAAGCACCTGGCCACGCCCGGCCGGGAGGGCACCCGCGGCGACATGATGGACGAGCTGGCCGAGCTGATCGGCGCGGCGGGCGGGCGCACGCTGGGGCTGTTCTCCTCGATGCGGGCCGCCCAGGCCGCGGCGGACGAGCTGCGCACGCGGCTGGACAACCCGATCCTGCTCCAGGGCGAGGAGACCCTCGGCGAGTTGATCAAGACCTTCGCCGGGGACCCGAGGACGTGCCTGTTCGGGACGCTGTCGCTGTGGCAGGGCGTGGACGTGCCGGGACCGAGCTGCCAGCTGGTGGTGATGGACCGCATCCCGTTCCCGCGGCCCGACGACCCTCTGATGAGCGCCCGGCAGAAGTCGGTGGAGGAGAACGGCGGCAACGGCTTCATGGCCGTGGCGGCCACGCACGCGGCGCTCCTGATGGCGCAGGGCGCGGGACGGCTCGTGCGGGCCTCCGGCGACCGGGGCGTGGTGGCGGTGCTGGACCCGCGGCTGGCGACGGCGCGGTACGGCGGCTTCCTGCGCTCCTCGCTGCCGGACTTCTGGTACACCACGGACCGCAACCAGGTGCGGAAGTCGCTGGCGGCGATCGACGCGGCGGCGCAGGCCGACGGGAAGTAGGCGCCGGCCGGCGGGGAGCAGCCGTCGGCGCGCGGGGAGCGACCCGGTGCGTCCGGGCATGACAGGACCCCGGGACCGGCGCAGTGGGTCCCGGGGTCCGGCTCAGGGAGAGCGGGTGGCGGACCCGCTCGTGAGCGGCGGGGTCAGACCCGCCGCAGGACGGCGACGACCTTGCCGAGGATGGTGGCCTCGTCGCCGGGGATGGGCTGGTAGGCCGCGTTGTGGGGGAGCAGCCACACGTGGCCATCCTCGCGCTTGAAGCGCTTCACGGTGGCCTCGCCGTCGAGCATGGCGGCGACGATGTCGCCGTTCTCCGCGACCGGCTGGCGGCGGACGGTGACCCAGTCGCCGTCGCAGATCGCGGCCTCGATCATCGAGTCGCCGACGACCTTGAGGACGAAGAGCTCGCCGTCGCCGACCAGCTGCCGCGGGAGCGGGAAGACGTCCTCGACGGACTCCTCGGCCAGGATCGGGCCACCGGCGGCGATCCGGCCGACCAGGGGCACGTACGACGCGGCGGGCTTGCCGGCGGTGTCGGTGGGCTGCGTGCTGGGCTGGTCCGAGCCGCGGACCTCGTACGCCCGCGGGCGGTGCGGGTCGCGGCGCAGGAAGCCCTTGCGCTCCAGCGCCATCAGCTGGTGGGCCACGGAGGACGTGCTGGACAGGCCGACGGCCTGGCCGATCTCGCGCATCGACGGTGGGTATCCGCGCCGCTGCACCGAGTCCCGGATGACCTCGATGACCCGCCGCTGCCGGTCCGTGAGCCCCGAGCTGTCCGCGCGGATGCCGGGAGGTCGGCCGGGCAGCGAGCGTGCGGGCCGCATCGTGTCCGGGTCCGGGGTCATGGCTGCGTCATTCATGGCGTGCACCGGCTCGAGTCGGCTCTGGGAGCGGTTCTGGGCAGTGATGGTGGCACTGTCTGCGGTGGTGGTCACGTCGGCCCCTCTCGAAATGCGCTTGCTCTCCCTGGCTGGACAACGGTAGTAGCTTTCGAAAGGTTGCGCCAAACACACGTTCGAGTGAAAATTCGCAGTTAACCGGACGTGATCACATGACGAGGTGTATGGGCGATCAACACACCGAACGCGGGTTCGGTGGTGAATCCGCTCATCACGGTACCCCTCCCGGTCGGATCGCGGCCGTCGGGGGCTGAGCCCAGTGTGGCACCGGCGCCCCCGGAATCCGTGGACCGGCCCGCCTCCTTGTAGGCTCGTGCGTCGCCTCCCACCCCTCCGCGGCACTGTCCGCAGCTGTCCGGATCCGTACGGTCGCGGGCGACACGCCGAAGCGGCGATTTTCGGCCGCAACCCAAGATCTAGTGGTTGGATTGGCCTGGCCACCCAGTGGTTGTGTTCGGCTGGGCCGACAGAGTCCTCCGGATCGCATATGCTGGTGGCTGCTTCGAGAGCCCCGGCAGGGATCTGCCCGGTGGTGCTCCGAGGTGATTCAGTCGTGCCATGAGGGAGGGATCGGAGCCGTGCACTGCCCCTTCTGCCGGCACCCCGACAGCCGCGTCGTCGACAGCCGCACCACCGACGACGGCACGTCGATCCGCAGACGCCGCCAGTGCCCGGACTGCTCCCGCCGCTTCACCACGGTGGAGACCGCGTCACTCATGGTGATCAAGCGATCGGGCGTGACCGAGCCCTTCTCGCGCACCAAGGTCATCTCCGGCGTGCGCAAGGCCTGTCAGGGGCGTCCGGTGACCGAGGACGCCCTCGCCCAGCTGGGCCAGCGGGTCGAGGAGGCGGTGCGGGCCACCGGAAGCGCCGAGCTGACCACGCACGACGTGGGTCTGGCCATACTCGGCCCGCTGCAGGAGCTCGACCTGGTCGCGTACCTGCGCTTCGCGTCGGTCTACCGCGCTTTCGACACCCTGGAAGACTTCGAGGCCGCCATCGCCGAACTGCGCGACCGGCGTCCTCCTCATGAAGAGGCCGCGGCCGCGGAGACCGTCCAGGTCCCCGAGCCCGCCTCCGCCGCCGACTGACCCGGCCGGCCGCAGAGCGGCCGGTTCGGTCGGGCGAAGAGAACACAGACCTGTCCGCGGGGCACCGTGCCGCGGGCGAACAGCTACAGCAGACACACACCGTGCCAACGGATTCGGAATTTCGCGGGCACTTTAGGGCGTTTTTGCCCGTATATGGGAGGCAGCGGCATGACAGAGACGGCGAGCGGTCCGGCACGTGGTTCCCGCGCCAAGGGAGCCAAGGCGACGAGCAAGGGCCTGCGTATCGAGCGCATCCACACCACCCCCGGCGTGCACCCGTACGACGAGGTGGTCTGGGAGCGTCGTGACGTCGTCATGACCAACTGGCGCGACGGCTCGGTGAACTTCGAGCAGCGCGGCGTCGAGTTCCCCGACTTCTGGTCGGTGAACGCGGTCAACATCGTCACCAGCAAGTACTTCCGCGGCGCGGTCGGCACCCCGCAGCGCGAGACCGGCCTGAAGCAGCTGATCGACCGGATCGTGAAGACGTACACGAAGGCCGGTGAGGACTACGGCTACTTCGCGACGCCCGCGGACACCGAGATCTTCGAGCACGAGCTGACCTACGCCCTCCTGCACCAGATCTTCAGCTTCAACTCGCCGGTGTGGTTCAACGTCGGCACGCCGCAGCCCCAGCAGGTCTCCGCCTGCTTCATCCTGTCCGTCGACGACTCCATGGAGTCGATCCTCGACTGGTACAAGGAAGAGGGCATGATCTTCAAGGGCGGCTCCGGCGCCGGCCTGAACCTCTCCCGCATCCGCTCCTCCAAGGAGCTCCTCTCCTCCGGCGGCAACGCCTCCGGCCCCGTCTCCTTCATGCGCGGCGCCGACGCGTCCGCAGGAACGATCAAGTCGGGCGGCGCCACCCGCCGCGCGGCCAAGATGGTCGTGCTCGACGTGGACCACCCGGACGTCGAGGACTTCATCGCCACCAAGGTGAAGGAGGAGGAGAAGATCCGCGCCCTGCGCGACGCGGGCTTCGACATGGACCTGGGCGGCGACGACATCACGTCCGTCCAGTACCAGAACGCCAACAACAGCGTCCGCGTGAACGACGAGTTCATGACGGCCGTCGAGAACGGCACCGACTTCGGCCTGCGCGCCCGCATGACCGGCGAGGTCATCGAGAAGGTCGACGCCAAGGCGCTCTTCCGCAAGCTGGCCGAGGCCGCCTGGGCCTGCGCCGACCCGGGCATCCAGTACGACGGTGTGATCAACAACTGGCACACCTGCCCGGAGTCCGGCCGCATCACCGCGTCCAACCCGTGCAGCGAGTACATGCACCTGGACAACACGTCCTGCAACCTCGCCTCGCTGAACCTGATGAAGTTCCTCAAGGACGACGGCAAGGGCAACCAGTCCTTCGAGGTCGAGCGCTTCGCCAAGGTCGTCGAGCTCGTCATCACCGCGATGGACATCTCCATCTGCTTCGCCGACTTCCCCACCCAGAAGATCGGCGAGAACACCCGCGCCTTCCGCCAGCTGGGCATCGGCTACGCCAACCTCGGCGCCCTGCTGATGGCCACCGGCCACGCGTACGACTCCGACGGCGGCCGCGCGCTCGCCGCGTCCATCACCTCCCTGATGACCGGCACCGCGTACAAGCGCTCCGCCGAGCTGGCCGGCGTCGTCGGCCCGTACGACGGCTACGCCCGCAACGCCGAGCCGCACCAGCGCGTCATGAAGCAGCACGCCGACGCCAACGCCGCCGCCCCGCGCCTGGACGACCTCGACACCCCCGTGTGGGCCGCGGCCACCGAGGCCTGGCAGGACGTCGTCCGCCTCGGCGAGAAGAACGGCTTCCGCAACTCCCAGGCCTCCGTCCTCGCCCCGACCGGCACCATCGGCCTGGCGATGTCCTGCGACACCACCGGTGTCGAGCCGGACCTGGCCCTGGTCAAGTTCAAGAAGCTCGTCGGCGGCGGCTCGATGCAGATCGTCAACGGCACCGTCCCGCAGGCCCTGCGCCGCCTGGGCTACCAGGAGGAGCAGATCGAGGCGGTCGTCGCCCACATCGCCGAGCACGGCAACGTGATCGACGCCCCCGGCCTGAAGACCGAGCACTACGAGGTCTTCGACTGCGCCATGGGCGAGCGCTCCATCTCCCCGATGGGCCACGTCCGCATGATGGCCGCGATCCAGCCGTGGATCTCCGGCGCCATCTCCAAGACGGTCAACATGCCGGAGACGGCGACCGTCGAGGAGGTCGAGGAGATCTACTTCGAGGCGTGGAAGCTCGGCGTCAAGGCGCTCGCGATCTACCGCGACAACTGCAAGGTCGGCCAGCCGCTCTCCGCCAAGAAGAAGGAGGACGAGAAGGCCGAGGTGACCGCCAAGACCGAGGAGACCATCCGCGCGGCGGTCGAGAAGGTCGTCGAGTACCGCCCCGTCCGCAAGCGCCTCCCGAAGGGCCGCCCGGGGATCACCACCTCCTTCACGGTCGGCGGTGCCGAGGGCTACATGACGGCCAACTCCTACCCGGACGACGGCCTGGGCGAGGTCTTCCTCAAGATGTCGAAGCAGGGCTCGACCCTCGCGGGCATGATGGACGCCTTCTCCATCGCCGTCTCCGTGGGCCTGCAGTACGGCGTGCCGCTGGAGACCTACGTCTCGAAGTTCACCAACATGCGCTTCGAGCCGGCCGGCATGACGGACGACCCGGACGTGCGGATGGCGCAGTCGATCGTCGACTACATCTTCCGCCGCCTGGCGCTGGACTTCCTGCCCTTCGAGACCCGCTCCGCCCTCGGCATCCACTCCGCCGAGGAGCGCCAGCGCCACCTGGAGACCGGCTCGTACGAGCCGGTCGAGGAGGACATCGACGTCGAGGGCCTGGCCCAGTCGGCGCCGCTGGCCGCCGTCCCGGCCGCCCCGCAGCCGGTCGCCGAGGTCCCGGTCCCGAAGCAGGCGCACACCAACGCCGAGCTCGTCGAGATGCAGCTCGGCGTGAGCGCCGACGCCCCGCTGTGCTTCTCCTGCGGTACGAAGATGCAGCGCGCCGGCTCCTGCTACATCTGCGAGGGCTGCGGCTCCACCAGCGGCTGCAGCTGACGCCGGACGTCTGACGCCGGTCGTCCGGCGCCGGACGCCTGACGCCGCGGGCGCCCGACCGGCGCCGGTGGCGGAGCAGTGCTCCCGAAGGGGACCGACCCGAACCCGTGGTCGGTCCCCTTCGGCGTGCCCGGAGCCCGGTAACCGGTACCGGCCGGTAACCGGCACGGGTTAGGCTCCCCCGCGCGCAGCGAGCGCGAACAGCAGGGGGGAAGCACGTGGCCGACAACCGGGCCGGTACGAAACGGACGAGACAGGGGCTGAACGCGGGGGTGCAGGCGGTCGCGGCCGTGGTGCTGGTCGGGGGGCTGGCTGGCGGGCTGTGGCAGGTGCAGGTGCACAAGCGCGAACGGGCGCAACCGGCCCCGCCCGCCGACTGCTCCCGCTCCCAGCGCGGCACCCTCCCCAAGGGGTACGTCACCGGGGCGCAGCTGTGCGAGGCGCTGAACCGCCCGGACCTGCCGGCACTGCTCGGTACGCCGGGCGAGCGGGCGGAGAGCGCGTACGGCAGCGAGGGCTGGGTGGAGATGGCGGGCGACCAGAAGCTCGCCGCCCCCGAGGCGACGGTGCAACTGGGCACGTACGCGCTCAAGATCACGGCCTCGTACGACGACCTGCCGGTCGCGGAGGCGGCGCAACTGCTCGGGAACGGCGCCCAGGTGCAGACCGTGCTGGGGCACCAGGCGGTCATCTCCACGGTCCAGGCCACCGCCGTCTCGTTCGACCTCGGCGACGGCAAGCCCGAGACCGGCCCCGGCGGCCCGGCCCGCAGCCTGCTGGTCGCCGGCAGCGCGAAGGACCGGGGCGACTCGTTCGAGCTCGTCGTCTGGCGCCGCGACGGCAGGTCCCCGGACGACCCCGCCCTGTTCCGCGTCGCCGAGAAGGTGCTGCCGACGGTCCCGGGCTGGACCGCGGGCTGAGACGCTCCCGCTCCGCCCCGCGCGCCGGGTGATGATGGGGCCACCGACGACCAACGGGGGGTTGACGATGTGGAGCAGTGACGAGCTGGACCTGGACGCGTACCTGGCGCGGATCGGGTACACCGGAGGGCTGGCGCCCACGGAGGAGACGCTGCGCGGAGTGCACCGGGCGCACGTGCTGGGCATCGCCTTCGAGAACCTCGACGTGGCGCTGGGCCGGACGCCCGCGCTCGACGTGAAGGGCCTGCAGGAGAAGCTGGTCCGGCGCCGCCGGGGCGGCTACTGCTACGAGCAGAACTCGCTCCTCGCCGCCGCGCTGGAGCGGCTCGGCTTCGACGTCGCCGCGCGCGGGGCCCGCAACCGCACCCGCGGCGACGTGTTGACGCCCGTGACCCACGCCGTCCTGGTCGTCACCGCCGGGGGCCGGTCCTGGCTGGCCGACGCCGGGTTCGGGCACCAGGGGCCGCTGGAGCCGGTGCCGCTGGACGCGACCGGCGAGGTGCGGCAGGGCCCGTGGACGTACGCCGTGGGCCGCGAGGACGGGGGACTGCACGTGCTGCGCGTCCTGCGCGGCGACGAGGGATGGCGGGACCTGTACGCCTTCGGGCCGCAGGCCACGTACCCGGTGGACTTCGTGCTCATGAACCACTACAGCGCCACCCACCCCCGCTCCCACTTCACCGGGCAGATCGTGGTCCAACGGGTCGCCGAGGACGAGCGGGTGGCGCTCGTCCGGGACGAACTGACCCGGGTGCGGCCGCCGTGGACCGCCGACCGGCACACCACCGCGCCCGGCGGGCTGATCGCTCTGCTCGGAAGCGAGTTCGGTATCGAGCTGTCCGAGACCGACGGGGCGGAACTCGTGCGGACCTACTGCGCGGGAGTCTGACCGGTGGCGTGCTGATCCCCGTACGATGGCGCGGTGCTGGTCAAGTGGATTCGCTGCACGGTGGTGGACCGCCGGGGGTTCGAGCGCGGGCAGCGGAAATGGGCGGGGCTGCCGGGGGAGCCGGGCTTCCGGGGACAGGGCGGCGGTTGGAGCCGCAGCCGCCCCGGGGTGGCGCACGTCTTCGCGTTCTGGGAGAGCCGGTCCTTCTACGACTCCTTCATGGCGCGCTCCCACGACCGGCTCGCCGCCGCGCAGAACGGCACGTACAAGGACGGTCGGGTCACGCTGTTCGACCACCGCTTCGACGTGAAGACCGGCTTCGAGCCGCGCTTCACGGACGCCGACGTGCTGCGGGTGGCCCACTGCAAGGTGCGCGAGGGGAGGCTCGACCACTTCGCGCTGATGCAGGAGAAGGTGTGGAACCCGGCCATGGCGGGCTCGCCCGGGATGCTGCGCGGGCTGTTCGGGGAGGCGCCGGGCCGGGAGTTCATGGTGCTGTCGATGTGGCGGTCGGCCGCCGAGCACGGCAAGTACCGCGAGGAGCGGGTGGAGCGGCTGTCGCTGCGGGCCCAGATCGAGGCCGACCTGGAGGGGATCACTGGGGACGTGGTCGACCTGGAGCCGGCCTGGACCGTCTGACGGCCGCCCTCGACCGGGCGGCGGCGGGCGGGGTGCGGGCGGGGTGCGGGCCCCGGAGAGCGTCGTTTCGACGGTGCCGCCCCGCGCCGCTTAGGGTCGTGGGATGCCACGACCGCGCAGAATCGTTCTGCTCCGGCACGGGGAGTCGGTGGGCAACATCGACGACACCGTGTACGAGCGCGAGCCCGACCACGCCCTGGCCCTGACCGCGCTCGGACGAGCGCAGGCCGTCGAGGCCGGCACGCGGCTGCGCGAGACCTTCGGCGACGAGGGCGTGAGCGCGTACGTGTCCCCGTACCGCCGCACGCTGGAGACGTTCCGGGCGCTGCGGCTGGAGCCCGGCCGGGTCCGGGTGCGCGAGGAGCCGCGGCTGCGCGAGCAGGACTGGGGGAACTGGCAGGAACGCGAGGACGTGCGGCTGCAGAAGGCCTACCGGGACACCTACGGGCACTTCTTCTACCGGTTCGCCCAGGGGGAGTCCGGCGCGGACGTGTACGACCGCGTCGGAGCCTTCCTGGAGAGCCTCTACCGCAGCTTCGAGGCCCCCGACCACCCGCCGAACGTGCTGCTGGTGACCCACGGGCTGACCATGCGGCTGTTCTGCATGCGCTGGTTCCACTGGTCCGTGGCCGAATTCGAGTGCTTGTCCAATCCCGACAACGGCTCGTTCCGGACCCTGGTCCTGGGTCCGGACGGGCGGTATCGGCTGGACCGGCCCTTCGAGCGGTGGACCACACCCCAGCCGTATGACCTGTGGGGCTAGAGTTACGCGGGATGACCCCTGACACCTCCCCCGACCGGCGCTACGCACGCGCCCTGGCCAGCCTCCGCGGGCTGGCGGTGGGTGACGCGCTGGGCTCCCAGTACTTCGTCCCCCAGAACTACCCGCTGCTCAAGCGGCACGAGCTGCCCGACGGCGACTGGCAGTGGACCGACGACACCGAGATGGCCTGCTCGGTGGTCGCCGTCCTGGCCGCGCACGGCCGCGTCGACCAGGACGCGCTCGCGGCCTCGTTCGCCGCGCACCACGACTTCGACCGGGGCTACGGCCCGGCCGTGAACCGCATGCTGCGCCAGATCCGGGAGGGCGCGGACTGGCGGGAGCTGTCCGCCGCGCTGTTCAACGGCCAGGGCTCGTGGGGCAACGGCGCCGCCATGCGGATCGCGCCGCTCGGCGCCTGGTACGCCGACGACCCCGAGCAGGCCACCCACCAGGCGGAGATCTCCGCGTACACCACCCACCAGCACCGCGAGGCCGTGGTGGGCGCCATGGCGGTGGCCGCGGCGGCCGCGCTGGCGGCCGCCCCGGCCGGGCCGCCGACGCCCCAGGACCTGCTCGACGGCGTGATCGCACTGGTGCCGCGCAGTGCGGTCGGCGCCGGCCTGCGGCGGGCCCGCGACATGCTGGACTACGGCGACGCGAGCACGGTCGCGGCGGTCCTGGGCTGCGGGCGGCGGACCAGCGCGCACGACACGGTGCCCTTCGCGCTGTGGTCGGCGGCCCGCTCGCTGGGCGACTTCGAGACGGCGTTCTGGACCACCGCGAACGTGGGCGGGGACGTTGACACGACCTGCGCCATCGTGGGCGGCGTACTCGCCGGCCGGGGCACGGACGTCCTGCCCGACGCCTGGCTGGCGCGCACCGAGGCCCTGCCGGACTGGCTGCCCGCGGCCCCGGCCTGAGGTCTGCCGGACCGGTTCCCCGCGGCCCGGCCCGAGGCCCGGGGAGCGCGGTCCGGCCGGGCCGTTCCGACCGTTCCGGCGCCGCCCGCACGGCCGGCGGCACCCCCGTGCGCGCAGGTCACGGGGGGTGGGGTGTCGCCGGCGGTATCGGGCGGCGTAACCTATCTGGCGCCATGCCGTACGAAGCACCCACCCACACCGTCGAGCGCTCCCTCCGCGCAACCACCGGAGCCAAGGTCATCGCCGGGGTCGACGAGGTCGGACGAGGGGCCTGGGCCGGTCCGGTGACCGTGTGCGCGGCGATCACGGGACTGCGCCGCCCGCCCGAAGGACTCACCGACTCCAAGCTCCTCACCCCCAGGCGACGCGACGAACTCGCGCTCGTGCTCGAGGGCTGGGTGACGGCGTACGCCCTCGGCGACGCCTCCCCCGAGGAGATCGACGCCCTGGGCATGACGGCGGCCCTCCGGCTGGCCGCCGTGCGCGCGCTCGACGCGCTGCCGGTGCGCCCGGACGCGGTGATCCTGGACGGCAAGCACGACTACCTCGGTGCGCCCTGGCAGGTCCGTACGGTCATCAAGGGCGACCGGTCGTGCGTCGCGGTGGCGGCCGCCTCGGTCATCGCCAAGGTCCGCAGGGACCGCATGATGGCCGAACTCGGTCCGGGCATAGAAGACTTCGCCTTCGCGGACAACGCCGGCTATCCCTCGCCGGTGCACCGTGCGGCTCTGGAGGTGCGGGGGCCGACCCCGTACCACCGGCTGTCGTGGTCGTACCTCGACGCGCTGCCGCAGTGGCGGCACCTCAAGAAGGTGCGCAAGTCCGACGAGGCGCTGGAACTGGAAAGCGGAGGCCAACTCGGCTTCGATTTCTGATCGCACGTACGTACCACCATCCGGTATGACTCGTACCGGCGTTTGATAGACATCCACTCATGCCTCCTGAGGAGCCTCAGATTCACGAGAGTGCCCAGGGTCCCGCGGCGAACCCGGCCCCGAGCCGTTCCGCGCAGACCCCTCGTCCCGTACCTGGTCCGCGTCCCGCCGCCGCTCGGCCCGGGCGCCCCGGTCCCTCCCCGGCGGCGGCGAGCCGTGCCGGCGGAGCCCCCCGGCCCGCCCCGCCGGCGCCGCGCGTGCCGCAGCAGGCGGCCAAGCCCGGGCCCCGCCCGTCGGGCCCCGTTCCGGCCGCTCCCGCCGCTCCCGCCGCGGTCGTCACCGAGCCGTCCGTCTCGACGGCCGTACCGCAGGTCCAGCTGATCCCCGCCCCGGCGCAGGGAGCCCTCGACGCCGCCGAGGAGACCGTGGACCTGCTGCTCGACAACGGTCGTGCGCCGGGCGACATCCTGGTGCTGACCACGGGTGAGGCGCACCCGTGGGCCGCGCACGAACTCTCCTTCGGCGAGGCCTCGTACTGGGCGCAGCACGACGCCGGGGACGACGTCTTCTACGCGGACGCGGCGCAGGCCGACCGGGCGGACGCCCGCCCGGTCGTGGTCTTCGCCGCCAACGGCGGGTCCGAGGACCTGGTCGCGCGGGCGCTGCCCGTGGCGCTGGGTCGGGCCGCGACGCTGCTGATCGTGTGCGGCGATCCGCAGCAGTTCGACTCCGTGCTGGGTGCGGGCGTCTGACGCCCTGTGGTCCCGCCGCATGCGTCGGCGGGACCGCCCGGTGGGGCGTGCCCTCGCGGGGCGCCTCACGGACGGTCGGCCCCTGGCGGGCGGCGCGTTCTCGGTGACGGGCGCTCAGCGTGCCGCGGTGCGGCGCAGGGGCTCGATCGCCCCGGGGCCCATGCGCGGGGTCAGCCGCCCCGCGTCGGGGACCGACTCGGCCAGTCGCAGCGGGCGGGAACCGGCGCTGGGCTGACGGCCGCCGCGGCCCTCACCGAGCACCTGCCAGCCGCCGCGGGTCAGCGTCACGTACGCGCCGCAGCGCAGGCCGTGCAGGGTGCAGGCGTCGCGCAGGCCCCACATCCAGGCGCCGTCCTCCTCGGTCCAACGCTCGTCGCCGTCGCGGCAGAAGAGCAGGACCGCCGTGCGCACCGGCGTTCTTCGGCGCAGGTCGTGCGGGATCACCCGGCGCAGCCGGGACAGCAGCGCGTTGCGGTAGTCCCAGCCGTCGGCGGACGCGACCGCCTGGGTGAACGAGGCGCTCGCCACGAGCCGGTCCTCCGGCCCGAGCACGGCCACCACGGCGGTGCGCGGCACGGGGCTGTGGCGGGCGTACAGACCGGCGACGACCTCGCGCGGGTTGCGCAGCAGGGGGATGCCGGCCTCGGCCCATTCGGAGGGTTCCAGCAGACGGCCGTGGCCGTGGCGGCTGGTGTTCCCCGTGGCGTCGGATATCTGCGCGGCTGCGGACGGAGCGAATCCGAAGGTCACGGTCCTCCCTTCGGCTGGCGCCCGCGGACGGGCACGGACGAGTGCTGGCACGCCGCGGCGCAGCCCAAAGAAGGGCCGACGAGCCGGTGCGGGGGCACCCCAATTCTGGCGTGGCCCGTCAGTGTGCGGCAACGAGCATTTGGCGTCACCGACCGGATTCGGTCGGTATGCCGTTCATATCCTTCCCCCGATACGCCCTGTACACGCCGCTGTTGACGCAACGCCTTACTGCTGAACCGCAAGGACCAGCGGAAACACCCCTTCTGCGCCTGCCTTCCTGAGCAGTCGGGCGGCTACGGCGAGTGTCCAACCGCTCTCCGCGCGGTCGTCCACGAGCAGGACCGGACCACCCGAACCGGCCACGGCGTCCGCCAGTTCCCGAGGGACCGTCAAGAGCTGGTGCAGGGCCCTGACCCGCTGGGCGCTGTTGGAGGACGGCAGACCGAACTCGGGGGTGTCGCCCGCGTACTCCACCGTGCCGAGCAGCGGCATCCGGCCGACCTCCGCGATGCGGGCGGCCAGCGAGCCGATCAGCTGCGGTCGGGTGCGGGAGGCCATCGCCACGACGCCCACCGGCCGGGGCGGTGCGTCCGGGGCGCCCGACGCCCAGCCGCCCGGGCCGCGCGCCCAGTCGGCCAGGACGCTCACCACCGCCTGCGCGACGTCGTCCGGAACTCGCTGGTCCGCTGCCTGCGGGGCGAACATCGGGCGCAGGCGGTTGCCCCAGCCGATGTCGGAGAGCCGGCCCAGGGCCCGCCCGGTGCCGGCCTGTTCGCCGGCCGGGATCCGCCCCTTGAGGTCCACGCCCACCGCCGGCAGGCCCGTCGGCCACATCCGGCGCGGTTCCAGCTCCACGCCGGGGCGGCTCAGCTCGCCGCGCGCGCTGTCCAGCGCCGCCTGCGAGACGTCCGCCGTGTACCGGGCGCCCGCGCAGTTGTCGCAGCGGCCGCACGGGGCGGCCTCCTCGTCGTCCAGCTGACGGCGCAGGAACTCCATGCGGCACCCGGTCGCGGCCGCGTAGTCCCGCATGGCCTGCTGCTCCGCGGCCCGCTGCCGGGCCACCCACGCGTACCGCTCCGCGTCGTATGCCCACGGCTGCCCGGTGGCGGTCCAGCCGCCCTTCACACGGTGCACCGCACCGTCCACGTCGAGGACCTTGAGCATGGTCTCCAGGCGGGTGCGGCGCAGGTCCACCAGCGGCTCCAGTGCGGGCAGCGACATCGGGCGGCCGGACCCCGCCAGGACGTCGAGGGTCCGGCGCACCTGCTCCTCGGGCGGGAAGGCCACCGAGGCGAAGTACTGCCAGATCGCCTCGTCGTCGCGGCCCGGCAGCAGCAGTACCTCCGCGTGCTCCACGCCGCGGCCGGCGCGACCCACCTGCTGGTAGTAGGCGATGGGGGAGGAGGGCGAGCCCAGGTGCACCACGAAGCCGAGGTCGGGCTTGTCGAAGCCCATGCCCAGGGCGGAGGTGGCCACCAGCGCCTTCACCCGGTTGGCCAGCAGGTCCTCCTCGGCCTGCATGCGGTCCGCGTTCTCCGTGCGGCCGGTGTACGAGGCCACGGCGTGCCCGCGCTGGCGGAGGTACGCCGTCACCTCCTCGGCCGCGGCCACGGTGAGGCTGTAGACGATGCCCGAACCGGGCAACTCGTCGAGGTGGTCGGCCAGCCAGGCCAGCCGGTGCGGGTTGTCGGGCAGCTGCAGGACCGCCAGGCTCAGGCTCTCGCGGTCCAGCGGGCCGCGCAGGACCAGCGCGTCGGTGCCCGCCCCGGTGCCCAGCTGCTCCGCCACGTCGGCCGTGACCCGGGCGTTGGCCGTCGCCGTCGTCGCGAGGACGGGGACGCCGGGCGGCAGGTCGGCGAGCATCGTGCGCAGCCGGCGGTAGTCGGGGCGGAAGTCGTGTCCCCAGTCGGAGATGCAGTGTGCCTCGTCGACCACCAGCAGGCCGGTGGCCGCGGCGAGCTTGGGCAGCACCTGGTCGCGGAACTCGGGGTTGTTCAGCCGTTCGGGGCTCACCAGCAGGACGTCGACCTCGCCCGCGGCGACCTCGGCCTGGATGGTCTCCCACTCCTCGGGGTTCGCCGAGTTGATCGTGCGCGCGTGGATGCCCGCGCGCGCGGCCGCGTCCACCTGGTTGCGCATCAGGGCCAGCAGCGGCGAGACGATGACCGTGGGACCACTGCCCTGGGCCCGGAGCAGGGACGTGGCGACGAAGTACACCGCCGACTTGCCCCAGCCCGTCCGCTGCACGACCAGCGCCCGGCGCCGGTCCGCGACCAGCGCCTCGATCGCGCGCCACTGGTCCTCGCGCAGCCGGGCGGTGCCCGACGGGTCACCGACGAGGCGGGCGAGTACGGAATCGGCCTGGGCCCTGAGCTCTGCGTTCATACCCCCATGCAACCCGATGCCGCTGACATCGCGCGAATGCCGCTCGGGCCTGTGGATAACGTTATCCACAGGCCTGGCGGGGCGGGGGCGGTCCGCGGGACCGTCGGGGCATGGCAAACCACTTCGACTCCACCGGTCCCGATTCCTTCGACCCGCGCCCCTTCGACCCGCGATCCCACGACTCCCACCCGCACGGCTCCCGGGCCCACGACTCCCGCCCGCACGATCCGCTCGCGGACGGGGCCGGTCCTCCCGGTTCCCGCGCGCGGGACGCCCTCGCCCGCGGCGCGCTCCCGGACGAGCAGCAGATCACCCTGCGCAGCCCGGCCGAACTGGCCGACGCCCTGCCGTACATGCTGGGCTACCACCCCGACGACTCGATCGTGATGGTCGCCGTGCACGGCAGCGGCGGACGCTTCGGAGGCCGGCTGCGGGTCGGCATTCCGCCCGCACCCGACGAGTGGGAGGACCTCGCCGCCCAGGCCGCCGAAACCCTGGTCGAGGGCAGCGAACGGCGCGGCGGCCGCCCCGACGGCATCGTCGTCTTCCTCTGCCAGGATCCGGGCCAGGGCGAGACCCCCGCCCAGGTCATGGCCCGGCTGCGGCCACTGGCCCAACGACTGCGGCTGGCGAGCGGGGCGCTCGACGTACCGGTGCTGGAGGCACTGTGCCTCTCCGGCGGCCGGTACTGGAGCTACTGCTGCCCCGACGCGCGCTGCTGCCCGGACGAGGGCAACCCGGTGGCCCTGCCGGGGACCTCGGTCATGGCCGCGGCGGCCACCTACGCCGGACTGCAGGTCCGGGGCTCCCTCAAGGAGTTGGAGGCGCGGCTCGCCCCGCTCACCGGGCCGACCGCCGACGAGCAGGTACGGGCGCTGGACCGGGCCGCCGCCGCGCTGGTCCCGAGGATCCTGGAAGGCGGCGCGCGGGACGAGGTGGCCGCCGAGACCCTCGGCCTCGCGCGCACGGTGATGCGCTGCCTGGCCCGGGCCACGCCGGAGGACGGCGGGCCCGGCTCGGACGCGTGGGACGACGCCCTGGTCACCGATGACGACGCGGCCCGGCTCATCCTCGGCCTCCAGGACCGCCGGACCCGCGACGTGGCCGCCGAGTGGATGGAGGGCGAGGAGGCCGGCCCCGCGCTGCGACTGTGGCGCGCCCTGGCCCGCCGCTGCACGGGGGAGTACGCGGAACACGCGGCGGCCCCGCTCACCCTCGCGGGCTGGGTCGCCTGGTCCCTGGGAGACGAGCCCAGCGCCCGCGTCGCCCTCTCCCGCGCGCTGGGCGCGGACCCCCGCTACCGCTTCGCGCTGCTGCTCCACCACGCGTGCAACGCCGCGCTGGACCCCGAGGCCCTGCGCCAGTGCCTGCGCGCGGAGCGCGGGCGGCGCGCCTCGGAACCGCCGGACTGGGCCCAGGAGCCGTTCGCCACGACGGCGGAGGGGACCGTGGCGCCCGTCCAGGACGGTCGGCGGGCGCCGGGGGAGTGGCCGGACCGGGACGCGCCGGCGGTGCCGACGACCCCGGCCCCCGCACCGCCGGCGCCTGCGCAGCCCGGTATCCGGGACGCAGGGGGCCCGGCCGACCCGCGCACCGGTCGCGCGGGCGCCCGTCCGGTCGGGCGGGGACCCGGGAGGGCCGGTGGGACGGGCCCGCGGCGCACCGTGCCGACCGGGCGGGAGACCAAGGGCGCGCGGCGCGGCCGCAAGGGCGTGGCGGGAGGCGCGCCGTGAGCGGGTACCGCGTGTGCCGACGGCCCGTGACCCGGCCGCCCGCTGCGGCGTTCAGCTCAGTGGTGGAGGAAGCCCTGCCGCACCGCCGCCCAGCGAAACCGTCCGGAGCGCAGACAAGGCGTCGCATGGCCCATCCCGTTCCCCCCGCCCGCAAGCCGCCGTCGTCGGTGCCGCCACCCGCCGTCCCGCCCGGCCGGGCCCCGCGCGCCCCGGCCCGCAGGCCTGCCGAACTCCCACCCGTGCACGCCGCGCTGATCTGCGTGGCCGCGCCCTGCCTCGCCATCTCGCCCGAGCACGGTCAGCTCACCGGCCGGGGCCTGGACGGCATCTACCGGGCCGGCCGCCGGCTCCTGTCGCGCTGCCTGTTGCGGATCGCCGGCCGCGACCCGGTCGCCGTCCAGGGCCGCAGCCTGGGCGCGGACCGGGCCGCGTTCACCGCCACCGTGCGCACCGGCGCCGACCCCGGACCGGACCCCGACATCAGCGTCGACCGGGTCCGGCACGCGGACGGCACCGAGCGCATCACCCTGCGCAGCTTCGCCGCCCGCCGGCTGCGGCTGCCCGTGGAGATCTCCCTCGGCACGGACCTGGCGGAGCTGGGGGCGGTCGCCGCCGGCCGGGCGGGGCCCGACGTGCCCGCCGGGGTCCACGCGGCGGGCCTGCGGTGGAGCACCCCCGAAGCGCAGGCCGTCACCACGGCCGAACCGCCGCCGGACGACGCCCTGGCGTCGATGGGGCTGCTGCGCTGGGAGCTCGACCTGGCCCCCGGCGAGGCCCGCACCATCGAACTGCGCACGAGTCAGGACCGCGTCCCCCGGCCCCCCGTGGCCCAGCTCGCCGGCCCCCTGGCCGAGGCCCGGGCGGAGGGTGACGACGACCCCCGGATCGAGCGGCTGTTCCGGAGCAGCGTGGACGATCTCCGGGCCCTCCTGCTGAGGGACCCCGCCGAGCCGGCCGATGCCTTTGCGGCGGCCGGGGTGCCGTGGCGGTGCGGGCTCGCACCGGCCGAGTCCCTCTGGGCGGCCCGGATGGCCCTGCCCCTGGGCCCGGGGCTCGCCGCCGGCACCCTGCGGGCCCTGGCCCGTACGCAGGTGGCCGGCCGGGGCCCGGACACCGGCTGGATCCCCGGACCGCTGCGCGCGGCCGGCCACCGGCTGCCTCCCGGGTGCACCGGAACCGAAGCCACCCTCGCCTTCCCGGCGGTCCTGGCCGAGGCCTCCCGGTGGGGACTTCCCGACAAGGAGGTCGAAGCCCTCCTGCCCGCCGCCGAGCGCTGCCTGGCCTGGCTGCGCGGTGCCGTCGGGGACGACGGCTTCGTCGCGGACCCGGCCGCCGGGCCGAGACGCTGCGAGACCCAGGCGCACGCCCACCGGGCCGCGCTCCTCGGCGCCGAGCTGCTGGAGGCCCACGGCCGGCCCGGGGCCGAGGAGTGGCGGGAGTGGGCCGGCGCCCTGCGCGAGCGGTTCCGGGAGGCCTTCTGGACCGAGACGCCCGCCGGTGGCGCACCGGCGGCCGCGCTCCGCCCCGACGGCAGACCCGTGGCGCACCTCGCCGGCGCCGCGGCCCACCTGCTCGACACCGGACTGCTCCGCGGCGGTCGCCTCGCCCCCGGGCTCCTCGACCCGGTGCGCACCGAGCAGCTCGCCCGCCTGCTCGGAGCCCCCGCCATGGACTCCGGGTGGGGGCTGCGCAGCCTCGGTGCCAAGGAGCCCGGCCACAACCCCTTCGGACACCGCTCCGGGGCGGTGCGGGCGCACGAGACCGCCGTGGCCGTCACCGGGCTGGCGGCGGCGGGGTTCGACAAGGAGGCCACCGGGCTGCTGCGGGGCCTGCTGGACGCTGCGGAGTCCTTCGGTTTCCGACTGCCCGAGATGTACGCGGCCCCGCAGCGCACCGCGGGCAGCGCCCCCCTTCCCCACCCGGCGGCCTGCCGCCCCGCGGCGGTCGCGGCCGCCGCGGGGATCCACGTCCTGACCGCCCTCGCCGGTGTCCGCCCCGACGCACCGGCGGGCGCGGTGGCGCTGGACCCCGTCAGCAGCGCCCCGCTCGGGGCGCTGCGGCTGTCCGGGCTGCGCGTGGCGGGGGAGCCCTTCGCGGTCCGGGTCAGCCGCCTCGGGCTGGGCATGGTGGAGGAGGCCGCCGATGCGCTGCAACTGGGTGTCTGAAGCGGCTGGAGTCCTGGTGCGGATGGTGAAGGAGATCGGGAAAGGACTGTTTATCGTCAGGCAGACGACTATGATCGCGGCATGTCGCCCTACGACCCGTCGGCCTTCCCGCCCTTCGCAGTCACCGTCGACCTGGTCGTGCTCACCGTACGGCGCCACGCGCTCTGCGCGTTGGTCGTCCGCAGGGGTGAGCAGCCGTTCCAGGGGCGCTGGGCGCTGCCCGGCGGCTTCGTCCGGGGAGACGAGGACCTGTCGGCCGCCGCGGCCCGTGAGCTCTCCGAGGAGACGGGTCTGTGCGTCCACGACCCGGCCGAGCCCGGGGCGGGCGACGGGGCGCACGCGCACCTGGAGCAGCTCGCCACGTACGGGGACCCCAAGCGGGACCCCCGGATGCGGGTCGTCAGCGTCGCGCACCTCGTACTCGCCCCCGACCTGCCCGCCCCCCGGGCCGGCGGCGACGCCAACAGCGCCCGCTGGGCGCCGGTCGACGAACTCCTGGACGTCGAGGGCGGCCTCGTACGGGAGGGTGAGGGCGGGCAGCTCGCGTTCGACCACGCGAGGATCCTCGCCGACGGCGTGGAGCGCGCCCGATCCAAGATCGAGTACTCCTCGCTCGCCACCGCCTTCTGCCCGCCGGAGTTCACCGTCGGCGAGCTCCGCCGGGTGTACGAGGCGGTGTGGGGCGTCGCGCTCGACCCGCGCAACTTCCACCGCAAGGTCACCGGCACGCCGGGCTTCCTGGTGCCGGCCGGGGGGACCACGACCCGCCAGGGCGGCCGGCCGGCCCAGCTGTTCCGCGCCGGCGGCGCCACCCTCCTGAACCCGCCGATGCTCCGGCCGGAGGTCTGACCCGGCGTTCGTCCGCACGTCCGGATCGGCCGGGTCGGCGGGATCGGCAGGCTCCGCCGGCTCGTCCGCGCGTACGGTCGGCCGTGAGCACCGCCGAGAGGGTCGCGTGCCGGTTCCGGGCGGCGTGCGGGTCCTGCGTCACCACGCTCCACGCTCCTGCGCGCCGGCCGGGCGTGCGCGCCGCCGTCCGTGGGTGAGGGGTGGAGTGCGGGCTCGTCGGGGCCGGGGTGGTGGTCCCGTCGTGCGTGGTCGGGCGGCGTGCGAGGGGTGGGGCCGGAGGCCTGACGGGGCGGGGTGACGCGGGCCAAGTTACAGCAAAAATCGGACATATCGCGTTATCTTCCCGTGGTACCCCCCACCGTGCCGCAGAGCGGTCTCACCTCCCGCGAGAGAAGCGCGATGCTCCAGGCCATCGGAATCACCAGTGCCCCCCGCAAGAACCTCCCGCCCGCCGTGGACGACCTCACGTTCGAAGCCCATCCCGGCCGGGTGACCGCCCTGCTCGGCGAGCCGGGCGCGGGCAAGACCACGGCGCTCCGGCTGATGCTCCAGCTCGAACCGGGCCGTGGCGTCACGTACTTCCGCGGGCGCCCGCTGCACCGGATCCCGCATCCGTCCCGCGAGGTCGGCGTACTGCTCGGCGACGTACCCGGCCACCCGGCCCGCACGGTGCGCAGCCAGCTGCGCATGCTCTGCGCCGCCGTGGGGGTGCCGGCCGACCGCGCCGACACCCTCCTCGACGTGGTCGGCATCGCCGGGCTGCGCGACGAACGCCTCGGTTCGCTGTCCCTCGGCATGGACCGCCGGGTCGGAATCGCGGCCGCGCTGCTCGCCGATCCGTGCACGCTGCTGCTCGACGATCCCTCGGACGGGCTCTCGCCGCGCGACCGGACCTGGCTGCACGGCCTGCTGCGCGGGCACGCCACCCTCGGTGGCGCCGTCCTGTTCACCACCTCCGACCCCAAGGAGGCCGCGCGCAGCGCCGACCGGGTCGTGTGCATCGAGGGCGGCCGGCTGGTCGCCGACCAGGAGGCGACCGAGTTCGCGCGCACCCGGCTGCGGCCCCGGGTCGCCGTGCGCACGCCGTACGCCGCCCGGCTCGCCACGCTGCTCGGCCGCGAGGCCCGGGCCGCGCGGCGCTCCGTCGAGGTGGTCGAGGAGAGCGGCAGCCGGCTGTCGGTCTACGGCAGCAGCTGCGCCGAGATCGGTGAGGCCGCCTACCGCCACGGCGTGCTGCTCCACCAACTCGCGGACGAGACCGTGGACTCCGGCCCGCACGCCGCCGTTCCCCACCCCGCCCCCGGCGCGTCGGAACCCCCCGCCCCCGGACCTTCCCCGTCTCCCTCCCCGGTCGCCCCCGCGGCCTCGCACCACCCCGCCGCCCCGACGGCCCGGGACACCACCTCGTCCGCCCCGCCTCCTGCGGGCGCGCCCTCCCCGGCCCTGGCGCCGCCGGACCCGCCCTCCGAGACCTGGACGGCCCCGTGCCCGACGGCTCCGGGCCCGACAGCCCCGGCGCCCTCGGCTCCGGCTTCCGCGACCTGGACGTCCTCGGGCCCGGCGGCCGCGGCGCTGTCGGACCCGGCTTCCGCGACCTGGGCGGCCTCGGGCCCGGCAGCCCGGGTGCCCTCGGACCCGGCTTCCCGGACCGCTGTGGCCGCAGGGCGGGCCAACGCTGCCTCGGCACCGCCCGGGACGGCGTCCCCGGCCCCGCCGGCCACCGGTCCGGTCTCCGCTGCGCCCCCGGTTGGGAGCCGGGCTTCCTCGGCCCCGACGGCGTCGGCTCCGGGGGCCGCGGGCCGCCCCGTTTCCGCGGCTGCGGCGGACGGGGATGCGGCTGCTCGTGCGTCGATCGACTGGGGTCGAACCTCCCCGGCTCCGACCGACCCGTCGCCGGGCACCCCCTCCCCCTACGGCTCGGCCGACGCGGTGTCGGGGGGCGCAGGCCGGGCGGTTCTGGAGTCGGTGGCGGACGGCGCGGAGGGCTCCCGCGGCACGGCCGGGGAAGCCACCGCGTCGCGCGCCCCGATCGGCACCAAGGGGACCGGGCCCGGGCCGCTCGTGCCGGGACCCGCCTCCGGCGGTGCGCCCGCGGCCTACGGCCCCGGCCCGTCCGGACGCAGGCCGGGCACCTCCGGAACCGGCGTGGCGGCCGGGGTGGTCGGCTTCGATGCGACGCCCGCCGACCGTGCGGGCGCGGCCGACCACGACCGGTCGAGGAACCGGAGCGTACTGGGTGCGGCCCGGACGGGCAGTGAGCCCGGCGAGTGGGGAACGGTTGGCCACGGTGGCCCGAGCGGCCTGCTGCCTGCCGACGGTCCGGCGGACTCCGGACCCTACGACGGCCGGGGGCCCGATCCCTCGGCGGACGCCGGAACGTCCGGCACGGCCGACGGACCGGCCCGCCCGGCGGCGCAGGGCGCGGGCTGGACGCCCGGTACCGCCGCGCCCCGGCCCTTCTCGCCGTCCGACGACCGCGCGCCGGTGTGGCCGGGCCCGAGGTACGGCGCGCCGCGGCCCGCCACGCCGTCCGCCGACCACGAGGTCGTGCAGCCGGTGGCCGGGGAGGGCGGCGACGCCGTTCCCGCTCCTGCTGAACCGTGGGGCGATGGCGCGTCGGTGTGGCCGGCGACCGGGTACCCCGCCGCGCCGCGACCTGCCGCGCCGTCGGGCGGGGGCCACGGTGGAGCGGCGTCGGGTGGCGGCGCGGCGGGGTGGGCGACGGCCGGGGACGGCGACCGGGCCGAGGCCTGGCGGGCTGCCGAGGTGTCGGACGGTCCCCGCGGGACGGCCGGAGGGCTGCTCCCCGACACCGTCGGGACGCGAACGCCCGAGCACGACGACCCGGCCGGGGCGTGGCCCCGTGGCGCCGGCGAGGAAGCGGCTGGTGGAGCGTCGGACGCGCCGGGGCCGGTGCGGGACGGCGAGGGGCGGCGGGGGCGGCACGCGCGGGCGTTGCCGCCGATCGCGCCGCCCCTGACCGTGCGGCGCGTCGGCGGGCCGCTGCGGCCGCTGCGCTACGAGCTGCGGCGCGCCTTCGGGACGCGTACCGCGACCGTCGTCGTCCTGGCCGCGACCGTCCTGTCGACGCTCTTCGCGGTGCTGCTCGCCCGCGGCGGCCAGGTCCCGCAGCCGCGGCTGCTCGCGGCCTGGCCCGGGTACCTTCCGCTGCCCCCCGCCGCGCTGGGCGCGGGCCTGCTCGGCGCGCTCTCCTTCGGCGAGGAGTACCGGTACCCGGCCCTGGCCGCGGACCGCGGCACCGTGCCGCGCCGCCTCGGGCTGCTGCTCGCGAAACTCGGCGTCTCCGCCACCCTCGCCCTCCTGATCGGCGCCCTCGCCGTGGCCGCCGACGCCGGTGCCCTGCGCCTGGTCTACGACGCCGACCTGATCGACGCCCCGGCGAACTGGATCGCCCCGGGAGCCAGTTGGGCGGGGCTGCTGGTCGGCTGCGCCTGGGCCGGCGTACTCGCCTCCGGCGTCTTCCGCGCCACCACCGCAGGAGTGGCCGCGGTCCTCGCCGTTCCCGTGGCCGTGGTGCCCCTCGTGCGCAAGGTGCTCGACGGGCCCGCCGCCCACACCACCGCAGGGATCGCGGCCCGGCTGCGGCACCTGGCGTGGGCCCAGGTCCCGCCGGAGGCCGACCGGGTCGTCATGGGGGCCTTGCGGGTGATGGCCCAACCCGTCGGCACCGCACTCGTGTTGTCCCTGATGGTCCTCATGTGTGCGTACGGGTTCACAGGGCTGCGAAGCCGGGTGCACTGGTGATCGTTTGAGACCGTGAAGAGCCGGATTCGGTTCGTGGGGACCGCAACTCCCCCGAAAAGGCCCGGTTCTTTACGATAAGGCGTCAATTGCGCAGGTGGCGCCGATCACCCTTTCGTGTGCTTTTCACCAAAGACCTCAAGGGCCGTGGAACCGGAGCCGACAAAGGAGTCGTGAGTACCCTTGCGCATTCCATGATGTCCGCCGCCCGCCATGCCGACTCCGGCCTCGCCGGCCCGGGCGAACTCGACCGCTACCCCTACGCGGACGCCCCCGGCGCCGACCGCGTCGGAGTGCCCCACTGGGACGGCCCCGACGTCGAGTTGGGCCGGGTCGGCCGGCGGGCGGCGGGCAGCCGCGGCCGCGGGCTCCACGGCCAACTCGTCCAGCAGCTCGGGCAGATGATCGTCTCCGGCGACCTGGGCGCGGACCGCCCGCTGGTCCCGGAGGAGATCGGGCAGCGCTTCGAGGTCTCCCGCACCGTCGTCCGCGAGTCCCTGCGCGTCCTGGAGGCCAAGGGCCTCGTCAGCGCCCGCCCCAACGTCGGCACCCGGGTCCGCCCCGTCAGCGACTGGAACCTGCTCGACCCCGACATCATCGAGTGGCGGGCCTTCGGCCCCCAGCGCGAGGACCAGCGCCGCGAGCTCAACGAGCTCCGCTGGACCATCGAACCGCTGGCCGCCCGCCTCGCCGCCGGGCACGGCCGCCAGGACGTCCAGCAGCGCCTCTCCGACATGGTCGAGATCATGGGCCACGCGCTCGGCCAGGGCGACGCGATCACCTTCGCGCGCGCCGACAACGAGTTCCACGCCCTGCTCATCCAGGTCGCCGGCAACCGCATGCTGGAGCACCTCTCCGGCATCGTGGCCGCCGCCCTCCAGGTCTCCGGCAGCCCCGCCACCGCCTGTGACCGCCCCAGCGAGACCTCGGTCGCGCACCACGCCCGGATGGTCGAGGCCCTCGCGGCCGGCGACTCCCAGGCCGCCGAGTCCGCCATGCGCCAGCTGCTGACGGTGCACCCGGAGGTGGAGCGCGTCGTCCCCGCCCCGCGCGAGCACTGAGCCGCCCCCGTCGCCGGACCTCGACGGGTCCGGCGACACGGCTGTGAGCGGGGCCGGCGATCCGCTCGTACGACGCCCCGGACCTGCTCCTACGGGGTCCGGGCGGGCTGGTCGTACGACCGTATGAACTGGTTTCGCCCAGTAGGGGTGTGACTCGGGCCACGAAGATTGGGCGTAACGCTCCGCGAGGTTGCGCGATGACCTAAGAGGTGATGGCCGACGGAGGGAAACAGCTGCCTCTCAGGGCGCTGTGCAGCTCCCCGGTCCCAGCCCGCGCCGCCGGCCCATTCCCCGCCGGTGGTCGTCGGCTCCGGTCCAGCACCAGGACGGGGGCCGGATGCCGTTCCCATCGTTCCGAGAGGTTGTTCGTGTCGGCCAGCACATCCCGTACGCTCCCCCCGGAGATCTCCGAGTCCGAGTCTGTCATGGCGCTCATCGAGCGGGGAAAGGCTGAGGGTCAGATCGCCGGCGATGACGTGCGTCGGGCCTTCGAGGCTGACCAGATTCCGCCAACCCAGTGGAAGAATGTTCTGCGCAGCCTCAATCAGATCCTCGAGGAAGAGGGTGTGACGCTGATGGTCAGTGCCGCGGAGTCGCCCAAGCGCACCCCCCGCAAGAGCGTCGCAGCGAAAGCCCCCGTCAAGCGCACGGCCACGAAGACGGTGGCGGCCAAGCAGACCGCCGCCAAGGCCACGGCCCCCGCCGAGCCGGCGGCCGGAACGGTGGACCCGGACGCCCCTGCCGACGACGCCGAGGCCGAGACCGCGCCCGCGAAGAAGGCCGCCCCGGCCAAGAAGGCCGCGGCGAAGAAGGCCGCCCCGGCCAAGAAGGCGGCGGCCAAGAAGACCGCCGCGAAGAAGACCGCCGGGAAGAAGGACTCCGACGAGGGCTCCGAGGAAGAGCCGCTCGAGGAGGGTCCCGGCAAGGGCGGACCGGAGGAAGAGGAAGAGACCGGCGGCGAGGCCAAGGGCTTCGTCCTGTCCGACGACGACGAGGACGACGCGCCCGCCCAGCAGGTCGCCGTGGCCGGCGCCACCGCCGACCCCGTCAAGGACTACCTCAAGCAGATCGGCAAGGTCCCCCTGCTCAACGCGGAGCAGGAGGTCGAGCTCGCCAAGCGCATCGAGGCCGGCCTGTTCGCGGAGGACAAGCTGGCCAACTCCGACAAGCTCGCCCCCAAGCTCAAGCGCGAGCTGGAGATCATCGCCGAGGACGGCCGCCGCGCGAAGAACCACCTGCTGGAGGCCAACCTCCGCCTCGTGGTCTCGCTCGCCAAGCGCTACACCGGCCGCGGCATGCTCTTCCTGGACCTGATCCAGGAGGGCAACCTGGGTCTGATCCGCGCGGTCGAGAAGTTCGACTACACCAAGGGCTACAAGTTCTCCACGTACGCGACCTGGTGGATCCGGCAGGCGATCACCCGCGCCATGGCCGACCAGGCCCGCACCATCCGCATCCCCGTGCACATGGTCGAGGTCATCAACAAGCTCGCCCGCGTGCAGCGCCAGATGCTCCAGGACCTGGGCCGCGAGCCCACCCCGGAGGAGCTGGCCAAGGAGCTCGACATGACCCCCGAGAAGGTCATCGAGGTCCAGAAGTACGGCCGCGAGCCGATCTCCCTGCACACCCCGCTCGGCGAGGACGGCGACAGCGAGTTCGGTGACCTCATCGAGGACTCCGAGGCCGTCGTGCCGGCCGACGCGGTCTCCTTCACGCTGCTGCAGGAGCAGCTCCACTCGGTGCTCGACACCCTCAGCGAGCGCGAGGCCGGCGTGGTCTCGATGCGGTTCGGCCTCACCGACGGCCAGCCCAAGACCCTCGACGAGATCGGCAAGGTCTACGGCGTCACGCGCGAGCGGATCCGGCAGATCGAGTCCAAGACCATGTCGAAGCTGCGCCACCCGTCCCGCTCCCAGGTGCTGCGCGACTACCTCGACTAGTCCGCCCGGCGGTACGTCGGCAGGCCCGGACCCCTCGTGGGGCCGGGCCTTCGCCGTGCGCGCCCCGACCGGCCGTCCCACTCTGGGTGGAGTCACGTACACCGAGCGTCAGGAGGCCCCATGCGTCGTCCCACTGCCCGCGCCCTGGCCGGAGCACTGACCCTGCTGGCGGGGGCCGCCGCGGGACCGCTGGCCGGGGCCCCGCCCGTCGCGGCCGACAGCGGGGTGATCGGCGGACGGCAGGTGCGTGCGTCGGAGAACCCCTGGGTGGTGGCGCTGGCCAGCCGTGACCGGTTCGGGCGTACGCGCGCGGGCCAGTTCTGCGGGGGAGTGGTGATCGCGCCGCGGGCCGTGCTCACCGCGGCGCACTGCCTGGCCCGCCAGGTGCTCGGCGGGTCCGTTGCGGCGACCCGGGACCTGCGGGTGATCGCGGGGCGCAGCGACCTGCTCGGGGTCGGCGGCCGGGAGATCGCGGTGGGCGAGGCCTGGACGAACCCGGAGTACGACGCCTACACGAACGCCGGGGACTTCGCGGTGCTGACCCTGGCCGAGGAGGTGCCGGCCCGGTACGTCCTGCCGCTGGCCGGTCCGGGCGACTCGCGGTACGAGGCGGGGTCCGGGGCGACGGTGTACGGGTGGGGGGACACGACGGGCCTCGGTGACTACGCGTACGCGCTACGGGCCGCACCGGTGACGGTGCTGGCGGACGAGGAGTGCGAGGAGGCCTACCCCGGGGACGTCACGGGGCGGTTCCTGCGGACGTCCATGCTGTGCGCGGGCCACCGGCAGGGGGGCCGGGACGCCTGCCAGGGCGACAGCGGAGGGCCCCTGGTGGCCCAGGGCAGGCTCATCGGGCTGGTGTCCTGGGGGCGCGGCTGCGGCCGCGCGGACAGCCCCGGGGTGTACACGAGGATCGCGCCGGTGGCCGAGGTGATCGCGCACCGGGCCGGGGCGGACGCGACCCCGGGCCGTGGGGAGGCCGCGGCGGGGTCGGCGGGTCGGAAGGCCGGCGCCTCCCGGGCGCCCGCGCAGGGGCACCGGGGGTGAGTGGCGGGCCCGGACATGAGGACGGGCGGCTCCCCTGGGTCGCAGGGGAGCCGCCCGGCGGCCGGTCCTGGACCGGCACTGGCTCGTCGGGATGCGAGGTCAGCGTTCCTCGGTGTCGGCCGTGGCCGGAGCGGCGGTCAGCCGCTCGGTCTCATCCTGTATTTCCGCGGCGATCTTCTTGAGTTCCGGCTCGAACTTGCGACCGTGGTGGGCGCAGAAGAGCAGTTCTCCGCCGCTCATCAGGACGACGCGCAGATATGCCTGGGCGCCGCAACGGTCGCATCGGTCGGCGGCCGTCAGCGGGGTCGCGGGGGTCAGAACAGTAGTCACGTCGCCTCTTCTCTAGCTCGACGAGCTGTCGTACCAGGGTCAACATCCAACCAGGCCGTAAACGTTCCCGCTCGCGGCTCTTCCTCGAAACATTCCTTCCCGAAGCTGGTCGGCTGCTGCCGGTTGGCGGCGAATGAGCCGTATTGCGTGGCTTGCGTTGCTTTACGGTTTCGCGTTGTCGGTAGGTGCTTGTCGCGGTTGTCGTCCTCCCCGGCGTGTGTGCCGGTTGTTCATGAGGACGTGCCCGAACCCTAAATGGTTCATGCCTGGAAGGGAACGTGATGTTTGCTTCACTCCATCGAGCGATCGAACATCCATGCGACTCTGCACTAGGCTGAAGAAGCGCGAGGGTGGCGTTGCATCGGCTCTACCAGGCCTCGGTACCCTCAGACCGGCTAACGAGCCAGCCCTGCGCACGATCGGGCAAGACCAGAAATTCAGCGAGGAGCGAACTGCGTGACCGCCGACACGTCCGTGCCTTCCAGCGCGCTGCTGACCGGAGCAGACCGGGACGGCTCCAACTACACCGCGCGGCACCTGCTCGTCCTTGAGGGGCTCGAGGCCGTCCGCAAGCGTCCCGGCATGTACATCGGGTCCACCGACAGCCGCGGCCTGATGCACTGCCTCTGGGAGATCATCGACAACTCCGTCGACGAGGCCCTGGGCGGCTACTGCGACCACATCGAGGTCGTCCTGCACGAGGACGGCTCCGTCGAGGTCAAGGACAACGGCCGCGGCATCCCCGTCGACGTCGAGCCGAAGACCGGCCTGTCCGGCGTCGAGGTCGTCATGACCAAGCTGCACGCGGGCGGCAAGTTCGGCGGCGGGTCGTACGCGGCCTCCGGCGGCCTGCACGGCGTGGGTGCCTCCGTGGTGAACGCGCTCTCCGCCCGCCTCGACGTCGAGGTGGACCGGAACGGGTCCACCCACGCCATCAGCTTCCGCCGCGGCGTGCCGGGCCTCTTCACCGAGCAGGGCCCCGACGCCCCCTTCGACCCGGCCAACGGCCTGGTCAAGGGCAAGCGCGTGCCCAAGACCCGCACCGGCACCCGCATCCGCTACTGGGCCGACCGCCAGATCTTCCTCAAGGACGCCCGGCTCGCGCTGGAGAACCTCTACCAGCGCGCCCGCCAGACCGCCTTCCTCGTGCCGGGCCTGACCATCGTGGTCCGCGACGAGCGGGCCATCGACGGCGCCGGCAAGACCGAGGAGGTCTTCCGGTTCGACGGCGGCATCAGCGAGTTCTGCGAGTTCCTCACCCAGGACAAGCCCGTCTCCGACGTGCTGCGACTGACCGGCCAGGGCACCTTCAAGGAGACCGTCCCGGTCCTCGACGAGCGCGGCCACATGACCCCCACGGAGGTCACCCGCGAGCTCGGCGTGGACATCGCCCTGCGCTGGGGCACCGGGTACGACAGCACGGTCCGGTCCTTCGTCAACATCATCGCCACGCCCAAGGGCGGCACCCACGTCTCCGGCTTCGAGCGTGCCATCGCCAAGACGGTCAACGAGGTCCTGCGCGCCACCAAGCTGCTGCGCGTCGCCGAGGACGACGTCGTCAAGGACGACGCCATGGAGGGCCTGACCGCGGTCGTGACCGTCCGACTGGCCGAGCCGCAGTTCGAGGGCCAGACCAAGGAGGTGCTCGGCACCTCCGCCGCCGCCCGGATCGTGGCCGCCGTGGTCGCCAAGGAGCTCAAGGCCTTCCTGACCTCCACCAAGCGCGACGACAAGCAGCAGGCCCGCGCGGTGCTGGAGAAGGTCGTCGCGGCCGCCCGCACCCGCATCGCCGCCCGCCAGCACAAGGAGGCCCAGCGCCGCAAGACGGCCCTGGAGTCCTCCTCGCTGCCCGCCAAGCTGGCCGACTGCCGCAGCGACGACGTCGACCGCAGCGAGCTGTTCATCGTCGAGGGAGACTCCGCGCTCGGCACCGCGAAGCTGGCCCGCAACTCCGAGTTCCAGGCGCTCCTGCCCATCCGCGGCAAGATCCTCAACGTCCAGAAGTCGTCCGTCTCGGACATGCTGAAGAACGCCGAGTGCGGCGCGATCATCCAGGTCATAGGGGCCGGCTCGGGCCGCACCTTCGACATCGACGCGGCCCGCTACGGCAAGGTCATCATGATGACCGACGCCGACGTCGACGGCTCCCACATCCGCACCCTGCTGCTGACCCTCTTCCAGCGCTACATGCGCCCGATGGTCGAGGCGGGCCGCGTCTTCGCCGCCGTACCGCCGCTGCACCGGATCGAGCTGGTCCAGCCCAAGAGGGGCCAGGACAAGTACGTGTACACGTACTCGGACAACGAGCTGCGCCAGACGCTGCTCGAGTACCAGCGCAAGGGCATCCGCTACAAGGACTCGATCCAGCGGTACAAGGGCCTCGGCGAGATGGACGCCGACCAGCTCGCGGAGACCACCATGGACCCGCGGCACCGCACGCTGCGCCGGATCAACATCGGCGACCTGGACGCCGCCGAGCAGGTCTTCGACCTGCTGATGGGCAACGAGGTGGCCCCGCGCAAGGAGTTCATCACCAGCTCCGCGGCCACGCTGGACCGCTCGCGCATCGACGCCTGACCCCGACCGGCCGGTGTCCCGGCTCTGCTCACCCGTCACCTGATGGGGTGAACAGAACCGGGACATCAGTCCGGAAAGCACCCCCTCCGCACATCCTTGTGGGCACGCGGCCAAGGCCGCCGCGGACAAGGAGAGTTCGGTGGACAAGCACGACCGCCGCGATGCCGGAACGATCCGGCTCGACGACCCCTGGTACGACGCGCTGGCCGCCGGCTGGGGGGAGGGCGAGGACCCGGGCGCGGCCGTCGACCCCGGACCCGGCGCCGCCGAGCCCGCCGGGACCCCGGCCCGGCCCGCCTCGGCGGCCGAGATCTACCGCGAGGTCCAGGCCAGCGCGGCCTTCCAGGAGGTGCGCGGACGCTACCGCCGCTTCGTCGTCCCCGGCGCCGCCGGGTTCCTCACCTGGTACGTGGCCTACGTCGTGGCCGCGACCGCGGCACCGGACCTGATGGCCCGACCGGTGGTCGGGGCGGTGAACGTGGCACTGCTGGCCGGCCTCGGCCAGTTCCTCTCCACCTTCGTGCTGACCTGGGCGTACGCCCGGCACGCCCGGCTCCGCCGGGACAGTGCGGCGCTCGACCTGCGGTGGACGGTGTTCGAGCAGGCGCGCAGCGGCGAGCGCGCGGCCCGTGCCGGCGGCCCGTCGGTGCGCACCGCGGAGCAGGGAGGGCAGGGCGGGCGCGGCGCGCGCGGCGCGCGCGGCAGGCACGGCGGGCACGGCAGGCTGGGCGGGCCCGGCGCGCACCGCGGCGGAGCCGAGGGGGCCGGCCGGTGAGCGACCAGACCCTCGCCCTCGTCCTGTTCAGCCTCTTCGTCGCGGCCACCCTCGCGATCACCACCTGGGTCAGCCGCAACCGACACGGCTCCGCCGAGGAGTTCTACGCCGGCGGCCGGCTCTTCTCGCCGCTGGAGAACGGTTTCGCCATCGCCGGCGACTACATGTCCGCCGCCTCCTTCCTCGGCATCTCCGGCCTGATCGCCCTCTACGGCTACGACGGCCTGCTCTACTCGGTCGGCTTCCTCGTGGCCTGGCTCGTCGTGCTGTTCCTCGTCGCCGAACTGGTCCGCAACTGCGGCCGGTTCACCCTCGCCGACGTGGTCGCCGCCCGGATGCGCGAGCGCCCCGTCCGCATCGCCGCCGGCACCTCGTCCGTCGCCGTCTCCGTGCTCTACCTGGTGGCCCAGATGGTCGGCGCGGGCAGCCTCGTCGCCCTGCTCCTCGGCGGCACCAGCGGCGCCGCCCGCGCCTGGACCGTGATCGGCGTCGGGGCGCTGATGGTGGTCTACGTGTCCTTCGGCGGCATGCGCGCCACCACGTGGATCCAGATCGTCAAGGCCGTCCTCCTGATGGGCGGGGCGATCGTCCTCACCGTGCTCGTCCTCGTCCGCTTCCACGGCGACGTCAACGCGCTCCTGCTCACCGCGGCCGACCGCAGTGGCCACGGCCGCGCCTTCCTCGGCCCCGGCCTGAAGTACGGCAGCGGCTGGACCGCCCGCCTCGACTTCATCAGCCTCGGCCTCGCGCTCGTCCTCGGCACCGGCGGCCTGCCGCACATCCTGTGCCGCTTCTTCACCGTGCCCACCGCCCGGGCCGCCCGCCGCTCCGTCGTCTGGGCCATCGCCCTGATCGGCGGCTTCTACCTGATGACCATCGTGCTGGGCTTCGGCGCGGCCGCGCTCGTCGGACCCGAGAGCGTCAAGGCCTCCAACGCCTCCGGCAACACGGCCGTACCGCTGCTCGCCAAGTTCCTCGGGGGCGAGGGCATGGGCGGGACGCTGTTGTTCTCCTTCGTCGCCGCGGTCGCCTTTGCCACCATCCTCGCCGTGGTCGCCGGCATCACCCTGGCCTCCTCGGCGTCCGTGGCCCACGACCTGTACGCCTCGCTCAGGCGGCGCCGGGCCAAGCAGCGCAGCGAGGTGACGGTGGCCCGGACCGCGGCCGTCGGCATCGGCGTGGTCGCCATCGGCCTTGGGCTGATCGCCCAGGACCTCAACGTGGCGTTCCTGGTCGGCCTCGCCTTCGCCGTCGCCGCTTCCGCCAACCTGCCGGTGCTGCTGTACTCGCTGTTCTGGCGGGGGTTCACCACGCGGGGCGCGGTCTGGTCGGTGTACGGCGGACTGGTCCCGGCCGTCGTCCTGGTGGTCCTCTCGCCGGTGGTGTCGGGCAGCCCCGACTCGCTCTTCCCCTGGCTGGACCTGCAGTACTTCCCGCTCCAGAACCCCGGCATCGTCTCGATCCCGCTCGGCTTCCTGGCCGGCTGGCTGGGCACGGTCACCTCGCCGGACAGCGCGGACGACGACGCGTACGCCGAGACCGAGGTCCGCTCGCTGACGGGGGCGGGGGCCGTGTGAGGTCGTGGTGCGGCGTGGCGGGAGTCGGGGCCGGGTGACCTTGCGCCGGGGCCGGGGCCGGGTGGGCCCGTGCCGTGGCGGTGCGGCTCAGCCGCCCCCGGTCGCGGCGGGCACCCACGCGTAGCGGTGCTCCGGCCGGCCCGTCTCGCCGTACCGCAGGCTCAGCCGGACCCGCCCGCCGCGCTCCAGGAGCTTCAGGTAGCGCTGGGCGGTCTGGCGGCTCAGGCCGGCGCGCTCGGCGACCTCCTGCGCAGACAGGGCCCCGCCGTCCGCCATCAGGACCCGGCGGACCAGTTCGGCGGTCGTGGGGGAGTGTCCCTTGGGCAGGTCGACCGGGGCGGCCGCGGCGGCCAGTGCGCCGAAGATCCGGTCCACCTCGGCCTGTTCGGCCTCGCCGCCCGCCGCGAGCGTACGGCGCAGTCCCGCGTACGCCTCCAGCTTCGAGCGCAGCCCGGCGAAGGTGAACGGCTTCACCAGGTACTGCAGGGCGCCCAGCCGCATCGCCGACTGCACCGTGGCCAGGTCCCGGGCCGCCGTGACCATGATCACGTCGGCGTGGTGGCCCCGCTCGCGCAGCCGCCGCACCAGGTCGAGGCCGTTCTCGTCGGGCAGGTAGTGGTCGAGCAGGACCAGGTCCACGGGGTGCGCCCCGACGAACGCCAGCGCGGCCGCCGCCGTGGGGGCCTGCCCGACGACCCGGAAGCCGGGGACCTTGGCCACGTAGGCGGCGTTGACGCGGGCCACCCGCGGGTCGTCGTCGACGACCAGAACGTCCACCGGGGCGGGGGCAGGGGCGGGTACGGGTACGGGGCCGGTCATCGCAGGGCCTCCGGGAGCAGGACCGAGAACTCCGCGCCGCCGTCCGGGGCCCCGGCCACCCGGGCCGTGCCGCCCTGCCGCTGCGCGAGCCGCCGTACGAGCGCCAGCCCGAGGCCGCGCGGAGCGCCGTGCGGCGGGGCCTCCTTGGTCGACCAGCCCTCCGTGAAGACCTCCTCGCGCCGGTCGGCGGGAACGCCGGGTCCGGTGTCGCGGACGGCCACCTCCACCGCGCGGTCCCGGGCCCGCAGGTCCACCTCGACCCGGGCCGCGGGCCGGCCGGCGACCGCGTCGAGGGCGTTGTCCACCAGGTTCCCCACGATGGTGACGAGTCCGCCCGGGTCCACCAGGCGGTCCGGGAGGGACGTGGCGGGGGACAGCGTCAGGGCCGCGCCGCGCTCGGCCGCGACCGTCGCCTTGCCCACCAGCAGGGCGGCGAGGAGCGGGTCGTGGACCTTCTCGGTGATCTGCTCGGCGGTGGCCCGGTGCACACCGACGGCTTCGGTGACGAACGCCGACGCCTCGTCGTGCAGGCCGAGCTCCAGCAGGCCGAGGAGCGTGTGCAGGTGGTTGGCGTGCTCGTGGTCCTGGGCGCGCAGGGCGTCGATCAGACCGCGGGTGGAGTCGAGTTCGCGCCCCAGCCGGTCCAGCTCCGTGCGGTCCCGCAGGGTGGCGACGGCCCCGCCGTCCTCCGTGGGCATGCGGTTGGCGACCAGCACCCGTGTCCCCTGGACGGTGAGCAGGTCGGTGCCGGTGACGCGGCCGGCCAGTACGTCGGTGGTGCGGCCAGCGCCCAGCACTTCGTCCAGCGGGCGCTCGGTGTCCGCGTCGGTGAGGCCGAGCAGGCGCTGCGCCTCGTCGTTGACCAGCCGGATCCGGCCCTCCGCGTCCAGCGCCACCACGCCCTCGCGGATGGAGTGCAGCATCGCCTCGCGCTCGGCCAGCAGCGCGGTGATGTCGGAGAAGGCCAGGTCCCGGGTGCGGCGCTGGATCCGACGGGAGATCAGGTACGCGGCGAGCGCGCCGGCCGCCAGCGCCCCGCCGGCGTACGCGAGCAGGCCCGGGATCGCGCCGAGCAGCCGGTCGCGGACGCTGTCGTACGCGATGCCGACGGAGACCGCACCGACGATGGCGCCGCGCGCGTCGCGCAGCGGGACCTTGCCCCGGGCGGAGCGGCCGAGGGTGCCGTCGTCGATCTCCATCACCTCGTGGCCGGCGAGGGCCTCGGTGGGGTCGGTGGAGACGTGCCCGCCGATGCGGGAACGGCTGGGGTGCGAGCGGCGGATGCCGTTGCGGTCGAGGACGACGACGTACTCGGCGCCGGTGGCCCGGCGGATCCGCTCGGCGGCCTCCTGGACGGGGCCGTTGGGGGTGGCGGGGGTGGTCAGCAGGTCGGCGGCCAGGCGGGGGTCGGCGGCTGCGCCCTGGGCGATCGCCAGGGCGCGGCGCATGGCCTGGTCGTCGAGCTGGTGGCCGAGCGGGGCGAGGAAGAGACCGGTGGCGAGGACGGTGACCCCGGTGGCGACGGCCAGCTGGATCAGGAGCACCTGGGAGAAGACGCGGCGCGGCAGCCGGGGGCGGGGCCTCCGGCGGCGGGGGGCGGGGCGGCCCGCCGGGCCGGTGCGCTGTGCGGTGCTCATGACGTGCCACGGTAGGTCGGCTTCGGGGGATCCGGTACGCCTGGTCGGTCACGGTTCGGGGTGGGGGTGGCTGGGGTGGGGGTGGCTCGGGTGGGGGCGGATGACGTCAGGGCAGCGGCTGGGGTGGGCGGGGGCCCACGTACTGGCCGCTGGGGCGCATGCGGAGCGGGCGTTCGCCGTACTCCTCCAGGACGTGGGCGATCCAGCCGGCGGTGCGGGCCACCGCGAAGACGGTCTCGCCGGCCTCCACCGGCATGCCGTAGGACACCGTCAGCACCGACAGCGCCAGGTCCACGTTGGCGTGCAGCCCCCGTCCCTGCCGGGCGGTCACCGCCACCACGTCGCGGGCCGCGGCCAGCGCCGGCCCCGCCTGCGGCAGGTCCGCCAGGCGCGCGAAGAGGGCCGTCGCGCGCGGGTCCTCGCCCGCGTAGAGCCGGTGCCCCAGTCCCGGCACGCGGCGCCCCGAGCGCAGGTGGTCGGCCACCACGGGGGCGGCTCCGCCGCGTTCCATGACCTCCAGCAGCATGCGGTGGGCCAACGGGCCGGCCGCGCCGTGCAGGGGCCCGTCGAGGGCGCCGAGGCCCGCGGACACGCAGGCGTACGGGTGGGCGTGGGCCGAGGCGGCGACCCGTACGGCCAGCGTCGAGGCGGCCAGGTCGTGGTCGGTCAGCAGGGCGAGCGCCAGGTCGAGGGCGCCGACCGGGTCGGTGTCCGGCGGTAGCGCGGTCAGCCGGGTCCACAGGCGCCGGGCCAGCCGGCCCTCGCCCCGGTGCTCCTGCCCTGCCGCGGGCAGGGCCTCGACCAGCGTCGGGATGAGCGAGCGGGCCGTGCCCAGCACCGCCTCCGGCGACAGGTCGAAGCGCAGCGGGTCGGCCGCCGCGGCGGCGGCCGTGGCCACCCGCAGCCGGTCCACGGGCCCGCTGTGCTCGGGGAGCGCGGCCACCGCCCGGCGGGCGGCCGCCAGCAGTTCCGGCGGGGCGGTGAACCGCGCCCCGCGCGGGAGCCGGCCGGTCCACAGCCACTCGGCGACCTCCTCGTACCGGTGGCGCGAGGCCAGGGCGACCGCGTCCACGCCGCGGAACCAGTACCGGTCCGCCTCGATGAGCGTCAGGCCCGTCCGTACGGTCAGCTCGCCGGGCGGGGTCGCGGCCTCGCGCCGGGTGCGCCGGGCCAGCGCGGACACCTCGGCGGCGTCGAACGTGCTGCCCCGGCCGGTGGGTTCGCGGCGGGAGGCCAGCAGACCGCGGCTGACGTACGCGTACACGGTCGCGGGCTTCACGCCGAGCAGTTCGGCGGCCTGGCGGGTGGTGAGCCGGCCCTCCGGGGCCGCCGCGGGATCGGTCATGCAGCCACCCTACAGACCTCTGCATATGTTGATTGAATCAATATTGACATGGATGGAGTCAAGCATGGATGGTCGAGTCATGGACAACACCGCAACCGCCACGAGCGTCGAGGTGCCCCGCGGACTCGCCGGCGTCGTCGTGACCGACACCGCCCTGGGTGACGTCCGGGGCCGCGAGGGCTTCTACCACTACCGCCAGTACTCCGCCGTCGAGCTCGCCGAACGGCGCTCGTTCGAGGACGTCTGGTACCTGATGTTCCGCGGCGCCCTCCCGGACCGGGACCGCAGCGCCGCGTTCGCCGCCGAGATCGCCCCGCTGCGGCACCTGCCCGCCGAGGTCCGCGACGCCCTGCCCGCCCTGGCCCGGGCCACCGCGCTCTCCGGCCCGCTCGCCGGGCTGCGCACCGCCCTGTCCCTGCTGGGCGCGGCGGCCGGCTTCCGGCCCGTGTACGACCTCGAGCCCGAGCGCCGGGCGGCCGACGCGCTGGCCGCGTGTGCCGCCGTACCCACGCTGCTCACGGCGCTGCACCGGCTCGGGCAGGGCCTGGAACCGGTCGAGCCGCGCGACGACCTGCCGTACGCGGCCAACTACCTGTACATGTTGACCGGGCGGGAGGCCGGGCCGGCCGAGGTGCGCGCGGTCGAGCGGTACCTGATCTCGACCATCGACCACGGCTTCAACGCCTCCACCTTCACCGGCCGGGTCATCGCCTCCACCGGCGCGGACGTCGTCGCCTGCCTGACCGGTGCGATCGGCGCGCTCTCCGGGCCGCTGCACGGCGGTGCGCCCAGTCGCGCGCTGGACACGCTCGACGCCATCGGGAGCACCGACCGCATCGACGGCTGGATCCGGGAGCGGGTGCTCGCCGGCGACCGGATCATGGGCTTCGGCCACCCCGTCTACCGCACGGAGGACCCGCGCTCGCGGATGCTGCGGGAGATCGCCCGCGAGTTCGGGGGGCCGCTCGTCGACTTCGCGGTGGAGGTGGAGGCCCGGGTCGAGGCGATCCTGGCGGAGCTCAAGCCGGGGCGGGAGCTGCACACGAACGTGGAGTTCTACGCGGGGGTGGTCATGGAGCTGTGCGGACTGCCGCGGGAGATGTTCACGCCGACGTTCTGCGTGGCGCGGGTGGTCGGGTGGAGCGCCAACGTGTTGGAGCAGGCCGTGGACTCGAAGATCATCCGGCCGGCGGCGCGGTACTCGGGGCCGACTCCGCCGCAGGTGGTGCCGGTGGTGGGGTGAGGTAGCGCGTGAGGGTGTGGGTGCCTTCGCCACGGGGCGGGTTCTGTCGTGGGCCGGTGTCGGGGCTTGCTCTCGCTTCGTAGGGCCGCCCCGTGGTGTGTGGGTCCCCTCGCCGCTTGACTTCCCGTGGCCTGCGGGCCCTGCGGCAGGCCCACCCCTGGGGCTTCGGGGGCTCCGCCCCTGGCCTTCGGCCACCCCAGGCCCGGGCCCGCCTCCGGACCAGCCTGCCACGGGAAGTCAAGCGGCTGCCCCACACACCACGGGGCGGCCCGCCGTGGCTCTGACTGACTACCATCGGTCGGCGTGAGCAGCAGCCAGCCCATCCCCGTCGTCCTCCTCACCGGCTTCCTCGGTTCCGGTAAGACCACCCTCCTCAACCACCTGCTCCGGAGCAGCCGCGGCACCCGGATCGGGGTCGTGGTCAACGACTTCGGCTCGATCGAGATCGACAGCATGTCGGTGGCCGGGCAGGTGGGCGACTCGATGGTCTCCCTCGGCGGGGGCTGCCTGTGCTGTGCGGTGGACGGCAGCGAGCTCGACGCGTACCTGGAGAAGCTGTCCCGGCCCGAGCACGGCATCGACGTCATCGTGATCGAGGCGAGCGGGCTGGCGGAGCCGCAGGAGCTGGTCCGCATGCTGCTGGCCAGCGAGAACCCGGCCGTCCGGTACGGCGGCACGGTCGAGGTGGTCGACGCGGCCGAGTTCGACGCCACCCGGGCCCGGCACCCGGAGACCGACCGGCACCTGGCCGTGGCCGACCTCGTCGTGCTCAACAAGGCCGACCGGGTCGGGGAAGCCGAACTGGCGCGCGTCGAGGGCGTGCTGGCCGGGCTGTGCCCGGGGGTGCCGGTGGTGGCGGCCGACCACGGGCGGATCGAGCCGGAGCTGCTCTTCGACCGCGTGGAGTGGAGCGAGACGCGCGGCCAGCTCTCGTTCGAGGACCTGCTCGCCGAGGCGGCCGGGCACCATGACGCGTGCGGCGGGACGCACGGGGCGCACCTGCACGCCGCCTACGACAGCGTCGGGTTCGTCTCGGAGCAGGCCCTCAGCCCGCGCCGTTTCATGGACTTCCTCGACGGCAGGCCGGCGGGGCTGTACCGCATCAAGGGGTTCGTCTACTTCGGCGTACCCGGGCACCAGGAGAAGTACGAGATCCACGCCGTGGGGCGCTACCTGCGGTTCGCCCGGCACCCCTGGGGCCGCGACGAGCCCCGGGTCACCCGGCTCGTCCTGATCGGGTCGGGCACGGACGGCGAGGCCCTCGCGCGGGCTCTGGAGGGCTGCCGCGAGCCCGCCCCGCACCGGGCGGGTCCGGAGACCATGTGGGGGGTCCTGCGGTACGTGCCCGAGCTCGCCGCGGCCGCAGCGGCCGGCGCCGGCCGGGACGACTCCGACGAGCTGGAGTAGCGCCTGCGGCCGGCCGGTGCCCAGGCCCTAGGCGACGTCGATGCCGAAGTCGGCCAGCAGTTCCGCCAGGCCGCCGCGGTAGCCCTTGCCGCCGATGACGAAGTCCCAGTCGTCGTTGCCGCGGTGCCGGAAGGAGCCGAGCACCAGCGCGGTCTCGCCCGGGCGGCCGTCGGAGACGTCCAGCCGACCCTGTTCCGCGCCCGCGGCGTCCAGCAGCCTGATGTGCGCGTCCGTGAACCCGGCGAGGTCGGTGGAGCGGGGGTCGTCGGGATCCACCGCGGCGACGAGCACGACCCGGTCGGCGCGGCTCGGCAGTGCCTCGAACGCCACCTCCAGGGCCGCCTTGTCCGGCGCCGGGACGGTCCGCGTGCGCACGGAGCCGTCCGGGGTCCGGTCGTTGTTGAAGAAGACGAACCAGTCGTCCCCGAGGGCCCGGTTCCCGGTGCAGACGAGCGCGCAGACGTCGAGCTGGACCGCTCCGGACCAGTTCATGCCCAGGACGTTGTGGGTGGGCGGGCCCCCGGCGGCCGTCGGCGGGGCAGCCGGAGGGCCGGATGCCGCCGGGTCGCCCAGCCGGCCGCGCAGGCCGTGGCGGTGCAGGAGGTCGACGAGATCCGGGCCGGACACCAGCTCCAGGGGCTTGCCCTCGGCGAACGCGTGCGAGCTCGGCCCGAACCGGGACGTGGTCACCAGGACGCCCTTGTTCGCCCCGCAGCTCTGCACCGTGCCGTAGAGGTCGCGCACCGCGGACGGGTTCACGGTGTTGCGGTAGCGCTTGACCTGCACGACGATCCGGCCGCCGCGGATGGGGGTCGGGTCGACGGCCTCGACGTCGACCCCGCCGTCGTTCGACCGCTGGGTGGTCACCGCCTCCATCCCCATCGCCCGGAAGAGGGCGGCCACCAGGTGCTCGAACTCGATCGGATCCATCGCGTACAGGTCGGGTTCCGGTCCGCCGCTGTCCGGTCCGTGGGCGACCACCGCGGCGCCGACCGCTTCCGGCGTCCGGCCCGGGCGTACGGCGACCAGCTGGTCGGGCTTGGTCGACAGCTGCCCGCGCAGGCCCTCCACCAGGCAGTCCACCGGGCTGACCTGGGCCAGGTGGAGGCCCGCGAAGGTGGAGCGGGTGGTCGTGACCGTGGCCACCACCACCTCCGACCGCCGTCCCGTCACCGGGTCGTGGTCGTCCACGAAACCGTTGACGACCACGGAGTCCAGGACGCCGTACTCGTCCGCCGCGAAGAGCGTGTGCGGCACCAGCAGCACGCACTGCGCCAGCGTGCCGCGGTACAGGGCCCGGCGCTGGGTGACCGGCCGGGCGGTCTCCCTCTCCTGGTCCACCGACGGGAGGTACTTGACCAGCTTGGCTTCGGGCACCACGTCGTAGCGCGGCAGCTCCCAGGAGACGACGAGCTGGCGGGCGGCGGCGTCGTAGGCCGCCGTGAGGCGCCGGGGCAGCTCGGCGGGCCAGGCCGTGGCGGCGTACAGGGCCGCGGAGAAGTACTCCACCACCGCGTCGGGGTCGCCGGTACGCAGGGCCGCCACCGTCCCGGCGAGGCCGTCGTTGTGCCGCCTGATCTCGGCCAGCTGGGCCGCCGCCCACCGGTCGTACTGCGCGCGGTAGTCCGCCAGCCGGCGCTGCCGGTCGGCCTCGGCGGCCTGCGCGGCGTGCCAGGCCTGCGTGTAGCGGGCGTGCGCCTCCTCCTGGGCCCGGCGCCCGCTGCCCAGCGACCACCCGCCGGACGGGGCCTGGAAGGCCTGCGGGTCGGGCATCGGTATCGGTCGGGCCAGCGCGCCGGGCGCGAAGGGCTCCACCTGCTCCGCCCGCCGCATGGCCGACATCCGGAACGCCGGCGCGCGGCAGCCGGCGGCCAGCAGGCCCTCCAGCGCGGCGACCTCGGCATCGAGCTCCTCCGTGCGGCGCCGCGCCTCGGCCTCGCGGTACTGCCGGTGTGCCGCCTGTTGCTCCCGGCGGCTGCGGGCCAGGTCCCGCTCGTGGGCCCGTTGGCGCCGCTCCGCCTCGCGCTGCTGCACCAACTGGGCCTGATGGAGTTGGTGCTGTGCCTCGGCCCAGGTTGCGAAGACCCCGTTGCCCCGACGGCTCATGCGCTGCGCCTTTCCCCCCGCATTCAGTTCTTCGCCGACTTTAGTTGAGGCTCGGACGGGGTTGGCCCGATTCGGGGCATCCCTTCCGGGTGCCCGACCGGGGCGTCCGCCGGGTGCGCCGACGCCCCCGGCCGTGGTGGCCGGGGGCGTCGGGACGGGCGCGCGGCGGGGGTTACAGCGGGGCGCCCGCGATCGCCGCGACCGGGCTGTCGAGGGGCGTGCCCGAGCCGTCGCGGCGCGGGTCCGGGTCCGGCAGGGCGACCGGGCCGCCGTTGGCCGAGGCGGCGCGGAGCGGGGCCGCACCGGCCCAGGCGAAGACCAGCTTGTCCTCGCCCTTGAGGAAGCGCTGGCAGCGCACGCCGCCGGTGGCCCGGCCCTTGCGCGGGTACTGGTCGAACGGCGTCAGCTTGGCCGTCGAACCCGAGTCGTCGAGCGTGTCCTGCGAGCCGGCCACCGAGAAGACGTACGCCTCCGCCGCCGGGTCCACCGCCGAGAAGTGGATGACCCGGGCGCCCTCGGCCAGCTTGATGCCGGCCATGCCGCCCGCCGGGCGGCCCTGCGGGCGGACCTGGCCCGCCGGGTAGCGCAGCAGCTGTGCGTCGTCCGTGAGGAAGACCAGGTCCTCCTCGCCGGTGCGCAGCTCCACCGCGCCCACGATCCGGTCGCCCTCCTTGAGGGTGATGACCTCCAGCTCCTCCTTGTTCGCCGGGTAGTCCGGCACGACGCGCTTGACCACGCCCTGCTCGGTGCCCAGCGCCAGTCCGGCCGAGGCCTCGTCCAGCGTCGTCAGGCACACCACCTGCTCGTCCGTCTCGAGGGAGAGGAACTCCGACAGCGGTGCGCCGCCGGCCAGGGTCGGCGCCGCGTGCGTGTCCGGCAGCTGCGGCAGGTCGATCACCGCCACCCGCAGCAGGCGGCCCGCCGAGGTGACGGCGCCGACCTCGGCGCGGGCCGTGGCCAGCACCGACGAGACGACCGCGTCGTGCTTGGCGCGCTTGCCGTCGCCCTCCGGCAGCGGGTCCCCGGTGACCGTACGGGCCAGCAGGCCGGTCGAGGACAGCAGCACCCGGCACGGGTCGTCCGCGACCTCGAGCGGGACCGCCGACACGGGGGCGCCCGCCGACTCCAGCAGGACCGTGCGCCGGTCCGTGCCGAACTTCTTGGCCACCGCGGCCAGTTCGGTGGAGACCAGCTTGCGCAGCTCCGTGTCCGACTCGAGGATCTTCGTCAGCTCCTCGATCTCGGCCTTCAGCCGGTCGCGCTCCGACTCCAGCTCCAGGCGGTCGAACTTGGTGAGCCGGCGCAGCGGGGTGTCGAGGATGTACTGCGTCTGCACCTCGCTCAGCGAGAAGCGCTCCATCAGGCGCTCCTTCGCCTGCGCGGAGTTCTCGCTGGAGCGGATCAGCCGGATGACCTCGTCGATGTCGATCAGGGCCACCAGCAGGCCCTCGACCAGGTGCAGCCGGTCGCGGCGCTTGCCGCGGCGGAACTCGCTGCGCCGGCGGACCACGTCGAAGCGGTGGTCGAGGTAGACCTCCAGCAGCTCCTTGAGGCCCAGCGTGAGCGGCTGGCCGTCGACCAGCGCCACGTTGTTGATGCCGAAGGACTCCTCCATCGGCGTGAGCTTGTACAGCTGCTCCAGGACGGCCTCGGGGTGGAAGCCGTTCTTGATCTCGATGACCAGGCGCAGGCCGTGCGCGCGGTCGGTGAGGTCCTTGACGTCCGCGATGCCCTGCAGCTTCTTCGAGCCGACCAGGTCCTTGATCTTCGCGATGACCTTCTCGGGGCCGACCGTGAACGGCAGCTCCGTGACGACCAGGCCCTTGCGGCGGGCCGTGACGTCCTCGACCGCCACCGTGGCGCGGATCTTGAAGGTGCCGCGGCCGGACTCGTACGCGTCCTTGATGCCCTGCAGGCCCACGATGCGGCCGCCGGTCGGCAGGTCGGGACCCGGGACGAAGCGCATCAGCGCCTCCAGGTCCGCGTTCGGGTACCGGATCAGGTGGCGGGCGGCCGCGACGACCTCGCCCAGGTTGTGCGGCGGCATGTTGGTCGCCATGCCGACCGCGATTCCCTGGGCGCCGTTGACCAGCAGGTTCGGGTACGCCGCCGGCAGCGCGACGGGCTCGCGCTCCTGGCCGTCGTAGTTCGGCGTGAAGTCGACCGTGTCCTCGTCGATCGACTCGGTCATCAGGCTCGTGGCGTCGGCCATGCGGCACTCGGTGTAGCGCATGGCGGCCGGCGGGTCGTCGTTGCCGAGCGAGCCGAAGTTGCCGTGGCCGTCGACCAGCGGCACGCGCATCGAGAAGGGCTGGGCCATGCGCACCAGCGCGTCGTAGATGGACGCGTCTCCGTGCGGGTGGAGCTTGCCCATGACCTCGCCGACGACGCGGGCGCACTTGACGTACCCGCGGTCGGGGCGCAGGCCCATCTCGTTCATCTGGTAGACGATCCGGCGGTGCACCGGCTTCAGGCCGTCGCGCGCGTCCGGCAGGGCCCGCGAGTAGATCACCGAGTAGGCGTACTCAAGGAAGGAGCCCTGCATTTCGTCGACGACGTCGATGTCGAGGATCCTCTCCTCGAAATCCTCCGGCGGCGGGGTCTTCGTGCTGCGGCGGGCCATCGCGCTGCGGCTCCTCGTGATCCGGGATGGGGGTCTGACGGCGTCCATTGTGGACCGATGCACTGACAACCCTGACGCCGACCCGGGTCAGGCGGGAACTTCTCCGCCCGGTCCCGCGCTTGCATACAGTGGCAGGACTCTCTCTCTTGCGATCGAAGGGATCACATGCCCATGGGTCACACGGCCACCGCGCAGGCCGCTTCCGGCGGCCTGACAGCGACCGAGCACCGGCTGGCCAACGGCCTCCGCGTGGTGCTGTCCGAGGACCACCTGACCCCGGTCGCCGCGGTCTGCCTGTGGTACGACGTCGGTTCGCGCCACGAGGTCAAGGGGCGCACCGGCCTGGCTCACCTCTTCGAGCACCTGATGTTCCAGGGCTCGGCGAACGTCCCGGGCAACGGCCACTTCGAACTGGTGCAGGGGGCCGGCGGCTCGCTCAACGGCACCACCAGCTTCGAGCGCACCAACTACTTCGAGACCATGCCGACCCACCAGCTGGAGCTCGCCCTCTGGCTGGAGGCGGACCGGATGGGCTCCCTGCTGCAGGCCCTGGACGACGAGTCCATGGAGAACCAGCGGGACGTCGTGAAGAACGAGCGCCGCCAGCGCTACGACAACGTCCCGTACGGAACGGCCTTCGAGCGCCTCGTGGCCCTGGCCTACCCCGAGGGCCACCCGTACCACCACACCCCGATCGGCTCGATGGCCGACCTGGACGCCGCCTCCCTCGAGGACGCCCGGACGTTCTTCCGCACGTACTACGCGCCGAACAACGCCGTCCTGTCGGTCGTCGGCGACATCGACCCCGAGCAGACCCTCGCGTGGATCGAGAAGTACTTCGGGACCATCCCCGCGCACGACGGCAAGCAGCCGCCGCGCGACGGCACGCTGCCGGACGTCATGGGCGGCCAGCAGCGCGTGGAGATCACCGAGGAGGTGCCGGCCCGTGCCCTGATGGCGGCCTACCGCCTCCCGCACGACGGTGGTCGCGAGTGCGACGCGGCCGACCTGGCCCTGACCATCCTCGGCGGCGGCGAGTCCTCCCGCCTGCACAACCGTCTGGTCCGCCGCGACCAGACCGCGGTCGCCGCCGGCTTCGGCCTGCTGCGGCTGGCCGGCGCGCCGTCCCTCGGCTGGCTGGACGTGAAGACCTCCGGCGGCGTCGAGGTGCCGGCCATCGAGGCCGCCGTCGACGAGGAGCTCGCCCGCTTCGCCGCCGAGGGCCCGACCTCGGAGGAGATGGAGCGCGCCCAGGCCCAGCTGGAGCGCGAGTGGCTGGACCGGCTGGGCACGGTGGCCGGCCGCGCCGACGAACTGTGCCGGTACGCCGTCCTGTTCGGCGACCCGCAGCTCGCCCTGACCGCCGTCGGCCGCGTCCTGGACGTCACGCCGGAGGAGGTGCAGGCCGTGGCCGCCGCCCGGCTGCGCCCGGACAACCGCGCGGTCCTCGTGTACGAGCCGCTGACCGCCGCGGCCGCCGATGAAGACGGTGCCGTCGCCGCGGACGGTGCCGAGAACGATGCCGAAGGGGCAGACCAGTGAGCGCCGACGTCGCCTCCGCGATGACCTTCCACCCGCAGCCCCGGCCGGGCGAGGCCCGACCGTGGGCGTTCCCCGCCCCCGAGCGCGGCACCCTGGACAACGGGCTGACCGTGCTGCGCTGCCACCGCCCCGGCCAGCAGGTGGTGGCCGTCGAGATCATCCTCGACGCCCCGCTGGAGGCCGAGCCCGCGGGCCTGGACGGCGTGGCCACGATCATGGCCCGGGCGCTGTCGGAGGGCACCGACAAGCACTCCGCGGAGGAGTTCGCCGCCGAGCTGGAGCGCTGCGGCGCCACCCTGGACGCGCACGCCGACCACCCTGCCGTCCGCGTGTCGCTGGAGGTGCCGGTCTCCCGCCTGGCGAAGGCCCTCGGCCTGCTGGCCGAGGCCCTGCGCGCCCCCGCCTTCGCCGACAGCGAGGTGGACCGCCTGGTGCGCAACCGGCTCGACGAGATCCCGCACGAGCAGGCCAACCCGCAGCGCCGGGCCGCCAAGGAGCTCTCCAAGCAGCTCTTCCCGGCCGACCTGCGCGCCTCCCGCCCGCGCCAGGGCACCGAGGAGACCGTGGCCCGGATCGACTCCGCGGCCGTACGCGCCTTCTACGAGGCCCACGTACGCCCCGCCACGGCCACCGCGGTCGTGGTGGGCGACCTGGCCGGCACCGACCTCGACGAGGTCCTGGCCGACACCCTGGGCGGCTGGACCGGCAGTGCGGCCGTGGTGCACCCGGTCACCCCGATCACCGCGGACGACACCGGGCGGGTCGTCATCGTCGATCGTCCCGGTGCCGTGCAGACGCAGCTGCTGATCGGCCGGATCGGCCCCGACCGGCACGACCGCGTCTGGCCCGCCCAGGTGCTCGGCACGTACTGCCTCGGCGGCACCCTGACCTCCCGGCTGGACCGCGTCCTGCGCGAGGAGAAGGGCTACACGTACGGCGTGCGCTCCTTCGGCCAGGTGCTGCGCTCGACGGCCGCCGGCACCGGCGCCGCGATGCTCGCCATCAGCGGCTCGGTCGACACCCCGAACACCGGGCCGGCGCTGGACGACCTCTGGAAGGTCCTGCGCACGCTGGCGGAGGGCGGTCTGACCGACGCCGAGCGCGACGTGGCCGTGCAGAACCTGGTGGGCGTGGCCCCGTTGAAGTTCGAGACCGCGGCGGCCGTGGCCGGCACCCTGGCCGACCAGGTCGAGCAGGAGCTTCCGGACGACTTCCAGGCGCAGTTGTACGCCCGGCTCGCCGAAACCGGCACCGTGGAGGCCACGTCGGCCGTCGTGAGCGCCTTCCCGGTGGACCGCCTGGTGACGGTGCTCGTGGGCGACGCGTCCCAGATCGCGGAGCCGGTGCGGGCGTTGGGCATCGGCGAGGTGACGGTGGTCACCAACTGACGCTCCGACACGGGAGAGTTGGAAGCCCCGTGTCGCAGGGCCCTGGCGGTTCGTCCGCCAGGGCCCTTCTTGTCGCCTCTTGTCCGTTTCTGATGGGGTGATGGCCGTAATGCCCAGTGGCGTAGGCCACAAAAGGCCGTGACCATTTGGTGATTGTCCGAAGATCCGCCTAGCGTCGGTCCCGCTGTCCGTCAGCGCAAGCGCCGCAAACCGCGGCACCGGACAGCGATCGCCGAGTCCCCGTCAGGCGCGAGCCTGGGGAGCCGGGGACCCACACGTCCCCTGGGGTGAATCGGACCGCCTCGCCAGAGGTGGCCCGTAGGAGACCTTCCTGCTCCGAACCCGTCAGCTAACCCGGTAGGCGAGAGGGAAGGAAAGGAACAGCCTCTTCATGGCGTTCGGCAGTCGTGGCACCGGCAAGCACCGCGGTCCCAGCCGCATGACCCGCAAGAGCGCGAACGTGGCCGGCATAGCCGCCCTCGCGACCACCGGTGTCGTCGGTTCGCTGGCCGGTCCGGCCTTCGCGGCCACGGACACCCACTCGCAGGGCCCCGAGGACACCGGCCTGAACGCCGTGGTCGTCGCCGACGAGGTCTCCGGCCAGATCGAGGCCCAGGCCGAGGCCCAGCAGGCCGCCGCCGAGATCGCCGCCGCCAAGGCCAAGGCCGAGGCCGACGCGCAGGCCCGTGCCGCCGAGGCCAAGGCGAAGGCCGAGGCCCGTGCCAAGGCCGAGCGCGAGGCCAAGGAGCGCGCCGAGCGCGAGGCCGAGCGCAAGCGCCTGAACACGTACGTCGCCCCCGTCTCGCAGTCGTACGTCAGTACCCAGTACATGTCCGGTGGTGGCATGTGGTCCTCCGGCCACCACACCGGCATCGACTTCCACGCCGCCTCCGGCACCTCGGTGCACGCGGTGGGCGTCGGCGTCGTCGTCGAGGCCGGCTGGGGCGGCGCGTACGGCAACAACATCGTCATCAAGATGCACGACGGCACGTACACCCAGTACGGCCACCTCTCCTCGATCCAGGTCCACGTCGGCCAGACGGTCGTCCCCGGCCAGCAGATCGGCCTCTCCGGCTCCACCGGCAACTCCAGCGGCCCGCACCTGCACTTCGAGGCCCGGACGTCGCCGGAGTACGGCTCGGACATCGACCCGGTCGCGTACCTGCGCTCGCACGGCGTCGGCCTCTGAGGCTCCGCCCCCCGAACACTTCCGAAGGCCCCGGCTCCTCGAGCCGGGGCCTTCGTGCGTCAGGGTCCCGGGCACCCTGTCCAGGGCTGCTCGATGGCCCGCCCCCACCCGGTCCGCCCCGTGGTGTGTGGGGGAGGTGCTTGAGCCGGTGTGGCAGGCGGGCCCGGGCCTGGGGTGGCCGAAGGCCAGGGGCGGAGCCCCCGAAGCCCCAGGGGTGGGCCTGCCGCAGGGCCTGCAGGCCACACCGGCTCAAGCAGCGAGGGGACCCACACGCCACGGGGCGCCCCCGCGAAGCCACGCCGCTGCCGCTGCCGCAGCCTTGGCCCCCGTCGCCGGACCCGCGCAAAAACGTTCCCCGATTTCCCGGCTCCGCTCCGGAATTCCGGTGTTCTGCAATAGAGTCGCAGGACACCTTTCCATGTCATGCGCCCCTGATCACGAATCGGGAAGATGAAAGCGGAGGTCCGGTCATGCGCATTCCCGCGCACGCGGTGTGCACCGCAATCCGCGACGACATCGTCAGCGGTGTCTTCGAGCGCGGCGGCAGACTCACCGAGGACCTCCTCGCCCGCCGCTACGGCGTCTCCCGCGTCCCCGTCCGGGAGGCGCTGCGCACCCTGGAGTCCGAGGGCTTCGTGGTCACCCGGCGGCACGCCGGTGCGTGCGTGGCCGAGCCCACCGACCAGGAGGCCGCCGACGTGCTGGAGATGCGCGCCCTGCTGGAGCCGCTGGGTGCCGCCCGGGCGGCCCAGCGCCGCACCGACGCGCACCTGAAGGTCCTGCGCGGCCTGGTCCGGCTCGGCCAGGAACGGGCCCGCCGCGGCGAGGGCGAGGACCTGCGGTCCCTGGGCGCCTGGTTCCACGAGACGCTGGCCCAGGCCTCCGGCAGCGCCGCGCTGGTCGCCCAGTTGACCCAGCTGCGGCACAAGATCGCGTGGATGTACGACGTGGCGGCCCCGGTTCGCCCCGCGGAGTCGTGGGCCGAGCACGGCGCCCTCGTGGACGCGGTGGCGCGCGGGGACGCCGAGCGGGCGCGGACCCTGAGCGCCGCGCACATGGTGCGGGCCGCCGCCGCGCACCGGCTGCGGCGGCCGGTGGGCGCGGATCGTGTGAGGGGTTCGCAACCTGCCGTAAACACCGCGAGCGGCCGCATTTAACGGGCGCCGTATACAAAGGACGGATATCGGTCCGCACATTTCGGCGCGGATATCCGTACGCGTGCCGTTTGCGGAATTCGGTGCGCGGGTGAGGTCCGGGCATCCGAATCGGGATCCGATCCGGACCTCTGCCGGGATTTCCGTGACCGGATATCCCGGTGGCGTCGTGCGGAGAATGCGGGCGCGCGAACCGACGGCCGCCGCGCCCTCTGCCCCGTGAGCGGCAGCCGGGGTGGATGCCCCCGGAGGCCGCCCTCTCCGGAACGACGAAAGCCGCGACCCCCCTCGTGGGGAGTCGCGGCTCGGGCCCGTCCGGCTGCGGGTGCCGCCTGCTCGGCCGGACGGTCGCGCGTGGTCGCCGACGGCCGTCAGACGGTCTCGGGGAGCTCCTCCAGACCCTCCGCGACCAGCTTCGCCAGGCGGTCCAGGGCGACGTCCGCGCCCTCGGCGTCGGAGGCGAGGACGATCTCCTCGCCGCCCCGCGCACCCAGGCCCAGCACGGCGAGCATGGAGCCGGCGTTGACGGGCGTGCCGTCGACCTTGGCGATGGTCACCGGGATGCCGGAGGCGGTGGTCGCCCGGACGAAGATCGAGGCGGGACGAGCGTGCAGGCCCTCGGCCCAACCGACGTTGACGCGGCGCTCTGCCATGGTGATGCCCTTCAGGTTCTGCGGGTTGTCTAGACCAGTCTCTCACGACCGTCGGAGTTCTCCGACCGACCTTCGGCCCCGAACCGTCCGCCGTTCGACCCATCCAAGCTTGCCCCGGTACATACCGGTTTGCTTCATGCGCCGCGCGGGGGGCGAGTCGTACGCCCGCCCCCACTACGCTGGGCCCATGCAGACGTCGTCGGATGCCTCCTACCCGGCCCACTGGGAAGCGGACGTGGTGCTGCGCGACGGCGGCACCGCCCGGATCCGGCCCATCACCACGGAGGACGCCGGCCGCCTGGTCAGCTTCTACGAGCAGGTCTCCGACGAGTCGAAGTACTACCGCTTCTTCGCCCCCTACCCCCGGCTCTCGGACCGCGACGTCCACCGCTTCACGCACCACGACTACGTGGACCGCGTGGGCCTCGCCGCCACCGTCGGCGACGACTTCATCGGCACCGTCCGCTTCGACCGCACCGGCCCCGACGGCCGCCCCGCCTCGGCCCCCGCCGACGAGGCCGAGGTCGCCTTCCTCGTCCAGGACGCCCACCAGGGCCGGGGCGTGGCCTCCACGCTCCTCGAGCACATCGGCGCGGTCGCGCGCGAGCGCGGGATCCGGCGCTTCCGGGCCGAGGTGCTGCCCGCCAACAGCAAAATGATCAAGGTGTTCACGGACGCCGGCTACCAGCAGAAGCGCAGCTTCGAGGACGGCGCCGTGCACCTCACCCTCGACCTCGAACCCACCGCGCAGACCCTGGCCGTCCAGCGCGCCCGTGAGCAGCGTGCCGAGGCCCGCTCGGTGCAGCGCCTGCTCGCCCCCCGCTCGGTCGCCGTCATCGGCGTCAGCCGCCGCCCGGGCGGGGTCGGCCGGACCGCCCTGCGCAACCTGCGCGACTCGGGCTTCACCGGCGCCCTGTACGCCGTCAACGCCGCGCTGGACGCGGGCGCCCCGGGCGCCGAGCTGGAGGGCGTACCCGCGTACCGCTCGCTGGCCGAGATCGCCGGGGCCACCGGGGCCGCGCACACCGCCGAGCACGGCGGCCCGGTGGACCTCGCCGTGGTGGCCGTACCGGCCGAGCGGGTCCCCGAGGTGGTCGCGGACTGCGGCGAGCACGGCGTCCAGGGCCTGGTCGTGCTGTCGGCCGGCTACGCGGAGAGCGGCCCCCAGGGGCTGGAGCGCCAGCGCGAGCTGGTCCGGCAGGTGCGCTCGTACGGGATGCGGCTGGTCGGGCCGAACGCCTTCGGCGTCATCAACACCGCCCCCGGCACCCACCTCAACGCCTCGCTGGCCCCCGACTCCCCGGAACCCGGCCGGATCGGGCTGTTCGCGCAGTCCGGCGCCATCGGCATCGCCCTGCTGGCGGGACTGGTGCGGCGCGGCGCCGGGGTGTCCTCGTTCATCTCCGCGGGCAACCGAGCGGACCTGTCCGGCAACGACATCCTGCAGTACTGGTACGAGGACCCGGCCACGGACGTGGCCCTGCTCTACCTCGAAACCCTGGGCAACCCGCGGAAGTTCACGCGGCTGGCCCGGCGGACGGCGGCCGTCAAACCCGTCGTCGTCGCCCGGGGCGGCCGGCACAGCGGCGTGACCCCCGCCGGGCACGCCGTGCCCGGCACCCGGCTGCCCGACGCCACCGTCGCGGACCTGCTGCGGCAGGCCGGGGTGATCCGCGTCGGCACCGTCACCGAACTCGTCGACGTGGGCCTGCTACTCGCCGGACAGCCGCTGCCCGCCGGGCCCCGGGTGGCGATCCTCGGCAACTCCGAGTCCCTCGGCCTGCTCACGTACGACGCCTGCCTGGCCGAGGGGCTGCGCCCGTACCCGGCGGTCGACCTCACCACCGCCGCGACCCCCCGCGACTTCGAGGACGCGCTCGGGCGGGCGCTGCGCGACCACGACACCGACGCCGTGGTCGTGACGGCGATCCCGGCCGTGGGGGAGCCCACCCTCGCCGAGGAACTCGCCCTGGCGCTGCGCACCGCTGCCGCGGCGTCCCCGGGCAAGCCGGTGGCCGTGGTGCACGTGGAGCTCGGCGACCTCGCCGAAGCCCTGCCGCCGAAAGCCGCCGGCACGGCAGCGGGCACGTCCCCGGCCGGTACGGCGGACGGCGCCCCGGGCGGACCCGCGGCGGGCGCACCGGCCGGCCCCGGCGACCGCGCCCCGCACGACGTCCCGGCCGGCGGCCCCGTGCCGGGCGCCCCGGCGGCGTCCCCCGAGGACCCCGCGGCGGGCGACGGCCCCTCCGCCGCGCCGCGCGCCATCCCCGCCTACCCCGCCGCCGAGCGGGCCGTACGGGCGCTCGCCGAGGCCTGGCGGTACGCCCGGTGGCGCCGGGCCGCCGCCGACGCCGGCCAGGTGCCCGAGTACGACGACATCGACACCGCCGGAGCCGCCGCGCAGCTGGAGGCCCTCCTCGCCGACACGGCCGGCACCGGCCCCGCCGGCACCACCCTCGCGGACGACGACGCGCGCGCCCTGCTGGCCCGCTACGGCATCGAGGTCGTGCCCACCCTGCCCGCCCCCACCGCCGACGCCGCAGCGCGGGCCGCGGCCCGGCTCGGCTACCCGGTCGCCCTCAAGACCACCGCCCGCCACCTGCGCCACCGCGCCGACCTGGGCGGTGTACGCCTCGAGCTCATGACCGAGGAGGAACTGCGCCGGGCGTACGGCGAACTGACCGACCTGCTCGGCAAGCCCGCCGAGCTGCTCCCGGTCGTCCAGGCGATGGTCCCGCGCGGGGTCGACACCGTCGTCCGGTCCGTCATCGACCCGGCCGCCGGCGCCGTGCTCTCCTTCGGGCTGGCCGGAGTGGCCTCCGAGCTGCTGGGCGACACCGCCCACCGGCTGGTCCCCGCGACCGACCGCGACGCCGCGGCCCTGATCCGCTCGATCAGGACCGCCCCGCTGCTGTTCGGCTGGCGCGGCAGCGCCCCGGTGGACACCCCCGCGCTGGAGGAGCTGCTGCTGCGGCTGTCCCGGCTGGTCGACGAGCACCCCGAAGTGGTGGGCGTCTCACTGGAGCCGGTGGTGGTGGCCACCGAGGGGCTCTCCGTGCTCAGTGCCCAGGTCCGCATCGCCCGTCCGCCCGCCCGCACCGACCTCGGCCCGCGCACCCTGCCCAGCTACTGAGCGCGCACCCTGCCCGGCCACCGGGGGCGGGGCGCCGCACGACCTGCGGGCGGACCGCGTACGGCGCGGCGGGAGCGCCCCGTACGGGCCTTAGGATGGACCCCATGGCGAAAAGCGGTACGACGACCCAGGGGCTGCGCGCGGCGATCGAGCGCAGCGGCTACTACCCGGCCCTCGTGGCCGAGGCCGTGGAGGCCGCGGTGGGCGGCGAGCCGATCTCGTCGTACCTGGTCCACCAGGAGACCACCTTCGACTCCAACGAGGTGCGCCGCCACGTCACCGTGCTGGTCCTGACCGGCAACCGCTTCATCGTCAGCCACACCGACGAGCAGGCCGCCGACTCCGGCTCCCCGTCCCCGTACGCGACCACCTCGACCGAGTCGGTCAAGATCAGCGCGATCTCGTCCGTGGTCGTCAGCCGCGTGGTGGCCAACCCCGAGTCGTACACCCCGGGCACCCTGCCCCGCGAGGTCGTCCTGACCATCGGCTGGGGCGCGGTCTCCCGCATCGACCTGGAGCCGGCCGCCTGCGGCGACCCGAACTGCGACTCCGACCACGGTTACACCGGCAACTCCACCGCCGACGACCTGAGCCTGCGCGTCAGCGAGGCGGGCGACGGCCCCGAGGCCGTGCGCCAGACCCTCGACTTCGCCCAGGCCCTGTCCGAGGCCATCGCCGCCCACGCGGCCGGCGCCCGCTGATGGTCCACTCCGCCTGGCAGGAGCCCGAACCGGTCCTCCTCGACCTCGCCGGCGCCCCCGTGCCGCAGTACGGCTCCGGCTCCCTGGCCGACCTGCTGCCGACGCTGGCGGCCGGCCTCGGCGTACCCGGCATGAGCGCCACCATCGGTGAGCTGGTCCCGGCCGACCGGGTCTGCGTCTTCCTGATAGACGGACTCGGCTGGGAGCAGATCAAGGCCCACCCGGACGAGGCCCCCTACCTGACCTCCCTGCTCGGCAGCTCGCGCGGCGGCACCGGCCGCCCGCTGACCGCCGGCTTCCCCGCCACCACCGCGACCTCGCTGGCCTCGGTGGGCACCGGCCTGCCGCCGGCCCGGCACGGTCTGCCCGGCTACGCCGCGCGCAACCCGGAGACCGGCGACCTGATGAACCAGCTGCGCTGGCGCCCCTGGACGCCGCCGCACGTCTGGCAGCCGTACCCGACGGTCTTCCAGCTCGCGCACGAGGCCGGGGTGGCCACCGCGCAGGTCTCCTCCCCGGACTTCGCACAGACCCCGCTCACCAAGATCGCGCTGAGCGGCGGCACGTTCCACGGCCGGATGACCGGCGAGGAGCGGATGGACCTCGCGGCGCAGCTGCTCGGTTCCGCCGACCGCTCCCTCGTGTACACGTACTACAGCGAGCTCGACGGCGCCGGCCACCGGCAGGGCGTCGCCTCGGACGCGTGGCGCGGCCAGCTCATGTACGTCGACCGGCTGGTGCAGCGGCTCGCGGAGCAACTGCCGCCGCGCTCGGCGCTGTACGTCACGGCGGACCACGGCATGGTGGACGTCCCGTTCGACGAGGAGTCGCGCTACGACTTCGACGAGGACTGGGAGCTGAGCGCCGGGGTCGCCCTGCTGGGCGGCGAGGGCCGGGCCCGGCACGTGTACGCCGTACCGGGCGCCGAGGCCGACGTGCTGACGGTGTGGCGCGAGGTGCTGGGCGACCGCTTCTGGGTGGCGGGCCGCGCGGAGGCGCTGGACCTGGGCTGGTTCGGACGGCCGGGGGAGTGCGACGAGCGGGTGCTCGGACGGATCGGCGACGTGATCGCCGCGGCCCGCGACGACGTCGCGATCATCGCCTCCCGCACCGAGGTCAACGAGTCGGCCCTGACCGGCATGCACGGCTCCATGACCCCCGCCGAGCAGCTCGTCCCGCTGCTCGAAGTCCGCTCCTGACCCCCGCACCCCCGCGCCCACCCCGCACCCCGACCTGAGAGGTCCGTCCTTCCCCATGTCCGAACTGGTCTTTTTCTCCGGAACCATGGACTGCGGGAAGAGCACTCTGGCGCTACAAATTACGCACAACCGCTCCGCGCGGGGCCTGGTGGGCGTGATCTTCACCCGCCAGGACCGGGCCGGCGAGGGCAAGCTGTCCTCCCGCCTGGGCCTGGTGACGGACGCGGTCGAGGTCGTCGACGCGATGGACCTGTACGCCTACCTGGTGGGGGAGCTGTCGTCCGGGGGCAAGGCGGACTACGTCATCGTCGACGAGGCGCAGTTCCTGGACCCCGAGCAGATCGACCAGCTGGCCCGGATCGTCGACGACCTGGACATGGACGTCTTCGCCTTCGGCATCACCACGGACTTCCGCACGAAGCTCTTCCCGGGCTCGCAGCGCCTGATCGAGCTGGCCGACCGCATCGAGCAGCTCCAGGTCGAGGCCCTGTGCTGGTGCGGCGCCCGCGCCACGCACAACGCCCGTACGGTGGGTGGGGTGATGGTGGTCGAGGGCGAGCAGGTCGTGGTCGGCGACGTGAACCAGGCCGCCGCCGAGGTGGGCTACGAGGTCCTGTGCCGCCGCCACCACCGCCGCCACATGACCAGCGCCGCCGCCCACGCGGCCGCCCTCTCCCCGGACGTCCTCCCCGTCACCCGGGTCTGAGGATCCGGGCGGCCCGGCGCGCGGTGCGCAGGGCCGCCGCCGCCGCCGGCCCGGCCGGCAGGATCGGCGCCGGCGGGGACCGGCGCGGATCAGTGGCGATCGGTGCGGATCAGACCGACCAGCGCTCGCTCATCGTGGCGATCTCGCCCTTGGCGTCGAGGGTGATCTCGTAGACGTTGCCGTAGCAGGAGAAGGGCTGCTTCACGACGTTGTAGTCCTCGCGCAGGCAGCCGTCGATGTGCTTCGACAGCTCGTCCCGGCCCACCTTCTTGTGCTGGCCCGGGCCCAGGGCCAGTTCGCCCTTGACGTCGGCGGGGAGCACGTACCCCTTGGGCTGACCCTCGCCGTGGTAGATGTAGTCGTTCGGCGTGCACTTCGGCTTGGCCTCGAAGGCCTCGATCTGGCTCGCGTCGCGGTGCAGGCCGACCTCGATCATCTTGACGCCCGGCGGGAGCGTCGGCGGCTTGCCGCAGTCGTTCTCGCCCCCGTCCGTCCCGCCCCCGTCCGTCGGCTTCGCCGACGGGTCGGCGGGTGCGCCGGTGTCGGCCGGTGCCGTGGCGTCCGCGGTCGGCGCGCCGTCCGCGCCTTCGTCCGCCACCGGACCGCAGGCGCTGAGGGCGCCGCTGAGCGCCGCGATGAGCGCGATGGCGCCCATGACGTTACGAGTGGAGTGCATGTGGAATTTCCCCCGTGCGTGGATTGTCGTGATCATGATTGATCGACGACGGTTCTACACCAGCAGGGGGAGAGAGATCCAATCGAGCCAACTCGCAGGTGGCGGTGGGTCCGTCGGGCGCTCGCGACCAGGTCTCACCACGTGGGCGGGGAGGCCGGTGGACCACGCCACCCGGCATCATGGCGACCGTCCGGACCGCGCCCGCGACCGACCCGAAAGGTGACAGGGATGAAGATCGCAGTGGACGACCTCTCCGGCCCGGAGATCGCCGCCTTCCTCGACGCACACGTCCGGCAGATGCGGGAGATCACGCCGCTGGAGAGCAAGCACGCCCTCGACCTCGACGGGCTGCGCCGGCCCGAGGTCACCTTCTGGTCGGCCACCGACGAGGGCCGGCTGGTGGGCTGCGGCGCGATCAAGCGGCTCGACGGCGGCCACGCCGAGCTCAAGTCCATGCGCACCGATCCGGCGCTCACGCGCCGCGGCATCGCGTCCGGGCTGCTCGGCCACATCATCTCCGAGGCCCGCGCACTGGGGCTGACCCGGCTCAGCCTGGAGACCGGCGCCGCCGACTTCTTCGCGCCCGCGCGGGCGCTCTACGAGAAGTTCGGGTTCGAGTACTGCGCACCGTTCGCGGACTACGCGGAAGACCCCAGCAGCGCGTTCATGACGCGCCTGCTCTGACCGGGATCCCGGGGAGTGCACGACGTCGGCGATCCCGCCGCGGTACCGGCGGACGGGCGCGTACGTACCGGGGCCTACGGGTCCGAGCGGATGACCGTGAAGATCGCCCCCTCCGGGTCGGCCAGGGTGGCGAGCCGGCCGCCCGCGCCCTCGTGGGCGGAACGCACCACGTGGCCGCCCAACTCGGCCGCGCACGCGGCCGCCTCGTCCGGATCCTCGACCTCGAAGTACGTCATCCAGTGCGCGCCCCGGTCGTGCGGCAGCGCGCCCCCGACCCCGTGCAGCCCGCACACCGGCTCCCCGGCGGCGTACAGGGTGAGGTAGTCGAAGTCCGCCGAGACCACGGCCTGCGCCGCGTGCCCGAAGACGACCTGGTAGAACTTCGAGACCGTCGAGGTCTCCCGGGTGATCAGCTCGTTCCACACCGGTGTGCCGGGGACCCCGGTCAGCCGGGTGCCGATGTGCGCGGCCGCCTGCCAGATCCCGAACACCGCGCCCAGGGGGTCCGAGCAGATCGCCACCCGGCCCGCGTCGTCCGCGTCCAGCGGCCCCACCGCCACCGTGCCGCCGCAGCTGCGGATCAGCTCCGCGGTGCCGTCCGCGTCGTCGGTGGCGAGGTACGTCGTCCAGGCCGTGGGCAGGTGGCGGTCGGGCGGGAGCTGCCCGATGCCGGCCACCTCCCGGCCGTCGAGGCGCGCCCGCACGTACGGGCCGAGGTGTCCCGGGCCGGGCACGTACTCCCAGCCGAAGAGCCCGCCGTAGAACTGCTTGGTGGCGGCGAGACCGTGCACCATCAGGCTGACCCAGCACGGGGTGCCGGGCGTGCGTCGCGTGGCCTGCTCCGTCATGGACCGATGGTGGCACCGGAAGGCCCCGGGCGCGCCCCGGCCGCGCCGCCTTTCCCACCCCGGGGGGAGGGTTGGCCGGATCGGTGCGCCACCGCCGGGACGGAGGTTGACGACCCGGCCACGCCGGGGGCGTGAGGTGGAGGAGGATGGCCCCCATGAACCCGATCGTTTCCGTATCCGAGCTCACCGCCGAGCTGGCCGGCCCGCGACCGCCGGTCCTCCTGGACGTCCGCTGGCAGCTGGGCGGCCCCGACCAGCGGCCGGAGTACGAGGCCGGGCACCTGCCCGGTGCCGTGTACGTCGACCTGGACCGCGAACTGGCAGGCCCGCCCGGCGCCGGCGGACGCCACCCGCTGCCCGAGCCGGAGGCCTTCGGCGCCGTGCTGCGCCGGGCCGGGGTGGGCACCGAAACGCCGGTGGTCGCCTACGACGGGGGCCTGGGCTGGGCCGCCGCACGGCTCTGGTGGCTGTTGCGCTGGACGGGTCACGAGGACGTCCGCGTCCTGGACGGCGGGCTGCCCGCGTGGCTCGCGGCGGGCGGGCGCGTCACGGCGGACGTGCCGTCCCCCGAGGAGGGTGATTTCAAGCCAAACCCGGGCGCCATGGGGCTGCTGGACGCCGACGGGGCGGCCGCACTGGCCCGGGCCGGGGTCCTGCTCGACGCGCGCGCGGGGGAGCGGTACCGGGGCGAGGTCGAGCCGATCGACCCGGTCGGCGGGCACGTCCCGGGCGCGCTGTCCGCCCCGACCACGGAGAACGTCGCGGCGGACGGGACCTTCCGTCCCGCGGCGGAACTGGCCGAGCGGTTCCGCGCCCTCGGCGCGGACGGGTCGGCGCCGGTGGGCGTGTACTGCGGTTCCGGTGTCTCCGGCGCCCACGAGGTGCTGGCCCTCGCGGTGGCCGGCGTCCCGGCCGCGCTGTACGCCGGCTCGTGGTCGGAGTGGTCCAACGACCCGACCCGTCCGGTCGCCACCGGCCCCGAGGCGGGATAGCGGCCGGGCCCGGCACGCGGCCCGGCCCGGCACCGGGCACGACGACGGAGGCCGGCGGTTCGGACACGGTCCGGCCCGCCGGCCTCCCCGGCGCGGGTCCGGGGGCGAACCCCCGGACCCGTTACTCCTTGCTCTTGCGGCGCGTACCGAAGACGATCTCGTCCCAGCTCGGCACCGCGGCCCGGCGGCCCGGGCGGACGCCGTCCGCCTCCGCCTGACGGTCCGTCGTGCCCGTGAGCCGCTCGCGGTGACCCGCGACGGTGCGCGGCATCAGGACGTCCGCGTACGCGGCGCCCGCACCGGCCGAGGCCGCCGGCGCGGCGGTCTCCTCGGCCTCCTCCGCCTCGGTCTCCGCGGCGGCCGCCGGGGTGCGCTCGGGCACCACGAGGTCGCCCCGGAAGCTCGGCACCGCCTCCAGCAGGCTGGTCAGCGAGTCCCGCTCCTCCTCCGGCTCGGGCGCCGGCGCCACGGCCGGCATCTGCCGGTCCAGGGCGCGGTCCAGCGGCCGGTCCCGGGGGAGCCGGGCGATCCGCGGCACGAACGGGAAGCTCGGCTCCGGCGCCGGCAGGTCGTCCGCCTCGCCGATCAGCGAGCGGGCCTCGTCGTCGACGGCCTGGACGAGCCGCCGCGGCGGGTCGTACGTCCAGCTCGCCGAGTGCGGCTCGCCCGCCACCCGGTAGACCAGCAGGACCTCCCAGGTGCCGTCGTCGCGGCGCCACGAGTCCCACTGCACGGAGTCCTTCTCCACCCCGCGCAGCAGCAGCCGCTCCTGGACGGACTCGCCCAGCTGCGGACCGGTGCTCTCGCCGGGCCGGCGTACGGGCGTCTTGCGCGCGCGTTCCGCCATGAAGGCGCGCTCCGCGAGTACCGGTCCCTCGAAGCGGCGCACCCGGTCGACGGGGATGCCGGCGAGCTGTGCGACCTCCTCGGCGGAGGCACCGGCACGTATCCGCGCCTGGATGTCGCGGGGGCGGAGGTGGCTCTCCACCTCGATCTCGATCTGACCGAGCCGGGCCCGGTCGTTGCGTACGGCCGCGCGCAGCCGCTCGTCGATCGGAAGGGTGAACTCCGTGCCGTCCGCAGCCTTGAGCACCAGTCGTGTGCCGTCATTCGAGACGGCCACGACACGCAGTTCGGGCATGGGGACCTCCCGGGTGGTGCCTGCCGACGTCACGTGCGTCGCTGCTTCCGCTAGTCGAGTGTGGCCTGCCCGGGTGCAGCCTGCCACAACCTTGCCGAGTTAAACCGGCGTGTCGGGCATGCGCCCTTGATCGCCGTTATGGCACGGTTACCTGTTCGCCACTCATAGTGACGGGTTGGTCACTCTGTGCAGCAGGATCCGTGCGATGCCGCGGCGTCGCCGGTTTCGAGCGCCGCTTCCTTCGAGTAACCGGCCCCCTCTCCCGGGTCCGGTCATCCGAAAGGAAGCACGGCCCCAGGGCTCGCCACAGTACTCCATTCGGGCCACCCCGGTGGACCGCCGCGCCGCCGAACTTGTCCCGGGGGCGGGGAGTTGGGGTGAGGGATTCCTTACTCCCGCCTGACCTCCGGTCGTTTTGAGGTGTCTTGCTTCACACCGTCCGCCAAAGTGGAACTATCCGTTTCGCCCATATGTCAGTAACTGCTGTAAGTGCGGTGGCGCGTGACAAGAGGTGATACGGCAGAGGCTGGGGGCGGGTCGGACGACAGGCTCGGAAGACGGGACGGACGCGCGGGCGGAACCCGCCGCGGACGCGGCGGGCCGGCAGGGCCGTTCGGGGGACGGGCGCAGGCGCCCGGACCCGAGCGTCACCCGAGTGGCGGGCAGTTCCCTCGCCACCGTCGCGGCGGCCCGCCCCGCCTCGGAGAAGTCAGTCCCCCAGAACCCGACGCAGGTAGTCGTTCGCGAACAGCCGGTCGGGATCCAGCCGGTCCCGCAGCGCGGTGAACTCGCCGAAGCGCGGGTAGACCCCGGAGAAGTACGCGGCGTCGCGGGTGTGCACCTTGCCCCAGTGCGGCCGGCCCCCGTGCGCCGTGAAGATCTGCTCGGCGGCCGTGAAGTAGGCCTGGTACGGCGTCCCCTTGTACATGTGCACCGCGATGTACGCCGAGTCCCGCCCGGAGGCGGTGGACAGCGCGATGTCGTCGGCCGGGGCGGTGCGCACCTCCACGGGGAAGCTCACGCGCAGGTCCGAGCGGTCCACCATCGCCTTCAGCTCCCGCAGCGCGTCGACCACGGCCGCGCGCGGGAGGGCGTACTCCATCTCCACGAAGCGGACCCGGCGCGGGCTGGTGAAGACCTTGTACGGGATGTCCGTGTACGTACGTGCCGACAGCGCGCGGCTGGCGACCCGGGCGATCCCCGGGATGGTCGCCGGGAAGGCGCGGCCGACCGAACAGGCAGCCTGGAAGACGCCGTTGGAGAGGAGCTCGTCCTCTATCCAGCCGCTGACCGCGCCGTTGGGGGCGGCGGGTCCCGCGCTGCGGTTGTTGCGCTTGGTGTTGCAGTTGCCGGTGTGCGGGAACCAGTAGAACTCGAAGTGCTCGTTCTCCGCCCAGTGCTGCTCGAACTCCGCCGTCACCCGGTCGAAGGGCATGGGCTCCTCGCGTGCGGTCAGCAGGAAGACCGGCTCGACCGCCAACGTGAGGGAGGTGACGATCCCGAGCGCGCCGAGGCCGATCCGGGCGGCCGCGAAGACGTCCGGGTTCTCCTTCTCGGAGCAGCTCAGCAGCGTGCCGTCGGCCAGCACCAGCTCCATGCCGCGGATCTGCGCGGCGATCGAGCCCGACTCGCGGCCGGTGCCGTGGGTGCCGGTGCTGGTGGCGCCCGAGACGGTCTGCTCCATGATGTCGCCCATGTTCGTGAGCGACAGGCCCTCGCGGGCGAGTGCGGCGTTGAGGTCCTTGAGGGCGGTGCCGGCCCAGACCGTGACGGTGCCGGCCTCGCGGTCGATCTCGCGGATGCCGGACAGGGCCTGCGGCCGTACCAGGACGCCGTCGGTGGCGGCGGCGGAGGTGAACGAGTGGCCGGTGCCGACCGCCTTGACCTTCAGGCCGTCGGCGGCGGCCCGGCGCACCGCCTCCTGGAGCTCCGCGACCGAGCGCGGGGCCTCGACCCGGACGGGCCGGGCCGTGACGTTCCCGGCCCAGTTACGCCACGGGCTGGGAGCCGTGCCGCCGGTCGTCGTCTGCTGCGTGCTGCTGCTGTGCATGCGCGTCGGGTCCCTCCCCTAGCGCCGGCCTGGTCAGCCGGCGGTACCCCGCGAACGCGACCGCGGCCGCGGCGGCTCCCGCCGAGATCGACACCACGTACCCGCTCCGCGCCCCGGCCGCGTCGATGACCCAGCCGGCCACGGAGGACCCCAGCGCGACGCCCACGGCAAGCCCGGTTCCCGTCCAGGTCATGCCTTCGGTGAGCCTTGCGGGTGGTACGTGCTTCTCGATCAGGGCCATCGTGGTGACCATCGTGGGAGCGATGGCGAGGCCCGCGACGAACAGCGCCACGGCCAGAAACGGAAGGTTCCCGGCCAGTAGCAGGGGGATCATACTCACGGCCATCGCACAGATGCCCAGTACCCAGCGGGGTTCCGTCCGGCCCTTGAGGTGCAGCAGCCCGAAGAGCAGTCCGGCGATACAGGACCCCAGCGCCCAAATCGCCAGCACGATGCTGGCGGCGGCCTTCTTGCCCTGCTCCTCCGCGAACGCGACGGTCACGACGTCGACCGAGCCGAAGATCGCACCGGTGGCGGTGAAGGTGCCCACCAGGACCTGCAGGCCGCGCGAGCGCAGCACGGTGCGCCGGTCGGCGCCCGCCTCGCGCGGGTGCGGGGTCGGCTCCGTGGACCGCTGGGCGGTCAGCCAGAAGACGCCGACGAGCAGCGAGGCGACCGCGATCACCGGACCCGCCTCGGGAAACCACACGGTGGACAGGCCGATCGACGCGATCGGCCCGACGATGAAGCAGATCTCGTCCATCACGGACTCGAAGGAGTACGCGGTGTGCAGCTCCCGCGGGCTGTCCCGGTAGAGCGCGCTCCAGCGGGACCGGACCATCGCGCCGACGCTGGGCACGCCGCCGGCGCCGGTGGAGAAGACGAACAGCAGCCAGTCCGGGGCGCCCTGGTGCGCCGAGACCAGCAGGCCGGTGACGGCGGTGGTCGTGACCAGGGTGGCGGGACGCAGCACCCGCCGCTGGCCGTACTGGTCGACCAGGCGGGACACCTGGGGGCCGAGGACGGCGGCGGAGAGCGCGAGGGTCGCCGTGAGCGCGCCGGCCAGTCCGTAGCGGCCGGTGAGCTGCGAGATCATCGTGACGATGCCGATGCCCAGCATGGAGAGCGGCAGGCGGCCGAAGAACCCCGACACCGTGAAGGCCAGGGTGCCGGGAGCGGCGAATATCGCGCGGTAGGGACTGGCCAAGGGGGGCCCTCCGTAAGGGACGTAGGCGGCGGATACAGGTTACGGGCGGTAGGTCCTGCCCGCAGGGGGTTATCCGCAGTACGGACTTAGGTAAACCTAACCTACGAGTGGTGGCGGTCCATCACCCGAGACCCGCGCGGCCGCGGTTACCCGCCGTCCGGCCCGGGTGGCAGGATTCGGGACATGCCAGACCAGCTCGCTCAGCCCGAAACCGGAGCCGCGGCCCGCCCCGACGCCGGCCCCTACGACGCCCTCCTGCTGCTGTCCTTCGGCGGCCCCGAGGGCCCCGACGACGTGGTCCCCTTCCTGGAGAACGTCACCCGCGGCCGGGGCATCCCGCGCGAGCGCCTCAAAGAGGTCGGGCAGCACTACTTCGGCTTCGGCGGCGTCAGCCCCATCAACGAGCAGAACCGGCAGCTCCTCGACGCCCTGCGCAAGGACTTCGCCGAGCACGGCCTGGACCTGCCGGTCTTCTGGGGCAACCGCAACTGGGCGCCCTACCTGACGGACACCCTGCGCGAGATGGCGGTGGCCGGCCACCGCCGCATCGCCGTGCTCGCGACCAGCGCGTACGCCTCGTACTCGGGCTGCCGCCAGTACCGCGAGAACCTGGCCGACGCCCTGGCCACCCTCGTCGAGGAGGGGCTGGAGCCGCCCCGGGTGGACAAGCTGCGGCACTACTTCAACCACCCCGGCTTCGTCGACCCGATGACCGACGGGGTGGTCGCCGCCCTGGAGTCGCTGCCCGCGGACGTCCGCGGGAACGCCCACCTGGCCTTCACCACGCACTCGATCCCGACCGCCGCGGCCGACGCCTCCGGGCCGGTCGAGGACCACACCCGCGGCGGCGCGGGCGGCGCGTACGTCAAGCAGCACCTGGACGTCGCGGAGTTGATCGCCGACGAGGTCGCCGTACGCACCGGCGCGCGGCACCCGTGGCAGCTGGTCTACCAGTCGCGCAGCGGCGCCCCGCACGTCCCGTGGCTGGAACCGGACGTCTGCGACCACCTGGAGGCCCTGCACGGGGCCGGCGCCCCGGCCGTGGTGATGGTCCCCATCGGCTTCGTCTCCGACCACATGGAGGTCATGTACGACCTTGACACCGAGGCCACGGCCAAGGCGGCCGAGCTGGGCCTGCCGGCCGCCCGCTCGGCCACCGTCGGGGCCGACCCGCGCTTCGCCGCAGCGGTGCGCGAGCTGGTGCTGGAGCGGGCCGCGGTCGAGCGCGGCGAGCCCGTGGAGCGGTGCTGGGTGGGCATGCTGGGGGCGAGCCACGACCTGTGCGCGGTGGGCTGCTGTCCGGCGCGCGCCCCGCGGCCCGCGGCGGCGGGCGCGGACAGCCCGTTCGCCTGATTCCGCACCCCCAGCCCTGCCCCCCACGCGAACCGTCGGCCCCCCGTCCGGGGCCGCCCCGCCGAGACCGCCCGCGCGCCCGAGGAGTGCCGTGACCGACCCGCTGAAGACCGAACTGCTCGGGTTCGCCCTGGAGGCCGCCAAGCGGGCCGGGGAGCTGCTGCGCGACGGGCGGCCCGCCGACCTCGGGGTGGCCGCCGTCAAGTCCAGTCCGATCGACGTGGTGACCGAGATGGACATCGCCGCCGAGAAGCTGATCACCGACTACCTGGCCGCCCACCGGCCCGACGACGGCTTCCTGGGCGAGGAGGGCGCCAGCAGCGAGGGCACCAGCGGGGTGCGGTGGGTGGTGGACCCGCTGGACGGGACCGTGAACTACCTCTACGGCCTGCCGTCCTGGGCCGTCTCGATCGCCGCCGAGTACCACGGCGAGACGGTGGTCGGGGTGGTCGCGGCGCCGATGCGCGGAGAGACGTACCACGCGGTGCTGGGCGGCGGGGCCTGGCTGGCCGGCGGCGGGCCGCTGCGCTGCCGGGAGCCGGCGCCGCTGGAGCAGGCACTGGTCGCCACCGGCTTCAACTACGTGCAGACCGTGCGCGCGCACCAGGCCGAGGTCGCCGGGCGGCTGATCCCCCTCGTGCGGGACGTCCGGCGGAGCGGGTCGGCGGCGATCGACCTGTGCGACGTGGCGGCCGGGCGGCTGGACGGCTACTACGAGCGGGGGCTGAACCCCTGGGACCTCGCCGCCGGCGACCTCGTCGCGCGCGAGGCCGGTGCGCTCACCGGCGGGCGGCCCGGCACGCCGCCGTCCGGCGAGCTGGCGGTCGCCGCCACGCCCGCCGTCTTCGAGCCGCTCCAGCGCTTCCTGGACGAGGCCGGCGCCTGGCACGACTGACCCTTCTCCCGGCCCCGCGGGGCCGGGAGACCCGGGGCTCGATGGACCGGGGCTCCTCAGGGGACCCCACGGAGCCCGGCAGGACCGGGAAGGGCCCCGGTGCCTGGGCGGCACCGGGGCCCTTCACACGTGCGGTCACGCCGTCCTGGACGGCGCTCGTCGCGCCTAGGCGGCGCTGACCTCCACTCCGTGCTCGGCGGCGAGGCGATGCAGATCGTCCAGCTCTGCCTGCTCGACTTCGACGAGGAACTCGTCGCCCGTCTCGCGCGCCCGCGTGAGGCCGAACTCCGTGGTCTTGATGCGCTGCAGAAGACCTGCGGTGAATGCGTCCATGGTGCGCCCCCTCTTCGTGGGTCGGGGTCGGTTGGCACGGGGGTGCCGGGGGTGGGTGCCGCCGACCACCCGGACACGCGGGTCTCCGCGGTCGAGGGTGATCGAGGGTGTGACACCCTCCTCCCCGTCACCCGTAACCCAGAAACCTCGCGAGGCCGGTGAATCCCCGGCTCCGTGGCCCCCCGGCCCCCGCGATTGGCGTCTTACAGCCGGTTTACCGGGGAAAAGTGCAGGATGGACGGGCACACACCCCTGCCCGTACGGGCCCATGAGGAAGGAAATCGACGTGCGCGTACTCGTCGTCGAGGACGAGCAGCTGCTCGCCGATGCGGTGGCCACCGGACTGCGCCGGGAGGCCATGGCCGTCGACGTCGTGTACGACGGCGCGGCCGCACTGGAGCGCGTCGGCGTCAACGACTACGACGTGGTCGTGCTCGACCGGGACCTCCCCCTCGTGCACGGTGACGACGTCTGCCGCAAGATCGTGGAGCTCGGCATGCCCACGCGCGTCCTGATGCTGACCGCCTCCGGCGACGTCAGCGACCGCGTGGAGGGCCTGGAGCTCGGGGCGGACGACTACCTGCCCAAGCCCTTCGCCTTCGCCGAGCTCACCGCCCGCGTGCGGGCGCTGGGCCGGCGTACGACCGTGGCCCTGCCGCCCGTACTGGAGCGCGCCGGGATCAAGCTCGACCCCAACCGCCGCGAGGTGTTCCGCGACGGCCGCGAGGTGCAGCTGGCCCCCAAGGAGTTCGCGGTGCTGGAGGTCCTCATGCGTAGCGAGGGCACGGTCGTGTCGGCCGAGCAGCTGCTGGAGAAGGCCTGGGACGAGAACACGGACCCCTTCACCAACGTGGTCCGCGTCACCGTCATGACCCTGCGCCGCAAACTCGGCGAGCCGCCGGTCATCGTGACCGTGCCGGGCTCCGGCTACCGGATCTGACCCCGGTGGCCCAGACCCCGCCGCCCCCTGCGGCACCTCCGAAACCCACGTGGGACCCCGGCCAGCCCGAGGGTCCCTTCCCTTGGCTGCGGCCGACGATCCGGATACGGCTGACCCTGCTGTACGGCGGGATGTTCCTGATCGCCGGCATCCTGCTGCTGTCGATCATCTACCTGCTCGCGGCCCAGGCCGTGCACGGGGGCAGCTTCCCGCTGTTCAAGATCGTGGGGGGTCAGAAGATCGAGGTCACCAGCGCGACCTGCCCCGGAGTGGGCGGCGACCAGACCATCGACCAGTTCAACCAGGCCATCTCGGCCTGCATGGACCAGCAGAAGAAGCGGGTCCTGGACGACCTGCTGAGCCGCTCCCTGATGGCCCTGCTGGGCCTGAGCATCATCGCCTTCGCCTTCGGCTACGCCATGGCCGGACGGGTGCTCTCGCCGCTCGGCAAGATCACCCGGACCGCCCGGCGGGTGGTCGGCTCCGACCTGAGCCGGCGCATCGAGCTGGACGGCCCGGACGACGAGCTCAAGGAGCTCGCCGACACCTTCGACGAGATGCTCGACCGGCTGGAGCGGGCCTTCACGGCGCAGCAGCGGTTCGTCGGCAACGCCTCGCACGAGCTGCGCACGCCGCTGGCCATCAACCGGACGCTGCTCGAGGTCCACCTGTCGGACCCGGGTGCCCCGGTGGAGCTCCAGCAGCTGGGCAGGACGCTGCTGGCCACCAACGAGCGCAGCGAGCAGCTCGTGGAGGGCCTGCTGCTGCTCGCCCGCAGCGAGAACCAGATCGTCGAGCGCAAGCCCGTGGACCTGGCGGAGGTGGCCTCCCGGGCCATCGACCAGGCGCGCTCCGAGGCCGACGTCAAGGGCGTGGAGATCCGCGGCGAACGCGCCCTGGCGGTCGTCCAGGGCAACGGCGTCCTGCTGGAGCGGATCGCCCTGAACCTGGTCCAGAACGCCGTCCGGTACAACGTTCCGGAGGGCGGCTGGGTCGAGGTGACCACCGAGGCGCAGCACGGCCAGGCGGTGCTCGTGGTGTCGAACACGGGTCCCGTGGTTCCCGCGTACGAGATCGACAACCTCTTCGAACCCTTCCGGCGACTGCGCACCGAGCGTACGGGCAGCGACAAGGGCGTCGGCCTCGGGCTGTCCATCGCGCGCTCGGTGGCGCGGGCGCACGGTGGCCGGATCCATGCGGAGCCTCGGGAGGGCGGTGGCCTGGTGATGCGTGTCACGCTCCCCATCTGAGGGAGGGGTCGGTGTTCGCCGTGGGCGAAATCGGTGGGTCCGACCCGTGGCCGATTTATGTGTGATCGATCACATTGTGCCGTGCCGGGTCCTGTACGTTCAGTGACCCTCAGGGGGTCGGAAAGCCCGGGAAAGTCCGGGTTTCCGACCCCCCGAATGGCGGGAAATACACGGGGTGGCACCGATGCGGGGCGACCCCGGGACCGTGTACGGTCCGGCTCGACATCCAGGCCCGTCGCCTCTTCAGGGGCGCGGCTGGGTGTCGATTGAGTAACAGACCTTGATGTGAGGCAAAATCTCCGCCTCAGGTCGGGCACAAGTCCGGCCTCTCGCGCGTTACGTGCGCTGAGACACCGCAACCACCCAGAGGGGGAGAGCGAATATGGCAACGGACTACGACACCCCACGCAAGACCGACGACGACGTCGACAACGACAGCATCGAAGAGCTGAAGGCTCGGCGCAGCGACAAGTCCAGCTCGGCCATCGAGATGGACGACTTCGATGCCGCCGAGGGCATGGAGCTCCCGGGCGCGGACCTTTCCAACGAGGAGCTGGCAGTCCGCGTGCTGCCCAAGCAGGCGGACGAGTTCACCTGCATGAGCTGCTTCCTGGTCCACCACCGCAGCCAGCTGGCGCGCGAGAAGAACGGCCAGCCGATCTGCCGCGACTGCGACTGACCTCGCCGTGGCAGGCTCGACGCCGTCGCGGAAGCGCTTCCGCTTCCGCGGGCAGCAGGGTCCGGCGGAGGCGTACGAGGCAGACCCGGGTCCGGAGACGGATCCCCAGTCTTCCGTCGTGCCCTCCGCATCGCTCCCGGCCGGCGGTACGGCCGACGCGGAGCCCCGGCCCGCGACCGGGGCCCGTCGCCTGCGCGCGTCCGTCAAGGCCGCGACGTCCGCGGGCACGGCGAAGTCGGCCGGCTCGCTGACGTACGTCCGCAAAGGGGTCCGCAAGGGCGGAGCAGCGGCTCGCGCCGCCCTGGACTACCTCGCGGACCGCATCATCGAGATCGCCCCGCGCGTGCCCGTGCGCGACCTCGCGACGCTGCGCGCGCAGTATCCCGGGCTCGGCCCGGACCAGCTGGCCGACAAGCTGATCGCCGGTGCCGTGAACGCCACCTCCACGGTGGGTGCCGGGATCGGGGCGGCGGCCGCGCTGCCCACCCCGCCCGCCATGCCGTTCGAGCTCGCGGCCGAGATCACCGGGGTGGCCGCGATCGAGCTCAAGCTGGTCGCCGAACTGCACGAGGTCTACGGGCTGCGCCCGCCGGGCAACCTCGGGGCCCGCAGCATGTTCTACGTCGCGTCGTGGTCCGAGGAGCGCGGCATCGACGTCACCAAGCCGATCACGGTGAACGCCGCGCTGGGCGGACAGCTCAAGCGCGAGCTGCGCCAGCAGATCACGAAGCGGCTGGTGCGGAACCTTCCGAACCTGCTGCCCTTCATGGTCGGTGCGGCGGTCGGCGCCGTGATGAACCGGCGCGACACCAGGAAGCTCGCGGAGAAGGTGCGCGGAGATCTGCGGCGCCGTGCGGTGCCGTGGGAGGCCCTGACCCGGTTGCCGCCGCTCGACCGGCCCGCGGACGAGCTGCCGTGGGGGCACAACCCGCATGCGCTGGGGCCCGGCTCCGAGGGCTGACCACCCTCTTCCGGGACGCCGCCACCGGACCCCGCGCCGCGAACGCCCGCGGGGCCGGATCCGACCCTTGGGACCGTGACGACGCGGCAGCGCCGCCCCGGTGGTTGCCTCAGGCGCCTGCGCCGGCCGCCTTCAGGGCTGCTGCCAGGGCATGCGGTTCGCGCGTGGAGACGTAGACGTACGGGGTCGGGTCGGCCGGGTCGGTGACCTCGACGCGGAGCGCCGTGGGGACGTAGCCGCGCAGCAGCATGAAGGCGCGCGGGTCGGCCTTGTACGTGCGCCAGGCGCGGGCCTCCTCAGCGTCCAGCACCTCCGGATCGCCCAGCGCCGTCACCGGGATGCGGGCCTCGCCGGCCGCCAGGGCACCGCCCACCACGCGTACGCGCGCGGACCCGTACGAGCTCACCAGCGCCCCCGCCAGGGCCGTGCCGCCCACCAGGCCGCCCAGCAGCGCCGCCGTGCCCAGCGGGAGCAGCATCAGGGCGCATGCGAGGCCGACCATGACGGCGATCACCCACCAGGAACGGGGGGCCGTCAGGCGTTCGTCGTGCGAGGAGGCGGAGAGCTGCATGGTTCCTAGCTTGGCACGGGGCGACCGGCGGGTAGCCGCGCGGGTAAGGTCTGCGCCTGTGAGTGGACGAAACACAGCCCTGACGCCCCCGGCCGACGCCGTCGCGCCGGTGCGGCACCCTGACGCGCCCGCCCCCGGCGAGCTCCTCGGTGCCCACTACGACCACTGTTTCGGCTGTGGCGGGGGCCAGCCCCACGGGCTGCACCTGCAGGCCCGGGCCGGGCAGGGCGTACGGGTCACCGCCGAGTTCACCGTCAGGCCCGCCCACCAGGGCGCCCCCGGCCTCGCGCACGGCGGCGTGCTGGCCACGGCCCTCGACGACACGCTGGGCTCCCTGAACTGGCTGCTGCGCGTCATCGCCGTGACCGGGCGACTGGAGACCGACTTCGTCCGGCCGGTGCCGGTGGACACCGTCCTCCACCTCGAGGCAGAGGTCACGGCGGTCGCGGGGCGGAAGATCTACTCCACGGCGGTCGGCCGGATAGGCGGCCCGGAGGGCCCGGTGGCCGTCCGCGCCGACGCGCTCTTCATCGAGGTCAAGGTCGACCACTTCATCGAGAACGGTCGGCCCGAGGAGATCCGGGCGGCCATGTCCGACCCGGACCAGGTCAGGCGCGCCCGCGCCTTCGAGGTGAACCCCTGATGTCCCAGAACCACGCCCCGGTCGACGTCCTGATCAGGCGCGTCGACCCCGAGGTGCCCCTCCCCGCGTACGGTCACCCCGGCGACGCCGGCTGCGACCTCGTCACCACCGAGGCCGCCGAGCTGGCCCCCGGCGAGCGCGCCGTGCTGCCCACCGGCGTCGCGATCGCCCTGCCGGACGGGTACGCCGCGTTCGTGCACCCCCGCTCGGGCCTGGCGGCCCGCTGCGGGCTCGCCCTCGTGAATGCCCCGGGGACGGTGGATGCCGGGTACCGTGGGGAGATCAAGGTGATTGTGGTGAACCTCGACCCGCGTGAACCCGTGCGGTTCGAGCGTTTCGACCGCATTGCCCAACTGGTCGTCCAGCGGGTCGAGAAGGTGCGCTTCCACGAGGTGGCGGAACTTCCCGGCTCGGCACGTGCCGAGGGGGGATTCGGGTCGACCGGCGGTCATGCCGCCGTGGCCGGATCCGGCGCTGGGCAGCAGGGTGGGAATGGCTACGCTTCGGTCGTATCCGACCGGGAAGGACAGTGACGTGTTCGGACGTCGCAAGAAGAGCAGCGCCGCCGAGAGTGTGGCGGGCGAGGCCGAGCAGGTCGTCGACGGCGTCGACCAGGACGCCGATGAGCTCGGCGGGCTCGCCACGGGCGAGCAGCGCCGGGTGAACCTGCCGCCGGCCCCGCGGCCGGACGGCCCCTGGGACATCAGTGAGGTCGGCTCGCCCGCCGAGGGCCGGGTCGACCTGGGCGGCATCTTCGTGCCCGGTGTCGAGGGCATGGAGCTCCGCGTGGAGGTCGCCGGCGACGCGATCGTCGCCGCGACGGTCGTGCTGCGGGACAGCGCGATCCAGCTGCAGGGCTTCGCCGCCCCCAAGAAGGAGGGCATCTGGGGCGAGGTCCGCGAGGAGATCGCCACCGGCATCACGCAGCAGGGCGGCATCGTCGACGAGGTCGAGGGCCCGCTGGGCTGGGAGCTGCGCGCGCAGGTCCCCGTACAGCTGCCCAACGGCGCCAGCGGCGCCCAGCTCGTGCGCTTCGTTGGTGTCGACGGGCCGCGCTGGTTCCTGCGCGGTGTGATCTCCGGGCAGGGCGCGGTGCAGCCCGAGGCCGCCGGCCTGCTGGAGCAGATCTTCCGTGACACGGTCGTCGTGCGCGGCGAGGGTCCGATGGCCCCCCGCGACCCGATCGTCCTGAAGCTGCCGAACGACGCGCAGATGGTGCCGGACGGCGTGCAGACCGAGGACCAGGAGAACTCCCGGTTCTCGGGCGGCATGGGGCAGCTGGAGCGGGGGCCGGAGGTCACCGAGATCCGCTGACCGCGATTGGTTTCCCTGGTGGGCCGTACTCCTTCGTTCGGAGTACGGCCCATCGGGTTTCGTGCGGTCGGGTTCGGTGCGGAGTTCGGTGCGGAGTTGGGCGCGGACTTCGGTGCGGGCCGCCGGTGGGTTGCGGTGGGTGCTCGTGGGGCCGTCCCGTGGTGTGTGGGTCCCCTCGGCGCTTGACTTGGCATGGCCTGCAGGCCCTGCGGCAGGCCCACCTCGGAGGCTTCGGGGCTTCGCCCTGGCCTTCGGCCACCTCCGACCCGGGCCTGCCTCCGGACCAGCCTGCCATGCCAAGTCAAGCGCCTCCCCCACACACCACGGGACGGCACTCCCTGTGTTCGGCATGCCGGATCTCCTGGGCCCCGTCCGCGTCAAGGAAGTGTCAAGGCGCAGGTCCCGGGCGTATGGGAGGCGTCAAGAGTGGCGGGCGGGTGTGCGCATCCGGGGTTTGCTCGGAGGGGTCGGAATGCGGCCGACGCCGACCCGGTGAGCGGTGGCCCGGTCACGGTGCGCACACGGACGTGGAAGACAATGGGGACATGGCACGCGGCAAGCTACGGATCTACCTCGGCGCGGCCCCCGGCGTGGGCAAGACCTTCGCGATGCTGTCCGAGGGCCACCGGCGCCAGGAGCGGGGTACCGACGTCGTCGTCGGGTACGTCGAGCACCACGGCCGGCAGCGCACCGAAGTCCTCCTGCACGGCCTGGAGCAGCTCCGGCGCCATGAGCTGGAGTACCGCGGCGCGGCGTTCGCCGAGATGGACGTGGACGCCGTACTGGCCCGGCGGCCGGCGGTCGCGCTGGTGGACGAGCTCGCGCACACCAACGTGCCCGGCTCGCGCAACACCAAGCGCTGGCAGGACGTCGAGGAGCTCCTGCGGGCCGGCATCGACGTCGTCACCACGGTCAACATCCAGCACCTGGAGTCGCTCGGCGACGTCGTCGAGTCCATCACGGGGGTGCGGCAGCGCGAGACCGTGCCGGACGAGGTGGTGCGGCGGGCGGACCAGATCGAACTGGTCGACATGTCGCCGCAGGCGCTGCGCCGCCGCATGGCCCACGGCAACGTCTACCGGTCCGACAAGGTCGACGCGGCGCTGTCCAACTACTTCCGCCCCGGGAACTTGACCGCGCTGCGCGAGCTCGCTCTGCTGTGGGTGGCCGACCGGGTCGACGAGTACCTCCAGCAGTACCGGGGCGAGCACGACATCCGCTCCACCTGGCAGGCCCGCGAGCGGATCGTCGTGGGGCTGACCGGCGGGCCGGAGGGCCGCACGCTCATCCGGCGCGCCGCCCGGCTGGCCGAGAAGGGGGCCGGCGGGGAGGTGCTCGCCGTGTACGTGGCCCGCGGCGACGGGCTCACCGCCGCCTCGCCCAAGGAGCTGGCCGTCCAGCGCACCCTGGTCGAGGACCTCGGAGGAACGTTTCACCATGTCGTGGGCGACGACGTCCCCGACGCGCTGCTGGAGTTCGCCCGCGGTGTCAACGCCACGCAGATAGTCCTCGGCGTCAGCCGCAGGAAGCCCTGGCAGTACGTCTTCGGCCCCGGCGTGAGCGCCACCGTGGCCCGCGAGTCGGGGCCGGACCTCGACGTGCACCTCGTCACCCACGACGCCATGGCCAAGGGCCGCGGCCTGCCGGCCGCCCGCACCGCCCGGCTGGGGCGCGCCCGGATCGTCGCCGGCTGGTGCGTGGGCGTGGCCCTGCCCGTGTTGCTCGCGCTGCTGCTCACCCGGATCGAGACCGAGCTCGGCCTCGCCAACGACATGCTGCTCTTCCTGGCCCTGACCGTGGCCGCGGCCCTGCTCGGCGGGCTGGCACCGGCGCTGGCCTCGGCGGCCGTCTGCTCGCTGCTGCTCAACTGGTTCTTCACCCCGCCGGTGCACCGGCTGACCGTCGCCGACCCGAAGAACATCGTCGCCATCGCGGTCTTCTTCGCGGTGGCCGTCTCGGTGGCCTCCGTGGTCGACCTGGCCGCCCGGCGCACCCACCAGGCGGCCCGGCTGCGCGCCGAGTCCGAGATCCTCTCGTTCCTCGCCGGCAGCGTGCTGCGCGGCGAGACCACCCTGGACGCCCTGCTGGAGCGGGTCCGGGAGACCTTCGGCATGGAGTCCGTCGCCCTGCTGGAGCGGGCCGACGAGACGGACCCCTGGACCCGGGCCAGCAGCGTCGGGCCCGCCCCCGCGACCCGGCCCGAGGACGCCGACGCCGACATGCCCGTCGGCGACCACCTGGCCCTCGCCCTGACCGGCCGCGTGCTGCCCGCCGAGGACCGGCGCGTGCTCGGCGCCTTCGCCGCCCAGGCCGCGGTCGTCCTGGACCGCAGCAGGCTGCTGGACGAGGCCGCGAAGGCCCGTGAGCTGGAGGAGGTGGGCCGGATCCGCACCGCGCTGCTCGCGGCCGTCAGCCACGACCTGCGCACCCCGCTCGCCGGCATCAAGGCGTCGGTGTCCTCGCTGCGCTCCGACGACGTCGAGTGGTCCGAGGAGGACCGGGCCGAGCTCCTCGAGGGCATCGAGGACGGTGCGGACCGCCTCGGGCACCTGATCGGCAACCTCCTGGACATGTCCCGCCTCAACACCGGCACGGTCACCCCGCTGATCCGCGAGACCGACCTCGACGAGGTGGTCCCGATGGCCCTGGGCGGCGTACCCGAGGGCAGCATCGAGCTGGACGTCCCCGAGACCCTGCCCATGGTGGCGGTGGACCCGGGGCTGCTGGAGCGGGCGGTGGCCAACGTCGTCGAGAACGCCGTCAAGTACAGCCCCGCAGGGCAGCCCGTGCACGTCGCGGCCAGCGTGCTCGGCGACCGGGTGGAGGTGCGCGTGGCCGATCGCGGGCCCGGCGTCCCCGAGGAGGCGCGCGAGCGGATCTTCGAGCCCTTCCAGCGGTACGGGGACGCCCCGCGCGGGGCCGGGGTCGGCCTCGGGCTGGCCGTCGCCCGCGGGTTCACCGAGGCCGTCGGCGGCACGCTCACGGCCGAGGACACCCCGGGCGGCGGGCTGACCATGGTGCTGTCGCTGCCCGCCGCCGGCGGCACGCGGGCGCCCGCGCCGTACGTGACGTCCGAGGCCGCCACGACGGCCGTGCCCGGTTCCGGGCCGGCCGTCGCCGCCCGCAACGCCGCCGGAGCCGCGACCGCGGCCCGGTCCGCCGAGATCCGACAGGAAGCAGGTCCCCGATGACGCGGGTGCTCGTGGTGGACGACGAGCCGCAGATCGTCCGCGCGCTCGTGATCAACCTCAAGGCGCGCAAGTACGAGGTCGACGCGGCCGCCGACGGGGCCGGCGCCCTGGAGCTGGCCGCCGCGCGCCACCCCGACGTGGTCGTCCTCGACCTCGGCCTGCCGGACATGGACGGGGTCGAGGTGATCAAGGGCCTGCGGGGCTGGACCCGGGTGCCGATCCTGGTCCTGTCCGCCCGGCACAGCTCCGACGAGAAGGTCGAGGCGCTCGACGCGGGGGCCGACGACTACGTCACCAAGCCCTTCGGCATGGACGAGCTGCTGGCCCGGCTGCGGGCCGCCGTGCGCCGCGCCGAGCCGGTGGCCGGGTCGGGGGAGGACGAGGTGCTCGTGGAGACCGCGGGCTTCACGGTCGACCTGGCCGCCAAGAAGGCCGTCCGGGACGGCCGGGACGTACGGCTGACCCCCACCGAGTGGCACCTGCTGGAGGTGCTGGTCCGCAACAGCGGCCGGCTGGTCAGCCAGAAACAGCTCCTCCAGGAGGTCTGGGGGCCCTCCTACGGCACGGAGACGAACTACCTGAGGGTCTACATGGCCCAGCTCCGCCGGAAGCTGGAGACGGACCCCTCGCACCCGCGGCACTTCATCACCGAGCCGGGCATGGGGTACCGCTTCGAGCGGTGAGCCGTCCCCGGCCTCTCCGGCCTCCCCGCCGAACGGGTGACGGGATAGCGCTTCGGGTGCCGGCCACCGCGCCGGTAGTCTTCCTATATGAGTGCTGTACCTCGTTCCGAGAAGCCCGCCAAACCCGCGGGGCGGTTCCGCCGGATGATCGAGCGGCTGTCCACCTCGCAGGAGGAGCTGCACTCCGCGGAGCTCCAGGAGGACGCGGAGGCCGCGGGGTGCACCCGAATCGGTGACTGCCACGACCGCCAGATCGTCAAGGTGACTGGTACCTTGCGCACGGTCACCCTGCGACCGCGGGCCGGTGTCCCGGCCCTGGAGGCGGAGCTGTTCGACGGCTCGGCCGCGCTGGACGTGGTCTGGTTGGGCCGGCGCTCCATCGTGGGCATCGAGCCGGGCCGCAAGCTGATCGCCTCCGGGCGGATCGCCATGAGCCACGGCCGCCGGGTGCTGTTCAACCCGAAGTACGAACTCCGACCGCTCGGACAGGAGCACTAGCCGGTGACGTCACTCGACAAGAAGGGCCCCGAGGCGGGCCTCCAGGGGCCCGCGGCGGGCCAGGCGGCCGGGGAGGAACACGACTCCCGGGCCGTGACCCAGGCCGCGCTCTTCGACGCCTTCGGCGGCGTCCGCGGCACGCTGGAGACCATGCTCCCCGGCCTGCTCTTCGTCGGGATCTTCACGTTCACCAAGGACCTGAAGATGTCCGCGATCGCGGCCTCGGCGGTGGCGGTCCTGCTGGTCGTCGTGCGGCTGGCCCGCAAGGACACCGTCAAGCACGCGTTCAGCGGCGTCTTCGGCGTCGGCGTCGGCGTGGCCTTCGCGATGTTCACGGGCAACGCCAAGGACTTCTACCTGCCGGGCATGATCTACGGCGCCGGCCTGGGCGTCGCCTTCACGCTCTCCGCCCTGGTGGGCTTCCCGCTGCTCGGCGTCGTGCTCGGGCCGATCTTCCGCGAGAACCTCTCCTGGCGGACCCGGAACCCCGGGCGCAAGGCCGCGTACACCAAGGCCAGCCTGGCCTGGGGCCTGATCTTCCTCGCCAAGTACGCGATCATCTTCCCGCTGTACTGGTGGGGGGACACCGCGCAGCTGGGATGGGTGCTGATCGCCCTGAAGCTCCCGCCGATGGTGCTGGCGGTCTACTTCACGTGGGTGTTCCTGGCCAAGGCGCCGCCGCCGATCGACGTCTTCGCCGAGATGGAGGCGGAGGAGCGGGCCGAGGAGGAGCGCAAGGCCGCCGGGCAGGCGGCCGCGCGGCACCGCAGGGTCTGAACCCGGCGGCGCGGGGCGCGGTCCCGGTGGCCCGGTGACCGTGCCGCTGCCGGCCCCGGACGTCCGTCCGTACGTACGCCGAGGCCCCCGGAACCGACTCGGTTCCGGGGGCCTCGGCGTACGTTCCGGGGGCCGTGGGCCCGGCTCAGCCCTGGGCGCCCGCGGGGCGCTCCGCGTTCAGCAGCTCCTCGAGCTGGGTCTCGCGGGCCTGGGCGGCCACGAACAGCAGCTCGTCGCCCGCCTCCAGGGTCTCCTCCGGGTGCGGGGTGAGCACCCGGTTGCCGCGGATGATCGTCACCAGGGACGTGTCCTGCGGCCAGTTGATCTCGCTGATGCGGGTGCCGGCCATCGGGGACTCCGGCGGCAGGGTCAGCTCGACCAGGTTGGCGTCGCCGTGGCTGAAGCGCAGCAGGCGGACCAGGTCGCCGACGCTCACGGCCTCCTCGACGAGGGCCGACATCAGGCGCGGGGTGGAGACGGCGACGTCGACGCCCCAGGACTCGTTGAAGAGCCACTCGTTCTTGGGGTTGTTCACGCGGGCCACCACGCGGGGCACCCCGTACTCGGTCTTGGCCAGCAGCGAGACGACCAGGTTGACCTTGTCGTCACCGGTGGCCGCGATGACCACGTTGCAGCGCTGCAGCGCGGCCTCGTCCAGCGACGTGATCTCGCAGGCGTCGGCCAGCAGCCACTCGGCCTGCGGCACCCGCTCCACCGAGATGGCGGTGGGCGCCTTGTCGACGAGCAGCACCTCGTGCCCGTTCTCCAGCAGCTCGCCCGCGATGGAGCGGCCGACAGCGCCGGCCCCGGCGATCGCGACCCTCATGCGTGTGCCTCCTCGGGACCCTGCGCGAACGCGGCTTCGACCTTCTCGATCTCGTCCGTGCGCATCATCACGTGGACGAGGTCACCCTCCTGCAGCACCGTCTGCGAGGTCGGCAGCATCGCCTCGCCCAGACGGGTGAGGAAGGCGACCCGGACGCCCGTCTCCTCCTGCAGCGTGCTGATCTTGTGGCCGATCCAGGCCGCGGAGGTGTGCACCTCGGCGAGCTGGACGCCGCCGCTCGGGTCGCGCCACAGCGGCTCGGCGCCCGAGGGCAGCAGGCGGCGCAGCATCTGGTCGGCGGTCCAGCGGACGGTGGCCACGGTCGGGATGCCCAGCCGCTGGTAGACCTCGGCGCGCCGGGGGTCGTAGATGCGGGCCGCGACGTTCTCGACGCCGAACATCTCGCGGGCCACGCGGGCCGCGATGATGTTGGAATTGTCACCACTGCTGACCGCCGCGAAGGCGCCCGCTTCCTCGATGCCGGCCTCGCGCAGGGTGTCCTGGTCGAAGCCCACGCCGGTCACGCGACGGCCGCCGAAGCCCGATCCCAGCCGGCGGAACGCGGTGGGGTCCTGGTCGATGACCGCGACCGTGTGCCCCTGCTGTTCCAGGGTCTGCGCGAGGGCGGAGCCCACTCTGCCGCAGCCCATAATGACGATGTGCACGGCCGTCCTTCCGGCTGTCTGTAGGTTTCGGACCGGTGCGGGACCGGTGCCGGACCCGGGTGGTCCGTCGGTCCCTCGGTGATCCTCTGGCTTCACAGGGTCTCAGACCGTGGCCCAAGCTACACACGCGCGGTCACCAGTGTGACTCTTTGTGCCGCTCCGATGGGTATTTGGGGCGGGGTTTGGGGTGGCGTTCGCACACTGGTTGGCCAGGGCTCTTTTCGAACCCTTAACATCCTCTGTCGTGTCCAAACTGACCGACGTGCCCAAACGGATCCTGATCGGCCGGGCGCTGCGCAGCGACCGCCTCGGCGAAACGCTCCTGCCGAAGCGCATCGCGCTGCCCGTCTTCGCGTCCGACCCCCTCTCGTCCGTGGCATATGCCCCTGGCGAAGTACTTCTCGTACTTTCGATCGCGGGTGTGTCGGCGTACAACTACAGCCCCTGGATCGCCCTCGCGGTCGTCGTGCTGATGTTCACCGTCGTGGCCTCGTACCGACAGAACGTCCACGCGTACCCCAGCGGCGGCGGCGACTACGAGGTCGCCAACACCAACCTGGGGCCCAAGGCCGGACTGACGGTCGCCAGCGCCCTGCTCGTCGACTACGTGCTCACCGTCGCCGTCTCGATCTCCTCCGGAGTCGAGAACCTCGGCTCGGCGGTGGATTTCGTGATCGAGCACAAGGTGCTCAGCGCCATGATCATGATTTTGCTGCTGACGCTGATGAACCTGCGCGGCGTGAAGGAGTCCGGAAACCTCTTCGCGATTCCGACGTACGTGTTCGTCGCCGGCGTCTTCATCATGATCGCCTGGGGCGCGTGGCGCGGCCTCGTCCTCGGCGACACGATGAAGGCCCCGACGGCCGACTTCACGATCAAGGCCGAACACGAGGGCCTCGCCGGATTCGCGCTCGTCTTCCTGCTGCTGCGCGCCTTCTCCTCCGGCTGTGCCGCCCTGACCGGTGTCGAGGCCATCAGCAACGGCGTCCCCGCCTTCCGCAAGCCCAAGTCGAAGAACGCCGCCACGACGCTCGCCCTCATGGGCGGCCTGGCCGTGACCATGTTCTGCGGCATCATCGCCCTCGCCATGGCCACCGACGTGCGCATGGCCGAGAAGCCCGCCGAGGACCTGCTCCACAACGGCGTCCCGGTCGGCCCCGCCTACGTGCAGAACCCGGTCATCTCGCAGGTCGCCGAGGCCGTCTTCGGCAACGGCAGCTTCTTCTTCATCCTGCTCGCCGCCGCCACCGCCCTCGTGCTGTTCCTCGCGGCGAACACGGCGTACAACGGCTTCCCGCTGCTCGGCTCGATCCTCGCCCAGGACCGCTACCTGCCGCGCCAGCTGCACACCCGCGGCGACCGGCTCGCCTTCTCGAACGGCATCGTGCTGCTGGCCGGCGCCGCCGCCCTGCTGGTGTGGATCTACGACGCCGACTCGACGCGGCTGATCCAGCTCTACATCGTCGGCGTCTTCGTGTCCTTCACGCTCAGCCAGATCGGCATGGTCCGGCACTGGAACCGGCACCTGCGCAGCGAGCGCGACACCGCCAAGCGCCGCCACATGATCCGCTCCCGCGCGATCAACACCTTCGGCGCCTTCTTCACCGGCCTCGTGCTGGTGGTCGTCCTGGCCACCAAGTTCACGCACGGCGCCTGGGTGGCCCTGCTCGGCATGCTGATCTTCTACGTGACGATGAGCGCCATCCGGCGCCACTACGACAACGTCGCCGAGGAGATCGCCGCCGCGGAGGAGCGCCCCGACGAGTACGTGCGCCCCTCGCGCGTGCGCTCCGTCGTCCTGGTCTCCAAGCTGCACAAGCCCACCCTGCGGGCCCTGGCGTACGCCAAGCTGCTGCACGCCAACCAGCTCGAGGCGCTCAGCGTCAGCGTCGACCCGGCCGAGACCAAGGCCCTCAAGGCCGAGTGGGAGCGGCGCGGCATCGACGTACCGCTGAAGATCCTCGACTCGCCGTACCGCGAGGTGACCCGACCGGTCATCGAGTACATCAAGGGACTGCGGTCGGAGAACCCGCGCGACGCGGTCAGCGTGTACATCCCGGAGTACGTCGTCGGGCACTGGTACGAGCACCTGCTGCACAACCAGAGCGCGCTGCGGCTCAAGGGCCGGCTCCTCTTCACGCCCGGCGTGATGGTCACGTCCGTGCCGTACCAGCTGGCCTCCTCCGAGGCGGCCCGCAAGCGGGCACGCAAGCGCGCGGAGTGGAACGCGCCGGGCGCCGTGCGGCGCGGACCGGTGGACACGCGCAAGAAGGAGTCCGCGGGGAAGCAGTAGCGCCACCGCACTCGGTTCCTACCAGGGACGCGACCCGACGTACACTGACGGGTCGCGTCCCGCGCGTTCGAAGCCACCCAGCACTTGGAGCCGTCCCCACCATGCAGAACCAGAACCAGCCGCAGGCCGGGGACGAGAAGAGCGCCTCCCTGATCGGGACGCAGTACGAGGTCGAGGTCGGGCCGGTCGCCCACGGCGGCCACTGCATCGCCCGCACCGCCGACGGCCGGGTCCTGTTCGTCCGCCACGCCCTGCCGGGCGAGCGCGTGGTCGCCACCGTGACCGAGGGCGAGGAGGACTCCCGCTTCCTGCGCGCGGACGCCACCGAGGTCCTCACCGCCTCCAAGGACCGGGTCGAGGCCCCCTGTCCGTTCGCCGGCCCCGGCAAGTGCGGCGGCTGCGACTGGCAGCACGCCAAGCCGGGCGCCCAGCGCCGGCTCAAGGGCGAGGTGCTCACCGAGCAGCTCCAGCGGCTGGCCGGGCTCACCCCCGAGGAGGCCGGCTGGGACGGCACCGTGATGCCGGCCGAGGGCGACAAGCTCCCGGCGGGCGAGGTCCCCCAGTGGCGCACCCGCGTCCAGTACGCGGTGGACGCCGACGGCCACGCGGGCCTGCGCAAGCACCGCTCGCACGAGGTCGAGGTGATCGACCGCTGCCTGATCGCGGCTCCCGGCGTCACCGAGCTCGGCATCGAGAAGCGCACCTGGCCGGACATGGCCACGGTCGAGGCCATCGCCGCCAGCGGCTCGCAGGACCGCCAGGTCGTCCTGACCCCCCGCCCCGGCGGCCGCCTCCCCCTCGTCGAGCTCGACAAGCCCGTCTCCGTCCTCCGCGTCGAGGAGAAGGACGGCGGCGTCCACCGCGTCCACGGCCGCCCCTTCGTGCGCGAGCGCTCCGACGGCCGCACCTACCGCGTCGGCATGGGCGGCTTCTGGCAGGTCCACCCGCAGGCCGCCGACACCCTCGTGCGCGCCGTCATGCAGGGCCTGATGCCCCGCAAGGGCGAGATGGCCCTCGACCTGTACTGCGGCGTGGGCATCTTCGCGGGCGCCCTCGCCGAGCGCCTCGGCGAGACCGGCGCGGTCCTCGGCATCGAGTCCGGCAAGCGCGCCGTCGAGGACGCCCGCCACAACCTCGCCGACTTCCCGCGGGTCCGCATCGAGCAGGGCAAGGTCGAGCAGGTCCTGCCCCGCACCCGGATCACCGAGTGCGACCTGATCGTCCTCGACCCGCCGCGCGCCGGCGCCGGCAAGGCCACCGTCCGCCACCTCGCCTCCCTCGGCGCCCGCCGCATCGCCTACGTGGCCTGCGACCCGGCCGCCCTGGCCCGCGACCTCGCCTACTTCCGCGACGCCGGCTACAAGCCGCGCACGCTGCGCGCCTTCGACCTCTTCCCGATGACGCACCACGTGGAGTGCGTGGCGATCCTGGAGCCCGTCCGCGAGGAGGACTGACCTGCGGGCCCGTCGGGGGCCTGTCGCTCGCTCGACGTGTTTCCCCCTGCAGAACGCCCGCGAGCGACACCCTCCGGGACTTCGGGGCCCGGACTGCTCAAGTCGGAACTGTCGGCTCGGCTCGGACCGTTCTCGCTTCGGAAGCCCCGGGGTGGCGCGGCCGCGGACCTCGCCGGGCCGGCCCGCCTTGCGGAGACGTGCGATGAGAATCGGCCAGCTGCAGTCGTCCCTGCCCGCCGGTCGGGCAGGTGGGCGAGAATGGCCCGCGATGACCCACAGCACCACCGGACCGGAAGCCGTGCCAGGCGCGTACGGTCCCTTCGCCCACCTCAACGCGCCGAATGCCGTGCTCTACCGGCACGTGATGCGGGCCTTCGTCACCGCCAAGGAGCGGTTCGCCGTCCACCTGCGGCCCGAGGACGTGTACGCCGCGCTGCCCACTGAGGTGAGGCCTGCCGAGGTGGAGGCCGCCGCGAGCGCGCTGGACGCCCTCGTGAAGTGGGGGAACCTGCGGGCGGACCCGGACACCGCCCGGGTCACCGCCGTCGAGGACTTCTACCGGAAGCGGTACATCTACCAGCTCACGCAGGCGGGGGAGGCGGCCGAGGAAGCGCTCGGCGTGTACGACGAGGTGCTCGGGCGGCGCGGTGCGCTCCAGGCCGTGGCCCTGCACGACATCGTCACGCAGTTGCGGGCGCTGTTGGTGCTCGCCGCTGAGGACGAGCCCGATCCGGCCAAGGCGCATCTGGCGCTGGACGCGTTGGCGAGCCGGTTCGGCGCGCTGGCCGACAACGCGCGCGCCTTCATGGGGTCCCTGCAGCGCACCATCGATCTGCACGAGGTGGAGGAGGAGGTCTTCCTCGCCTACAAGGACCGGCTGATCCAGTATCTGGAGCGGTTCATCCAGGACCTGATCACGCTGGGCGGGCGGATCGCCCGACTGATCCTGGAGCTGGAGGAGGGCGGCCTGATCGAAGGGCTGTTGCGGGCCGCCGCCGCGCGGGAGGCCGCCGACGCCGCCCCGGAGGAGTCGGCGCAGGCCCAGCGGGACGCCCTGGAGCGGTGGGCGGCGCGGTGGGCCGGGCTGGCTGCCTGGTTCATCAGCCGGGACGGCCGTGAATCGCAGGCCCGGCTGCTGCGCGGGCGGGCGCTCGGGGCGATCCCGCAGCTGCTGGCCGTCGTACGGTCGCTGAGCGAACGCCGCGCCGGGCGCTCCGACCGGTCCGCGGACTTCCGTACGCTGGCCCGCTGGTTCGCCGAGGCGCCCGACGACGATGCCCGGCACCGGTTGTGGCGGACGGCGTTCGGCCTGTATCCCGCACGTCACCTCACCGTCGACGCGGACACCCTTGCCGCGCGGGCCGCGCGGCCGGTTCCTGCCGGCACGCCGTGGTCCGAGGCCGAGCCGCTCCGGATCAGTCCCCAGCTGCGGCGCACCGGCAGCTACGAGCGGCGCGGCAAGCCGCGCAAGGTCGAGGACCGGGCGGACCGGCGACGGCAGCTCGCCGAGGTGGCCGCCAAGCAGCGGGCCGAGATCGCGGCCGCGCGCGCCCGGCTCGTCACCGACGGGATCACCCGCCTCTCCGGGCTCGGCGAACTCGATCCGGTCGCGTTCGGCCTGTTCCTTCACCTGCTCGGCGACGCGCTGGCCACCTGGCGGCCGGGCATGCGCCATACCGTGGCCACGAGCAATGACGGCTCCATGGAGATCCGGCTCAGCGCCCTGGCCGACCGGACCACAGCCGAGGTCCGCACACCCGGTGGGGCGTTCCGCGGACCCGACCATCTCATCGAGATCATCGACCTGACGGGCGGGGAGGGGGAGCCATGAGCAACCAGCTCGCCGAGGTGCTCGACGGGCAGCACGCCGCCGAGCTGCGCAAGGCGGCGCGCGCCCTGCTGAAACAGCCGCTCCTGCTGGCACGCGGCCGTGACGCGGACGATTTCCGTCTCGTCCGCCGGCACGCCTCCGAACTACGTGAATGGTTCGACCGGAACACCGGGTGGGCGCTGCAGACGGATGCGGACTCCGCCCGGCTGCGCAAGATCCCCGGTGTCCTCACCGACCCCACGCACCCCGCGCGCGAGGCGAGCCGGGCGGCGGCCCCCTTCACCCGGCGCCGGTACGTGCTGTTCTGCCTCGCCCTCGCCGCCCTCGAACGCGGCGAGGCCCAGATCGCGCTCGGCCGCCTCGCCGACCAGGTCGTCCTCGACGCCGCCGACCCCCACCTGATCGCCGCGGGCATCGAGTTCACCCTCGACCGGCGCGACGAGCGCCTCGACCTGGCCGCCGTCGTACGGCTCCTGCTCGGCCTCGGCGTGCTGCGGCGGGTCGCCGGTGACGAGGAGGCGTACGTGAGCGGGGCGGGCGATGTCCTGTACGACGTGGAGCGGCGGGTGCTGGCCGGGTTGCTCGCCGCCCGCCGAGGCCCCTCCACGGTCACCGCGGAATCCCTGGAGGACCGGCTCGCCGAACTCGTCGCGGAGACCGCGCTGGACAGCGACGAACTGCGGTTCCGGGCGCTGCGGCGCATGCTGACCCGACGGCTGCTCGACGACCCGGTGCTCTACTACACCGAACTCGACGACGCCGAACTCGCCTACCTCACCCGGCAGCGCGGCTTCCTCACCGCCCGCATCACCGAACTGACCGGACTCGTACCCGAGGTGCGGGCCGAGGGCATCGCGATGGTCGATCCGGACGACGACCTGACCGACCTGCGGATGCCCGAGCAGGGCACGTACGGTCATGTGACGCTGCTGCTCGCCGAGTACCTGGCCGCCGAGGACGGCCCGCTCGGCCTGGACGAGTTGGCCGGCCGGGTCCGGAAACTGGCCGACGAGCACGGCGCGTTCTGGGCCAAGTCAGCCCGGGAGCCGGGCATGGAGGCAGAGCTCGTCGAGCAGGCCGTCGCCCGGCTCACCGCGCTGGGGCTCGCCTCGCGGACGGACTGCGGAGTGGCGCCGCTCCCCGCCCTCGCCCGGTACGCGGTCGGCCCGGCCGTCGTCATGGAACCCACGACCGCGCGGATGCCCGCGCAGCGAAAGGCCGGCAAGCCGTGACCCGCCTCCCCGCCCCCGAGCGATCCCGCTGGCAGCCCCTGCGCATCGGCCTCGTCGACCTGTTCCACTACGACGTGGAGGAGTTCCACTTCCGCGACGGCAGGCTGCTGCTGCGCGGCAACAACGGCACCGGCAAGTCCAAGGTGCTGGCCCTGACCCTGCCGTTCCTGCTCGACGGAGACCTCACCTCCCGCCGGGTGGAACCCGACGGCGACCCCGGCAAACGGATGGAGTGGAACCTCCTTCTCGGCGGCGAGCACCCGCACTCCGAGCGGCTCGGCTACACCTGGATCGAGTTCGGCAGGCGCGACGAGACCAGCGGGGTACCGTCCTTCCGCACTCTGCTCTGCGGTCTGAAGGCCGTGAGCGGGCGGGGCATCGCCCGCCACTGGTACGCGCTCACCGACCAGCGCATCGACCACGGCCGGGACATCCCGGCCGAAGGCGCGCTCAGCCTGCTCGACGCCACCGGCACCGCGCTGTCCAGGGACCGGCTCGCCGAGGCCGTCGCCGGCCACGGCATGGTGTACGACCAGGCCAAGACCTACCGCAGGGCGGTGGACGAGGCGCTGTTCGGGCTGGGGGAGCAGCGCTACGCTGCCCTGGTCGACCTGCTGATCCAGCTGCGCCAGCCGCAGCTGTCCAAGCGCCCCAACGAGGCGGCCCTCTCCCGGGCGCTGACCGAGGCCCTGCCGCCCGTGGACCAGGCCGTCATCGCCGATGTGGCCGAGGCCTTCCGCTCCCTGGACGAGGAGAAGGAGGAGCTGGCGGCCGCCTCCGCCGCCGAGCGGGCGGCCTCAGGTTTCCTGGACCACTACCGCCGGTACGCGCGCATCGCCACACGGCGCCGTGCCCGTCTCCCGCGCGCCGAGCACTCCCGCTACGAGCACCTCCAGCGGGACCTTGCCGACGCCCAGGCCCAGCGGGTCCGGGCCGAGGACGAACGCGCGGCCGCTGAAGAACACCTCGGCGCGCTGGAGGAGGCCCAGGCCCGGCTGCGGGCCCAGGACGAGGCCCTGCGCGAGGGCCCGGAGATGCGCAGCGCGCGGGAGCTTGAGCAGGCGGCGCACGCGGCGGAACGGACCGCCGAAGCCCGGGACCGGGCCCGGGACGACCAGGAGCAGGCCGAAAGCCACCGCGCCCGGGCGACGGGCCGCCTCGGTGCCGCGCAGAACCGGCTGCGTGCCGCCGGGTTGCTCGCCGAGGACACCCTCCGCGCGGTGCGCGAGGCGGCGGACACGGCCCGGATCGACCTCCCCGGCGACGGGCCGCTCCCTGAGACGGACCTCCGGCGGACAGCCGAGGAAGCCATGGAGCGGGGCCGTCGTGCCCTCACCCACACGGAGGACCTCGCCGCGAGCTCCGAGCGCGCGGCCGAGCAACGGCGCCAGGTGGCCGTCCGCCTGGACGAGGCGGACACCGACCTCGACCGGGCCACCGAGGGGCACGGCCGCGCTGAAGGAGCCGCCGCCGCAGCCGGGCAGGCCCTGCTGGACGACGTACGGGAGCAGGCCCGCGCCTGGACCGAGCTGCCCTGCCCCGACCTCGCGGGCCTGCTCGACGAACTCCAGGAGTGGACCCGGCACGGCCACGGGCCCTACCCGGCCCGCGGCCATGCCACCCGGGCACACGGCGAGGCCTCCGCGCGGCTGGCCGGACTCGCGGCCGAAGCGGCTCGCCGGCTGGCCGACCTGATGGCCCGTACGGGTGAGATCGGTGGGGAGCTCAGCACGCTGGAGGCGGGTGGCCGCCGTGCGCCACGGCCTCCGCACACGCGGGCACCGGGCCATCGGGAGCACCTTACCGGCGCGCCGCTGTGGCGGCTGGTGGACTTCCGCGACGAGCTGCCGGAGGTGGACCGTGCCGGGCTGGAGGCCGCTCTGGAGGCCTCGGGGCTTCTGGACGCCTGGGTGCTACCCGACGGCACCGCGCTCGCTGCGGACGGACACGACGTACTCCTGTTGCCCGAGACCGGTCCGGCGCCCGATTCCGGGCTCGGAGCGTCGCTGCGCCCGGCCGTGGACGCAGGCGACGCCCAGGCCGCCGCGGTGGGCGAGGACACCGTGGCCCGGCTGCTCGCCGCCGTCGGGCTGGGGGAGCGGAGCGGATCCGGCACCTGGGTGGCGGCCGACGGACGGTTCCGCGTGGGCGTGCTGACGGGACGCTGGACCAAGCCGGCTGCCGAGTACGTCGGCGAAGGCGCGCGGGAAGCCGCTCGGCGAGCCCGGGTGACCGCCTTGCGGGCCGAACTCGGAGTGCTCCAGCAGGAATCGGAGGAGGCCGGGAAGCAGGCCGAGGCCGTGGCCGCGCGCCGACTGACCCTTGACGCGGAACTTGCCTGCCTGCCCGATGAAGGCCCGCTCGTGCGCGCCCACGCCCGGATCACGGCTGCGGCCGAGGCGGTACGCGCGACGCGGCTCCGGCGCGAGGAGAGGGCCGCGGAACTCGCCGGGGCTGCGGAGCGGGCCGAGCTGGCCGCCGCGGAACTCACCGCCGCCGCTGCCGATCTGGGCTTGCCCGCCGACCGGGCCGGCTTGTCCGCGGTACGCGCCGCACACGGTGCCCTCGCCGTGGCCCTGGCCGCGCTGTGGCCCGCACTGCGGGAACGGGCCGAGGCCGCCCGCCAGGTGGCGGACGAACAGTCCGAGGCGTCACGGGCCGGGGAGCGCGCCACCGAACTCGCTCGCCGCGCCGACGGCGCCTGGCGGGAGGCGGCCGCCGCGGACGAGCGGCACCGGACGCTCCGCGCGACCGTCGGCGCGGCCGTGGCCGAACTCCAGCGCCGGCTCACCGAGACCGCCGAAGCCGTGCGGCGCTGTCTGATGGACCAGAAGGCCACCCGACAGCGGCATGCGGCGGCCGACCGGGAGGCCGGCAAGGCCGAGGGCCGCATCGAGCAGCTGGAGAAGGGGCTGACCGACGCCGCAGCGACCCGGGCGGAGGCCGTCGCCGGACTCCAGCGGTTCACTGCCACCGGCCTCATCACGGTCGCCCTGCCCGATCTGCCGGTTCCGGCCGCGGAGGACGGGCCTTGGGCCGCGACCCCCGCCGTCGCCCTCGCCCGGGCCATCGAGTCGGGCCTGACGGCCACCGACGACTCCGACGGCGCCTGGGAACGGGTACAGCGCCGGCTGGGCGAGGAGCTCAAGATCCTCCAGGACGCCCTCTCCCGGCACGGCCACACCGCTTCCGCCCGCATGGTGGAGGACGGCATGGTCGTCGACATCGTGTACCAAGGGCGGGAGAGGGCCGTACCCGAACTCGCGGTGGCGCTCGCAGCCGAGGTCGGTGAGCTCATCCGCATCCTGTCCGCCCACGAACGCGAGATCTTGGAGACCCATCTGGTCACCGAGGTGGCGGGCACCCTCCAGGAACTCATCGGTGCGGCCGAACGGCAGGTCCGGGACATGAACGCCGAGCTGGAGGACCGGCCCACCTCCACCGGCATGAAACTCCGGCTGGTCTGGCGGGCCTCCCGCAAGGCCCCCGCCGGACTGGCCCAGGCCCGTGATCGGTTGCGCCAGTCGGCCGACGCCTGGACCGTGGAGGACCGTTCGGCAGTGGGCGAGTTCCTCCAGGCACAGATCGCCCGCCAGCAGGTCGACGACACCTCGGGCAGCTGGACGGAACACCTCACGGCGGCACTCGACTACCGCACCTGGCACGAGTTCGGCGTCGAACGGCACCAGCAGGGCCGCTGGGTCCCTGCTACCGGCCCCGCCTCCGGTGGTGAACGCGTCCTCGCGGTGTCCGTACCGCTGTTCGCCGCCGCCTCCTCGCACTACGCGAGCGCGAGCAGCCCGCACGCTCCGCGCCTGGTCACCCTGGACGAGGCCTTCGCCGGCGTGGACGACGACTCGCGGGCCAAGTGCCTCGGCCTGCTGCATGCCTTCGACCTGGACGTGGTGATGACCAGCGAACGGGAGTGGGCCTGCTACCCGCAGGTGCCCGGCATCGCCATCGCCCAGCTGTCCCGGATCGACGACGTGGCGGCCGTACTGGTCACGCGATGGGAGTGGGACGGCATGCGGCGGATACGCGGCGAGGACCCGGACCGGGACGCCGCAGCAGCAGAGGAGACCGTGCCAGGCAGCCCGGAGCCCTTGTGGAGCTGACGGCCGGCACCGGACCGGGGCCGGTCGACGCGGAACGACTGGGCCGGCTGCTCGGGGTCCCCGAGCTCGCCTGGCTCGTGGAGCGGACGCGCCGGCGTCTGGCGGCCGAACAGCCTCTCATCGGCGCTGTCACCCTGAGCCGGCCCACCCCGGACCAGCGGCGCGCGGCCGAACGGCTGCTCGGCCGTTGCCCCGGAGAGGGCCGCTCCCTGACGTTGCGGCTGGAAGCCGTGGACGCGGTGCTGCGCCGGTCGGGCATCAGCCCGGACGGGCTCGCCGCGGCGGTCACCGCGCTCACCGGGCCGGTCACCCTGCTCGGACCCGCCCGCAGGGCCGAAAGGGACGCCTGGCAGGAGGCGTTCGCCCCGATCGAGGAGCTGGCTGAGGAACGCCCGGCCCTGGCGGCATGGGCCGTCCGCCTCCGGGGGGACGGCCTGGTGCGGCGCCTGGCGGGGACCCCGGCAGACGCCGGGACTCTGCTCCTCCGAGCGGCGACCGTCCTGCGGGCCCTGCCCGCCGACCCGCCGGTCTCCCTGCCTGCCTTCGCGGCCCGCTTGCTGGACAGCTCCCATGCACTGGACGACGGCACACCTCTGGCCACCGTCACCCTGTCCGGCATTCGCGCCCTGACAGGCTTCCCCGACGGCAGCGGGGCCCCATGGCGACGCGACGCCTGGGCGTCGGCCGGGCTGTTGCGCGACGAGCTGTCCTCGACCGTCCTCGCGCTGAACGTGCGCGGCACCCCTGCTCTGGACTGGATGGCCGAGGCGGGCGAACCCGCCGTCCTGACCCTGAGACAGCTCATCCGCCGCCCTCCTGACGCCGCCGCCGAGGTCGTTCATGTGTGCGAGAATCCGGCGGTACTCGCCGCGGCGGCCGACGCCCTCGGACAGGACTGTTCGCCGCTCGTCTGCCTTCAGGGCCAACCGTCCGCCGCCGCTCTCGCCCTTCTGCACCATCTTCACGAGGGCGGCGCAACCGTCCGTTACCACGGCGACTTCGACTGGGGCGGGCTGCGCATCGCCTCCGCTCTGCTGCGCCGCGTCTCCTGGCAGCCGTGGCGGTTCACGGCTGCCGAGTACCGGGATGCAGTGGTCAACGCTCCGGCAGGCCCGCCGCTCAGCGGCCACCCGGCCGAAGCCCCCTGGGATCCGGAGTTGTCCGACGCTCTCGCAGAACTCGGTGTCCGGGTGGAGGAGGAGACGGTCCTCGACCAGCTGTTGCCCGACCTGGCGCGATGACAGTCGGCCCCGGTTGGTCAGGTGAGCCCGGCCCGTGGGACGCCCCCACGGGCCAGGCCGGGCCGGCCGTCAGGTGTAGGGGACGGTCAGGGTGGAGCCCGTGCCTACCTGGAGGGTGGACGGGCCGTTGCCCAGGGCGCTCCAGACCTCGACGCGGATGGTGCCGTCGGTGAGGTTGCCCGGGGTGCCTGACGTGGAGTGGGTGCCCTGGCGGGTGGAGGAGTAGTCCTCCCAGCCGGGGAGGGGGTCGGTGGCGAAGTAGCGGAACGTTTCGACGCGGTCGAAGGTGCCGTCGCCGGTCAGGTCGTAGGAGACCCTGGCCTGCTGGGCGTAGCCGACGTTCGTGCCGGCGTCGACCTTGAAGGTGAAGGCGGTGCCGGAGCCGGGCTTGAGGGTGCCGTTGACGTGCTTCGCCTCGTACACGAGCGGGTGGTACGGGGTTCCGTCGTGGTTGGTGCCGCTCGCGGACGGGATGGTGTTCGGGGTGGCCACCGCGGCCGCCGTGGTGGTCAGTTGGCCGCCGGTGCGCAGGTAGAAGGTGTCGCCCGTGACCGGCGGGGGGCCGGACGTGGTGACGGTGGCGGTGCCGCTGGCCGGGCCGACGTGGTCGGTCGTGTCGCGGGCCCGGACGCTGTAGGTGTAGCGGGTGCCGGGGGTCAGGGCGGTGTCGGTGTGCGTGGTGCCGGTGACCGTGGCGATCCTGGTGGTGCCGCGGTAGACGTCGTAGTTCTTGATGCCCTTGTCGTCGGTCGCGGGCGTCCAGGTCAGGGTGACGGAGGTGTCCGTGACGTGGGTGGCGACGGGGGTGCCGGGTGCGCCGGGGCCGTCGTCGGCGGGGGTGCCGCAGGGGGTGCTGACGGTGTCGCCGCCCGTGCCGGACGCGGTGGACCGGGCCGGTACGTTCAGTACGGCGCCGTCCGAGAAGAGCACCGAGCACGTGGTGGCCGTGTAGTTGTGTGCGGCGTAGGTCCTGGTGCCGTTCCTGGCGAAGGCGACGGCGGTGGGGGAGTCGGCCGTGACGGTCATGTCCGGTGACCCGATGGCGTTCAGCGTGGCGATCCAGTGGTAGGTGTGGGCCTTGGTCTCGCCGGCCTCGGGGACGTAGGCGCCGTTCCACTGGTTCCAGTAGGCCATGGCCCCGGGCGGGTCGTAGAGGGCCTGGACCTGCCAGAAGACGTCCTTCCACTCGACGGCCGGTCCGCCGTTCTCCCGCTCCATCTCGGCCACGCTGCGGCTCAGCATGGCCTTCTCGCGGGCCAGGTGGAGGGAGCCGCCGGTCACCGGGAGGAAGTTGATGCCGTGGATCTCCTCGGGGTTGGCGGTCCACCAGGTCGCGTACGCGCCGCCGCTGCTCCAGACCATGCCGACGACGTCGTGGGTGAAGTCCTGCGGATAGACCTGCTGGTCGGCGTCGAACCAGTACTGCGCGATCGACTCCGACTCGGTCGTCATCATGTAGACGCCCTGGTCGCGCAGCGCCGTGTCACCCGTGGCCGCGCCCCACATGACCAGGCCGGCGCTGAGGTTGATCGACTCCGAGGACGACTCCTGGTTGTTGCCGGCCGCGAACGCCGCGTGGCCCGCGGCCCAGCTGTGGCCGGCGTAGACGTCGAAACCGCGTAGGAAGGGGTACTTGCCGTCGTTCCGCGCCGGGTTGGCGGCGTCCTTGACGAGCTCCTTGACCATGCCGCCCCACTCGGAGTCGGCTGCCCACCGGGGGTCGTACTGTGCCACGACGGCCGCGGCCATCACGTAGTACGAGTAGTGGAAGTGGTGGTCGTTGAGTTCCTGGTCGCTCCCGTACGAGGCCGGGTACCCGATGAGGGTGCGCCAGTCCTTGTCGTAGGAGAACTCGGAGGCGCCGCCGACCGTGAACCACTCCTCCAACCGGCCCTTGAGCAGGCTCAGCAGCCTGTCGCGGTCGGCGGTGTCCCCGATCTGGTCGGCGAGGGGGACGAGCTGGGCGAGCCTGCCCAGGGCCTTGCCGGTCCAGTAGGTGTCGGTCGCACCGTTGAAGGGGTCGCCCTGGGTCAGCACCTCGTCGATGTAGGCCTTCACCTTGGTCTTGTCGACGCCCGCGGCGCTCGGCAGGCCGGGCAGCACGCCGTTCACCTTCTGGGTGGTCGAGAAGGACGTGCCCTCGCGGACCTTCATCTCGCCGCGCGGGGAGACGTAGCGGTAGGCGGTCAGCGGGTCACCGGTGTGCAGCCACTGGTGGCGGTAGAGCGCCTGGAAGGTGCCGGTCTCGGTGCCTTCCTTCGCCTCGGTGGTCAGCGAGTAGGTCGCCGTGACCTCGCCGTCCTGCTGCCGGTACTTCCAGTCCACCTTCGATCCGGTCACGAAGCTGAAGGCGTACTTCTTGAAGGCGGCCAGCGCCTCCCTGCTCGGGAGGACCGCCAGGGAGAAGTAGTGCCGGGCGCCCAGGTCCGCGCGGATCTCGTTGCCGGACACGGTCCAGTCGCTGCTGCTCGGGGCGAACAGCGCGTAGTCGTGCCCCGAGACGGTGACACCGAGGACGTTGCCCTGGTCGGCGAAGACGGTCGGCGGAGCCGCGGTGGTGATCTGCGCCGCGCCTCCGGAGGCCTCCGCGTACACGTACGGCAGGCCGTGGCCGATGGTCGTCCGGAGACTGCGCGCACCGTCGTTCCAGTACGGGCTGACGGTCCAGTCGCCCCAGCCGTCCGCCTTCGCGTCGGGGGAGGCGAGGCCGGCGAGCCCCAGGGTCAGGTCGGCCTTGTGGGGGAACTCGTACTGCCGGCCGTCGCCCACGATCTGGTGGGTGGTCGGGTAGCCGACCTCGAGGCCGCCGGAGACGGCCTTGTAGGTGAGGGGGTGGCCGTACATGTTCTCCGACCACGGGTTGGCGGAGAAGCGCTGGAAGGCCAGCGACGACCACCAGTCGTTCGTCGGGACGGGGGTGTCCGCCATGGCGGGGGTGACCTTGGGCCTGACCGCCTGGCCGCCGTTGTTCGACGGTCCCTGACGGCCGGCGGGACGCACGTCGCTGTAGCTGCCCTTGCCCACCACGACGGTGGCGGCCGAGGCGACACCGCCGCCGACGGTGCCCAGCGCGGTGGCGGCAAGAGCCGCTGCCGTCAGCAACGACAGGTTTCTGCGGGATCTCATCACAGCCCTTCTGAGAGCGCTCTCACGTCGCCGCACAACGTAGGGCGGCGCCCTGGGTCGGTCAATGCTTTGAGCCAGGAACGCCGATTCCTGCTGGCTTGCTTCCAGAGGGTGAAGGGTGGGTGGCGTCGGACGCAGCGTGTCCCGGACGCGGCTGGGAGCGCTCTCATCTTGCCGGGATGCGGGACTATGCTTTTCCACGGCGGCCTGCCGGATGTCCGCGCGTAGACAGGAGAGCCCGTTGCCCGAGCGCACGACGACGCCCCGCCCCACCCTCGAGGAGGTGGCGGCACGTGCGGGTGTCTCACGGGCGACGGTGTCCCGTGTGGTCAACGGAGGCTCCGGAGTGCGCCAGCCGCTGATCGACAAGGTGCGCCAGGCGGTCGACGAACTCGGTTACGTCCCCAACCAGGTGGCGCGTTCCCTGGTGACCCAACGGACCGGCGCCGTGGCCGTGATCATCGCGGAGCCGGAGTTCCGCGTGTTCTCCGACCCGTTCTTCGAGCGGCAGGTGAGGGGGATCAGCAGGGAGCTGTCGGCGCACGATCTGCAACTCGTGCTGCTCTGGGTGGAGGGCGAGTCCGACCACGAGCGGATCGCCCGGTACCTGTCGGGCGGTCACGTGGACGGGGCCCTCGCCTTCTCCCTGCACGGCGACGACCAGCTGGCCCACCTGATTGCCCGCAGCAGGGTGCCCTACGTGCTCGGCGGCCGCCCGCCGGCGACCGCCCCGCCGGGCGCCCCCTACGTGGACTGCGACAACAGAGGTGGGGCGCGAGCGGCCGTTTCGCACCTCGTTTCCGCAGGTCGCAGCAGAATCGCCCATATCGCGGGCCCTCCTGACCAGACCTCCGCGGCCGACCGCGCCGCCGGCTACCACGACGTCCTCGTCGACGCCGACCCGGACCTCGTGCACCTGGGCGATTTCACCGAGGGGAGCGGCGCTCGGGCCATGGCGGCACTGCTCGACCGGTGCCCCGGACTCGATGCGGTCTTCGCCGCGAACGACCTGATGGCGCGGGGTGCGCTGAGTGCCCTCCGGGACCGCGGCCTGCGCGTCCCCGAGGACGTCGCCGTCGTCGGGTTCGACGACATGGGGGACGTCGCCAGGGGTGCGGTGCCGGCCCTCACCACCGTACGGCAGGACATCGAAGGCATGGGGCGCCTCATGGTCAGGCTCCTGGTGCGCCGCATCGACCACCCCGAGCAGGCGGGGGCCGATTCCGTGATCACGCCGACCGTCCTGGTGGAGCGCCGGTCCTCCTGAGGGCCGAAGGGGCGGCCGTTCGCCGGCGTGCCCTTCCCCGCCCCCTGCGCGTGCGCTGACGCGGGGGCGGGTGGCCCGTGTGCCGTCGTGAGCCCTTCGTCCGGTCGGGGCGCGGTGGCGAACGCCCCGACGCGCCTTGCGCGTTGGGCGGGCCGAGCCGTTATCGCTTCAGGTCTTGACGACGCGCGATGCGTCCGGGCAGTCTCCCCCTGCACGTCTGAGAGCGCTCTCAAGCGCCTCGTGCTCAACCGAAGCCCAGGAGGCCCCCATGCCCACTGCCAGAGCCGCCATGAGAACGATCTTCCGTCTCGGCGGCGTAGTGCTGGCCGGTTCCCTGCTCGCCGCTTGCGGATCCGGCTCCGACGGCTCCTCGACCGGGAAGGCGGGCGGGAAGGTCACGATCACCGTCGACCTCTTCGGCTCCTTCGGCTACAAGGAGGCCGGGCTCTACGCCGAGTACGAGACGCTCCACCCGAACGTCACGATCAAGCAGACCGACACCGAGGACGAGGCCGACTACTGGAAGTCGCTCCAGACCCGGCTCGCCGGCGGCGGCGGCCTCGCCGACGTCCAGGGCATCGAGGCCGGTCGGATCGCGTCCGTCGCCCAGCAGCAGACCGACAGGTTCGAGGACCTGAAGAAGTACGGGGCGCAGTCGCTCGAGGCCGGCTTCGCCCCGGCCAAGTGGGCCGCCGCCACCGGCAGGGGCGGCGAGGTCGTCGGCCTCGGCACCGACGTCGGTCCGGAGGCCATGTGCTACCGCACCGACCTGTTCAAGCAGGCCGGACTGCCCACCGACCGCACGGAACTGGCCAAGCGCTGGTCCACCTGGGACGGCTACCTGGAGCTGGGCAGGCAGTACAAGGCGAAGGCCGGCACGAAGAGCGCCTGGCTGGACAGCGTCGGCAGCCTCTACTCGGTCATGATCGGGCAGGAGAAGGAGCGTTACTACAACGCCCAGGGCGAGCTGATCTGGGAGACCAACCCGGCGCTGAAGACCGCCTGGGACACCTCCGTCAAGGCGACCGACGCCGGGCTGAGCGCCAAGCTCGACCAGTGGTCGCCGCAGTGGAACCAGGCCTTCGCGGCGGGTTCGTTCGCCACCCTGCCGTGCCCCGCATGGATGCTCGGCTACATCAAGGGCCAGGCGGGCGAGGCCGGCAAGGGCAAGTGGGACGTGGCCGCGCTGCCCGGCGGCGCCGGCAACTGGGGCGGCTCCTACCTCGCCGTGCCCAAGGCGGCCGAGCACAAGAAGGAGGCCTACGAGCTGATCAAGTGGCTCACCGCGCCCGAGCAGCAGGCCAAGGTCTTCACCAAGCAGGGCAACTTCCCGTCGTCCACCGGTGCCATCACGAAGATCGCCGACGCCACGGACCCCTACTTCTCCGGCGCTCCGATCGGCAAGATCTTCGGAGCGGCCGCGCAGGCCGCCCCGGTGCAGGTCCTGGGCATCCACGACCAGAACGTCGCCCAGCAGATCACGAACGCGCTGAGCGAGATCGAGCGCAAGGGCACGGCCCCCGGCAAGGCGTGGGACAACGCCAAGAAGGGCGTCGCCAACACCATGGGCTGACCCCGGCCGCCTCCGGGCCGGTCCGTGCCACACCCGCCCCGCCCCGGACCCCCCCGGACCCCCCCGGACCCCCCCGGACCCCCCCGGACCGCCCCGGACCCCCCGGACCGGCCCGGACCGGCCCGGGGGTCCCTTCCCCGCCCGGCACCGCCCCCTCCCGAAGGGCCGCACCGTGACCCTCGCCGCATCCGCGCGACCGACACCGGGGAGCCGGAGCTCCCACGTCCGGCGCGCGTGGGCCCAGCTCTCCCCGTACGCCTACATCGCCCCGTTCTTCACCCTCTTCGCCGCCTTCGGGCTCTTCCCCCTGATCTACACGGCCTTCGTGTCGCTGTACCGGGTCGAACTCCAGACGCCCGGCGACCTCGAGTGGCGCGGCCTCGGCAACTACACCGCGCTGCTGAGCGACGAGTTCTTCTGGACCTCGCTGCGCAACACCTTCACCATCGGAGTGCTCTCCACCGTGCCCCAGCTGGTGCTGGCGCTCGGCCTTGCGCACCTGCTCAACCACAAGCTGCGCGGACGGACGTTCTTCCGCACCGCGATGCTGCTTCCGTACGCGACCTCCGTCGCCGCGGCCACGCTCGTCTTCGCCCAGCTCTTCGGCCACGACTTCGGGCTGATCAACTACGTGCTCGGGCTCGTCGGCATCGGTCCCGTCGACTGGCAGACCGGCACCCTCGCCTCCCAGGTCGCGGTCTCCAGCATCGTCGTCTGGCGCTGGACCGGGTACAACGCGCTGATCTACCTGGCGGGCATGCAGTCCATCCCGCACGAGCTGTACGAGGCCGCGGAGATGGACGGGGCGTCGCGGTGGCGCCAGTTCTTCCACGTCACCCTGCCGGGACTGCGGCCCACGATCGTCTTCACGGCCGTCGTCTCCACGATCGGCGCGACCCAGCTGTTCGGCGAGCCGCTCCTCTTCGAAGGCTCCGCCTCCGGCGGCATCTCGCACCAGTACCAGACCCTCGGCCTCTACATGTACGAGCAGGGCTGGGGCTTCTTCCACCTGGGCCGGGCCGCCGCCATCGCCTGGGTGATGTTCCTGCTGATCCTGGTGGTGGTCGGGGCCAACGCCCTGATCGTGCGCCGCCGTTCCCGCAAGGAGGCCGGCCGATGACCGCGCTCGCCACTCCACCGGCCACGTCCCCGGCCCCCGAACGGCCGGCCGCGCGGGAGCGGCGCCGGTCCGGCGCGGGACGCACGATGCGGGGCGGGAAGGTCGCCCACGCGCTCCTGGTCGTCGCCGTGCTCGTCTCGGCGTTCCCCTTCTACTGGACGATCGTCGCGGCCAGCCGCTCCAACGCCGACCTGGCCCGGGTCCCGCCGTCGCTCCTGCCCGGGCCGAACCTCCTGCGGAACTTCGAGGCGGTGACGGAAGAGGCCGACATCGGCAGGGCGCTCCTCAACTCCCTCATCGTGTCGGGATCGGTCACCCTGGGCACGGTGCTGTGCTGCACGCTCGCCGGGTTCGCCTTCGCCAAGCTCCGCTTCCGCGGCCGCGGCGCCCTGCTGGCGATCACCGTCGGCACCATGATGATCCCGCCGCAACTGGGCGTCATCCCGTTGTTCATGCTGATCGCCGAGCTGCAGTGGGTGAACCAGCTCCAGGCCGTCATCCTGCCCGGCCTGGTCTCCGCCTTCGGCGTGTTCTTCATGCGCCAGCACCTCGTGCAGTCGCTGCCCGACGAACTGATCGAGGCCGCCCGGGTCGACGGCGCGTCCACGGCACGGATCTTCTGGTCCATCGTCGTGCCCATCGCCCGGCCCGGCATGGCCGTCCTCGGCCTGCTGACCTTCATGGCCGCCTGGAACGACTTCTTCTGGCCCATCGTCGCCCTGTCCTCCTCCGAGCCGACCGTCCAGGTCGCCCTGCGCCAGCTCGGCGGCGGCTACGTCAACGACCAGTCCGTGATCATGGCGGGCACCCTGCTCGGCACGCTGCCCGTGCTGCTGGTCTTCGGGCTGCTGGGCCGGCAGATCGTCGGCGGCATCATGCAGGGCGCGGTCAAGGGCTGACCACGCGGGGCGGGACCCGTCTCCGCGCCGCCCCGCCCACCCGTCCACACCACAGTCGTCTCACCTTCGGGAGATCCGCACCCATGACCGCCCTGGACACCCGCCCGAGCAGCACCACGACGCTCCGGTTCCCCGAGAGCTTCCGCTGGGGCACCGCCACCGCCGCCTACCAGATCGAGGGCGCCGCCGCCGAGGACGGCCGCACCCCCTCCATCTGGGACACCTTCAGCCGCACCCCCGGGAAGGTCCGCAACGGCGACACCGGTGACGTCGCCGCGGACCACTACCACCGGGTGGGCGAGGACGTCGCGCTGATGCGGCGGCTCGGCGTGACCGACTACCGCTTCTCCCTGGCGTGGCCGCGCGTCCAGCCGACCGGCCGGGGACCCGCCGTTCAGCGGGGCCTGGACTTCTACCGCCGGCTCACGGACGAGCTGCGCGAGGCGGGCATCCGGCCGGTGGCGACCCTGTACCACTGGGACCTGCCCCAGGAGCTGGAGGACGCGGGCGGCTGGCCGCGGCGGGAGACCGCGTACCGCTTCGCCGAGTACGCCGGCCTCGCGGCCGAGGCGCTCGGCGACCGCGTCGCGACGTGGACCACCCTCAACGAGCCCTGGTGCGCCGCCTTCCTCGGCTACGGCAACGGGGTGCACGCCCCCGGCCGTACCAGTGCGGTCGACTCGCTGCGGGCCGCCCACCACTTCAACCTGGCCCACGGCCTGGCCGTGCAGGCGCTGCGCGCCGCGCTCCCCGAGCCGGCCGAGGTCTCCCTCACCCTCAACCTCCACGCCGTCCGCGCCCACACCGGCACGCCCGAGGACCGTGACGCGGCCCGCCGGATCGACGCCGTCGGCAACCGGATCTTCCTCGACCCGGTCTTCCACGGACGGCTGCCGCAGGACCTCGTCGCCGACACCGCGGCCGTCACCGACTGGTCCTTCGTCCGGGACGGGGACCTGCGGACGGCCGCCGCGCCGATCGACTCGCTCGGCATCAACTACTACGCCCCCACCGAGGTCGCGGCCGGCAGTTCGCCCTCGCCCTCGCCGTCGCCCTCGCCGTGGGCGGGCGCCGAGCGGCACGTGCGCTTCGTTCCCGTCCCGGGGCCCCGCACGGCCATGGACTGGCCCGTCGACGCCGACGGGCTGTACGAACTCCTGGTCCGGCTGAAGGACGAGCTGCCCGGGCTGCCGCTGGTCGTCACCGAGAACGGCGCCGCGTACGACGACTACGCCGACCCGTCCGGCGCGGTGAAGGACCCCGAGCGGGTGGCCTACCTGCACGCCCACCTGACGGCCGTGCACCGGGCGATCGAGGACGGCGCGGACGTCCGCGGCTACTTCCTGTGGTCGCTGCTCGACAACTTCGAGTGGGCCTACGGGTACGGCAAGCGCTTCGGCATCGTCCACGTCGACTTCGCGTCGCAGCGCCGCACCCTCAAGTCCAGCGCCCACTGGTACGCGGACGTCATCGCCCGGGGCGGCGTGCCCGCCTGACCTTCCCCGCGCAGCCGGGCCTCCCGTGCCGCACCGCAGCCGCAGCCGCAGCCGTCGTCGACCGTCGACCGGCGTTCTCCGGCGCCGCGACGAGGTGCGCGCGTAGGCTGGTCGCCTTACGCGGGAGGGCAATTGAGTGCGGTCGTCTTCGTGCACGGCGTGGGCAAGCAGTACCTCGGCGAGGACTCCCTGGCGCGGGACACCGTGCCGGAGCTGCTGAGCGGCATACGGCTGGCGGGCGGGCCGGTGCCCGAACCGGACGACGTCGGCACGGCCTTCTACGGCGACCTGTTCCGGCCCCGCGGCACCCGCGCCGGGCAGGAACCGCCGCACGGGCCGGAGGACGTCGAGACCGAGGAGGAGTTCCGGCTCCTGATGGCCTGGTGGGAGGCGGCGGCCCGGACCGACCCGGCCGTCCCCGATCCGGCGGCCGACGGCACGCGGGGCGCGGCTTTCTGGGCGCCTTCCCAGGCCCTGCGGCTGAACGCCGTCCGGGCGGCCCTCGACGCCCTGACGGGCGCGGCGTTCCTGCGCGGGGTGCTCGACGGCATGCTCGTCGGCAGCCTCAAGCAGCTCACCGCCTACCTGTCGGACGACGACGTGCGCGCCGCGGCCCGGGCCCGGGTGGCCGCGCGGATCACGTCCGGGACCCGGGTGGTGGTGGGGCACTCGCTCGGGTCGGTGATCGCGTACGAGACCCTCTGCGACGAGGCGTACAACGGGAGTTGGGACGTGCGCATGCTCGTCACGCTCGGGTCCCCGCTCGGCATGCGGTCCCTCGTCCTGGACCGGCTCGACCCGCCGCCCCGGGACCGGAGGGCGCGCTGGCCGAAGCCGCTGCGGGCCTGGACCAACGTCGCCGACTCCACCGACGTCGTCGCCGCGGTGCGCGAACTGCGCCCCGCCTTCGGGAACCGCGTCACCGACCTCCTGGTCCACAACGGCAGCCACATGCACGACGCCACCCGCTACCTGACCGCCGTCGAGACGGGCCGCGCCATCGCCGCGGGGCTGGGGACGGAGCCGGGGCCCGGGGCGCGCTGATGCGCTACCTCGTGGCGGCGGGGACCCGGCACTACCGCGACGCCGCGCTCCCCGAGCTGCCGGCGGTCCCCGGCGACGTCGCGGCGCTGGTCTCGCTCTTCGGGTCGATGGGGTACGAGCGGGTGCTGGCCGAGGTCTCGGACGACCCGGGCGCGGGGGACCTCGAGGACGCGTTGGCCGACTGGTGCGCGTCCGCCGCGCTCTCGGCCGAGGACGTCGTGGTCGTGTACTACGCGGGCCACGGCGAGCGCCCGCCGGCCGGCGGATACCGGCTCGCGTGCGCGGACACCGGGTACGGCCGGCCGCACTCGTGGCTCTCGCCGGCCGACCTGGCCGAGGTACTGGCCACGTCGCCGGTCCGGCACGTCCTGTTCGTCGTCGACGCCTGCTACGCGGCGGTCGCCGGGACCGGCATCGGCACGGTGAGCGACGCCGTCGCCGCGGGCCGCGCCCGGACCGACGCCACGGGGTCCGGGACCTGGCTGCTGGCCTCCGCCCGGCACCGCGACCTCGCCGACGACGGGGCGTTCGTGTCCCGGCTGGCCGACGCGGTCGCCGCGGGCGACGGCGCGTCGCAGCGGTACCTGGCCCCCGGCACGCTCGCCGACCGGGTCAACCGCGCCTTCACCGCCGCCGGCCGCCGGCAGCGGGCCACCTGCTACGCGGTCGACCAGTCCGAGGCCCCGCCCTTCTTCACCAACCCCCTGCACGACCCCCGGGCGGAGCGGGCGGGGGACGGCGCCCGCGGCGCCGACGCCGGCGACCTCGCCGCGCACTTCGAGCCGCGCGGGCGCGGGGTGGAACAGGTCCACGACCCCGGCTCGTACTTCACCGGCCGCGAACGCGTCCTGCGCGAGGCCCGCGCGCACCTGGCCGGCGAGGGAGCCGCGGGCGCCCTGGTGGTGACGGCCGATCCGGGCTCCGGGAAGTCGGCCGTACTCGGCCGGCTCGTCCTCGAGGGCCACGCCGACGCGTCCGTCAACGCCCACCACCAGACCCTGGACGCCCTCGTCGGCAGACTCGCGGCCGCGGCCGACGTGCACGCCGCCACGCCGAGCGCCCTGTTCGAGGCCCTGGCAGGAAGGCGCCGGCCGCTGCGGATCGTCGTCGACTCGCTGGACGAGGCCGGTCCCGGCGGCGACCGGGCCGAGGCCCGCCGCATCGCCTGGGACCTGCTGCGGCCGCTGGCGGGCGTACCGTGCGTACGGCTGCTGGTCGGCTCGCGCCGGGAGCTGCTCCCGCACCTCGGGGACCGCGTCCCCCTCATCGACCTCGACGAGGGGACGTACGCCGACGACACCGACACCGCCGAGTACGTCGAGAAGGTGATCTCCGAGACGGGCGCCCCGTACGCGGACCTGCCCGACCTGGCCCGACGCGTCGCGGCGGAGGTCGCCCGCCGCGCCGGGCGGTGCTTCCTGGTCGCCCGGATGACGGCGAGCGCCCTGCTGCGCGGCCGGCCGGCCGACACCTCGGTGCCGGGCTGGGCGGAGCAGCTGCCGTCGGACGTCGGCGGCGCCTTCGAGGCGTACCTGCGGCGCCGTCCGGCCGGGCGGCGGACCGCGACGACGGCCCTGCTCACCGCGTTGGCGTTCGCCGAGGGCAGCGGCCTGCCGCGCCGGTTGTGGGTGCGGGTCGCCGGACGGCTGTCGGGGCTCCCCCTGACGGAGACGGACGTCGACCTGCTGCTGGAGGAGGACGGCTCGTACGTCGCGCACGCGTCGGTGGACCGTACGCGTTCCTTCCGGCTCTACCACCAGGAGCTCACGGACCACATGCGGGCGCGGGTGCTGCGGCACCGGGACGCGGCGGACGTCCAGCAGTGCTTCGTGGACGTGCTGCGCGAGCTGGTCCCGGACGGCGACTGGTCCGCCGCCCCCGCGTACGTCCGCTCGCACCTCGCCACCCACGCAGCGGGCTCGGGGGCACTGGACGACCTCATCGAGGACGCGGCGTTCGTCCTCGCCGCGGACCCGGCGACGCTGCTGCCCGCGGTGCGGCAGGTGGTGCGCCGGCCCGTGCCGGCGCTCGCGGTGGAGCGGTACGGGTCGCTGCTCGCGGGAGCGGACCCGGATCCCGACCGGGCGGCACTGCTGGCGTTCGTCGCGGAGACCTACGGGGTGCACGGGCTGGCGCGCGCCGCGGAGGAGCTCTCCGGCACGGTGCGGCGGATCGCGGCCCAGCCGCGGCGGATCACTCCGCACCGGGTGGTCGGCCGGCACGAGGGCGACGTCTACTCGACGATGTCGGTGTTCGGCGGCTGGCGGCTGGAGCCGCTGGTGCTGCCTTCCGCGGGCCGGGCCGTGGTGGCGCAGCCGCCACTGAAGGGCCGGGTGAACGTCTGGTTCCTCGACGACCCCGCCCAGTCCACGGTCCTGCCCCATGCGGACGGGGTCCTGGGGATCGCCGTGCTGGCGGACCGTGCCGAGGCCGTGACCCTCGACCGGGAGGGCACCCTGCGAGTCTGGGGCGTCGCGGACCAGTCGGTACGCGCAGCCGCTCCGGACACCGGCTTCCAGCATCTGGGCGGCAGTGCGTCCCTGTCCGACGGCACACCCGTGGTCATCTGCGGTGATGGCGACCGCGTGGTGGCACTGTCGCTCCCCGGCCTGGACGTCCTCGCCGAGCATCGAACGGAGCGGACCGGGCGCTCCGGTGCCCCTGCCCGCACCGCCCGCCTCGGCTGCGACGAGGCGGGCCGGGCCGTCATGTTCGTGTTCGACGGGAACAGTGGGGTGCTCACCGCGCACGACCTCGAGCGGAGCGGTGCACCGCGCCGGGTGCTGGCCGGCCTGGCCGGCGGGGTGCTGCTGGACGGCGTCCGCGGGCCGCGCGGCACGGTCCTCGCCTTTGTGGAGTGGCCGGGGCACTACACCGTGTTCGAGCCGGCCACAGGGAGGAGGAGGAGCACGCCTCGGGAGGTGTCCCTGCCCTGGGAGTCTGTGGGTGGTTTCGCGTACGGCGGCGGCGCGGACCCCGTGTACGTCGTGAGCAATATGGAGTACTTCCTCGGCGTCCGCCTCGGCGGGCTGATGAGGGGCGCGGCGCACGTCCATCTGCGTCCGGCCATGGCGGACGCCGTGCTGGCGGACGGCGAGCTGTTCGTCGTCGGCGCCCACACGAGCGGAGACGTGGTCCTGACCGCGTGCGCCACAGGAGCGCCGGCCGGCGCGCTGTACGGGCACGAAGGGGCGGTGAGCGCCGTGCGGGTGCTCGACGGCCCCGGGGCCGCGGGCCCGGACGTGCTCGCGGTCGGCAACGACGGGACCGCGCGGCTGTGGCGGTGGGGGGCGCACGCCGAAGGTCGGCCGCACGGCCCGGCGGCCGGCGAGGAACGGCTGCCCGCGCAGCCCGAGGTGCATTCGCTGGCCGCCCTGAGGGGGGAGCCCCTGTCCGTCGTGGCACGGGGATTCCGGACCGTGTGGCGCGCGACGTACGTCCCCGGGGAGGAAGGTACGGGCAGGGTGGCACTCGGCCCGACCACCGAGTCCGCTCTCCACGGCACCGACACCGTGCGCAGCCACGAGGACTCCGACGGAACGCTCAACCTCTTGGACCGGCGCGTGGCCTCGCGGAGCTTCGTCGGGTCCGGAGACGGGCCGCCGGACCCTGACGGGCCCGTGTTCGAGAGCATCATGTCCAGTACCTGGCGCCGGTTGCGGGCGGCGGCGGACCTGCCGGCCTGGAGCTGGCCCAGCGGGAACCAGTCCGCCCTTCACTCGTGGTTCCTGCCGGCCACGGACGGCCACCCCGCCACCCGTGTGCTCGAGTTCGACGCACTGTGCGGCCGTGCCACGCTCGTGGCGGGCTCCGACGGGGCGCGGAACGTCGTGGACCTGCCGTGGACCGTGGCCGTGGACGCGGACGTCGTCCGCGCCACGGGCTTCACGGCGACGGCGGGTGACGCGGTGCTCATGACCGCCACCAGGACCGCCCGGGGCGGCGAGACGAGCGTCGGCGGATACCGGCGCAACCGGCTGGGGCGCCCGAGCTCCGGGAGCGGGCAGGTCACCCCCGGACACCTCTGGGACGCGGCCACCGGACTGCCGTACGCCCGTGACGCGTACGAACTGGCCCCCGACGTGGACCTGTTGGTGCCGCACCACGGGCGGAGCGGGACGCGCTGGATCGCCCAGCGGGGCCTGGACACCGCGACGTCCGTCATCGACCTGGTGACCCGTGCCCGGTACCCGGTGAGCCCGCCGGCGCCGGACGCGAACCGGGAGAAGGACCCGGGCCCTGGCTTCCTCCGTTGGGCCGACCTCGGCGACGGCGCTGCCGTGCTCCTCTGTCTCGTCGGCCCGCTGCCGGACACCGTGGACGCGGTGCCGAGCGAGGCCCCCGTCCCGGTGGCCGTCTGGCACGCTGCGGATCCCGGGGTGACGGGCCGGCTGCCCGTCCTGGCCCACCGGATCCTGTGGACGGGGCACGCACCCAGCGGCGAAGCACTCGTGGCCGTGAGCGACGGAACCGGGGTGGTGCTGTGCCATCTGCCGAGCGGCGAGCAGGTGTGGGCCGCCCCGGTGCCGGCGCTCGTCACGGCGCTCGTCCCGCTGCCGGGCAGCGCGGGCCTGGACCTGGCCGTGGGGACGCAGCAGGGGGTGGTGTTCGTCCGGCCGCGGCTGTCGGCGAGGTGGCGGGAGCGGCTCGGGGTGGAGTGAGGGGTCAGCCGCCCGTCGCCAGGTGGTGGAAGCGGTCGGGGAGGGCCCGCAGCCAGCTGGCGCGGGCCCGGGCGACCTCACGCAGGCGGGCGTCGTCGGAGCGGGCCACGAGGTGGCCGAGGTAGCGCTCGTTGAAGCGGGCGTACTCCTGGTGCAGGGTGCGCAGGGCGCGGGCCGTGTGGTCCGGGGCGGTGCCGGACAGGCGGGCGAGGGCGGGGGCGTACTGCTTCCAGCGGCCCTCGACCGCCTGGCGCAGCAGGGCGGTCAGGTCGGCGGTGCGGTCGAGGACGGTGCGGAGCTCGTCGGGGGTCAGCCCGAGGGCGTCGGCGAGCAGGAGCGTCTGGCGGTCGGATCCGGGCCAGTGCTGGTCGCCCTCCGCCCGGGCGTAAGCGTCGGCGTCCATGCCGATGCGGCGGGCGAGGCGGGGGGCGGTGAACTGGCGGGCCAGCCGGTACTCGCGCAGGGTGCGGGGGTTGCGGGCCATCAGGACCGCGACCGGGCACCAGAGGGCGTCGGCGAGGGCGAAGAGCTCCGGTTCGGTGGGCGTGGCCGCACCCGACTCCCAGTCCCGGACGGTGTCGGGCTCGCGCGCGATGCCCAACTGGGACATGTGGAAAGTGACCTGGTGGAAGGTCAGGCCGACCCGGGCGCGGGCGGCCCGGGCCTGCTCGGCGGAGAACGGCGGGCGGGAGGGGGCGGGCGCCGGCGGGTACGGCGGCTGGTGCGGCTGGTGCGGGGGTGTCGGCGGCTGGGTGGGCACGGCGCGTCACCAGCTCGGGGTGGGGTCCGGGTCGGGGGCCAGCGCGGCGTCCCAGTCGATCTCCTCGCGCGAGCGGCGGTCGGCCCGGGTGTGGAAGAAGAGGTTCAGGAGGACCGCGGTCAGGCTGCCCAGGGTGATGCCGCTGCCGAGCACCGCGCGGACCTCCGTGGGCAGGTGGTCGAAGAAGGGGCCGACGACGGTGGGGAGCATCGCGGCGCCCAGGCTGAGCCCGAGGATCAGGGCGTTGCGCTCCTGCTTGAGGTCGGCCTTGCCCAGGATCTGGATGCCGACGGTGGCGACCATGCCGAACATCGCCACGGCCGCGCCGCCCAGGACCGGGTGCGGGACGGAGGCCACGATCGCGCCGGCCTTGGGCACCAGGCCCAGGGCGATCATGAAGACCCCGGCGGCGACCACGACGAAGCGGCTGGTCACGCGGGAGATCCGGACGAGGCCGATGTTCTCGGCGAAGGCCACGTACGGGAAGGAGTTGAAGACGCCGCCGAGGACGGTGGCCACCCCGTCCGCGCGCAGCGCGCGGCCGACGGTCTCGCCGTCGACGTCCCGACCGGTGATCTCGCCCATCGCGTACACGTCACCGGTGGTCTCCACCATCGTGATCAGCATGACCACGACCATGGCCAGCACGGGGAAGAGCGAGAAGTGCGGCAGCCCGTAGTGGAACGGGGTGCTGACGCCCAGCCAGCCGGCCTGGTCCACCGCGCCGAGGTCCGCGTCGCCGAGCAGCCAGGCCACGGCCGTGCCGCCGACCAGCCCGAGCAGGACGGCGACGCTGCCGAGGAACGGTCCGCCGAAGCGGGTGACGAGCAGGATGAAGAGCAGGGTGCCGCCGGCGTACGCGAGGTGGCTCGGGGCGCCGTACGAGGGCCCGCCCATCAGGGACGCGCCGCCCCCGACGTCCTGCAGGGCGACGGGGATGAGCGTGACGCCGATGACGGTCAGCAGGGTGCCCGTGACGATCGGCGGGAAGTACGGGGCGAGCCGGCCGGCGAACGGGGCCAGCAGGAAGGTCGCCACGCCCGCGGTGATCACGGCGCCGTACACGACGAGGAGGCCCGCGGTGCCGCCGCCCGCGCCCTGCCCGATGGCGATCATCGGGGAGACGGCGGTGAACGTCGCGCCCTGGACGAGCGGGAGGCGGGCGCCGATCCGCCAGAAGCCCCAGGCCTGGATGACGGTGGCGATGCCGGCGGTGACCAGGTCCGCGTTGATCAGGTACACGAGCTCCTGGCGGGACAGGCCGAGGCTGTTGCCGAGGAGGACGGGGACGAGGACCGCCCCCGCGTAGAAGGCCAGGACGTGCTGGAAGCCGTACAGCGTGAGTCGGGGGAGGGGGAGCACCTCGTCCACGGGGTGGACGGGGGCGGTGGTGCGGGTTCTGCGGCGCGCGGCCAGTGGTGCCATCTCTGCCTTGCCTGAGGGTAGGTGAATGAGAGGGGGCGCGACGGTGTCGTACGGCGCCACGGGGACGAGGGGCGTGCGTACGGTGGGGGCGTCGCGGCGAGTCGCGGGGGGGAAGGGCCTCGGGCGGTGTGCGGCCGGCCGCGCGGATGGGGCGGGCGAAGGGGTGGCCGGGCGCACGGGATTGCCGGTGCGCGGCCGGGAGCCGAGGCGGAACGGGCCGTTCCACGACCCGACGGGGGCTGATCCTTGCCGATGGGCGTGGCGGCGCGCAAGGCTCGGTGGCAGGGTTTCCGACCCAAAACCCGGCGGTAACTTGGGAATCGACGGAAACTACAGCGGGATGGGGATGGATCCTTTGGCGGTGTCGACGAGAGGTCTCCACCGCCCTCCGCCCCGACCCCTCGGGCCCGCCGCCGCCGTCGACGCGGACATGTCCGCATCGCGGGCGGTCCCGCCGCGGCGGATGCGCCGGTGGCTAGGGTGCGCCGCATGGCCGAGACGGTGCAGTTGGTGATCGTGATACGGACCCTGCCGGGACGCGGGGCGGAGCAGGTGGCGGCGTTCGAGCGGTTGGCGCCGGTCGTCCGGGCGGAGGAGGGGTGCCTGCAGTACGACATGCACCGGGTGGGCGGGGACCCGGACGGGTTCGTCCTCATCGAGCGGTGGGCCTCGCAGGAGGCGCTGGACGCGCACGACGCCACGCCGCACATGGTCGAGGCCGACGCGGCGAGCCCCGCCTTCCGGGCGGGGCCCGCGCAGGTGCTGCGGCTGGCGGCCGAGCCGCTGGCCTGACGGTCCCGAGGGGGTTGCCGGCGGACCGGGCCAGCCCCTTACGCGGGGGTGTCCGTCCCGTCAGGCCCGCGGGTGCGCGTCGAGGTGGGCGACGGTGAAGTGGCTTTCGCGAGCGGGGGTTTCGAGCTCGTCGAGCACGGCGACCGCCAGGTCCTCGGCGCTGATCCGCGAGTCGCCGTCGGTACCGGTGAGGAGGGTGTCGGTGCCGCGCCGGTAGCGGCCGGTGCGCACGCCCGGCTCCAGCAGGGCCGGCGGACTCAGGTACACCCAGTCGGCGTGGGCGTGCGTCCGGCAGGCCGAGAGCTGCGCGATCCCGGCGGCGGCCACGGGCCGCCACGCGTCCGGTACGTACGCCGGGTCGTCGGCGACGAGCAGGCCTGGGTCCGCCGGGCTGCGCAGCGCGCCGGCCCCGCCCACCACCAGCACGCGGATGCCGAGCTCGGCGGCGGCGTCCAGCACGGTACGGGTGGTGGCGGACAGGAACTCCGGGTCGGCCGGGAAGGTGCGGAGCGCGAGGACGACGACGTCCGCGGCCCGGTGGGCGGCGGAGGCGGCGAGCGCCGCGCGCAGGGACTGCGGGGAGCCCGCGTCGGCCGCGATCGGCAGGACGCTCCCCGGCAGGGTCCCGGCCCGGCCGCCGGCCCGGTTCTCCTGCTTCCCCGGCTCGTTCCCGCGGTCCCCCGTCGCGGCGGGTGACGGGGCGGGTGGGGGCACGGGGTTCCGGGAGAGGGCCAGGACGTCGTGGCCGCGGGCGGTGGCCTCGGCCAGGACGCGGCTGCCCACCATGCCGGTGGCGCCGAGGACGGCGACGGTCAGGCCCGCGGCGGTCCGGCGGGCGGTGGCGGGGTCGGGGTCGGGGTGCGTCGCGCGGGTGTTCATCGGGTGCGGTGTCCTTCGGGGGTCGGGCGGCCCGGGGTGAGCTGGGCGGCCAGGAGGGCGGTGAGGGAGAGGGTGAGGCCGAGTGCCTGGGGCGGGCTGAGCGACTCGCCCAGCGCCAGCCCGAGCAGGGTCGCCACCAGCGGCGAGAGGAGCACCAGGGGGGCCGATGCGCCCACCGGCAGGCGACCGATGCCGCGGAACCAGAGGACGTAGGCGATCAGGCCGCCCATGCTGCCCAACCACAGGTAGCCCGCCGTGGCGCCGGCGTCGATGTGCGCGGGTACGCCCTCGAACGCGAGCGTGAGCGGCAGGAGCAGGAGGCCGCCGGCCGTCAACTGCCAGGCCGCCAGGGTCAGGGGGCCGGCTCCCGGGGGCCGGCCCCAGCGCTTGGCGAGGACGACTCCGGCGGCCATGCCCGCCGTACCGGCGACGCCGGCGAGGACCCCGACGAGGTCCAGCCGGGCCGTCGGGCCGAGCACCATGAGCCCGACGCCGGCGACGCCCGACACCCCCCACGCCAGCCGCCAGGGCGTGGGCCGTTCGTGCAGCACCGCGACGGCCAGGCCGGCCACGATCAGCGGCTGGGTGGCGCCGAGCGTGGCGGCGACCCCGCCGGGCAGCCGCTGGGCCGCCAGGAACAGCAGGGGGAACAGGGCGCCTATGTTCAGCACCCCGAGCACGGCGGCCTTCCACCACCACTCTCCGCGCGGGAGCGTGCGGGCGAGGGCGAGCCCGACCAGTCCGGCGGGCAGGGCCCGCATCAGTCCGGCGAACAACGGGTGCCCGGGCGGCAGCAGTTCGGTCGTCACGGCGTACGTCGTGCCCCAGGCGGCGGGGGCGAGCGCCGTGAGGGCGAGGACCGCGTAGGGCGTACGGGGGGCGGCCGGACGTCCGGCGGTCGGGCGGGCGGCGCCGGCCTCGGGGGCGGGGGCGTCGGTGGGCGGGCGGTCGGCGGGTGGGCGGTCGGCGGGTGGGCGTCCGGCGGTGGAGGCGGGCATGTGGGAAGTCTCGGCCCGCACGGCCATGGCGCCAATTCATGGTTGTCATGCCAGTGATGAACCTGGAGCATGACGGCGTGGACCTGCAGCAGATGCGGTACGTCGTCGCCCTCGCCGAGACCCGCAACTTCACCCGTGCCGCCGAGCGCTGCGACGTCGTGCAGTCCTCGCTCAGCCACCGGATCGCCGGCCTGGAACGGGAACTGGGCGTCAGACTCTTCGCGCGGTCCAGCCGCCGCGTCGAACTCACCAGCGCCGGGACGGCGTTCCTCGCCGCCGCCCGCGACTGCCTGGCCGCCGCCGACCGCGCGGTCGCCGACGCGGCCGCGGCGGCCGGCGTGGTGCGGGGCCGGCTCGCCGTCGGCGTGATCGTGACCACGGCCGCCGTCGACATCCCCGACCTGCTCCAGCGCTACCGGGCCAGCTACCCGGACGTGCACGTGCGCCTGCGGGCCGGCGGCAGCGACGAGTTGGCCGCCGCCGTCCGGACGGGCGACCTCGACATCGCCTTCCTCGGCCTGCCCGAGGGCGAACGGCCGGCGGGCGTCGAGTCCCTGGCCCTCGACCACGACCGGCACGTGCTGATCGTCCCGGCCGGGCACCGCCTCGCCGGTGCCGCCCCCGTCACGCTGCGGGAGATCGCGGACGAGACGTACGTGGACTTCACCGCCGGGACCCCGGCACGGGCCCAGTCCGACCAGGCCTTCGCCGCCGCCGGGCTGGTCCGCGACGTCGCCTACGAGGCAGGCTTCGCCGAACTCGTCCCCGGCCTCGTCGCGCGCGGGCTCGGCGTCGCGCTGATGCCGTCCGCCTTCATCCGCCCCGTCGTCGCCGCCGACCCGGCCCTGGCCCTGGTCCCCGTCGTCGACGGCCCCCGCCGCGTCGAGTACCTGGCCTGGAGCCGCTTCAACCCGAGCCCGGCCACCCGCGCCCTGCTGGACGTCCTGGGCGTCAGGGGACGTTCCCAGGAGTAGTCCGGCCGGCCGTGCGGCTTCCCGAGCCGCTGCGCCGGCCAGCGCGGCGCGGGCTACCGGCCGGTGAGCAACTGCAGTGCGTGGGTGCGGAGTTCGGTGTCCGGTTGGTCGTCTCCCGCGCTAGCGGTACTCGACCGTGAGGGTGGGGCGGGGGGCGGTGGCGAGGAAGAGGTACGCCGTGGACGTCGGCGTGGTGGCGAAGCGCAGGCGGAGCTGGGTGGTGCCGGTGCGGTCGAGGGCGGCCAGGGCGGCGGGGGAGAGGTCCGTGGAGGCGCGCGTGCCGGAGGAGAAGGCGGGGAGTTCGGCGGCGGCGGGGACGGTCGCCGGGGCGGACCAGTCGGACGGCTCGGTGGTGCACGAGGCGCCGAAGCAGCCCGTACGGACGTCCAGCAGCAGGCGGTTGCCGGCGGGCGAGGCCCACGGGTCACCGGAGCCGCTCGCGCGGGTGGCGCTCACGTACGCCCGGACGATCTCCTTGCCGGCCGGGACGCGCGAGGTGTCGAAGGAGAGCAGGCTGCGGTTGTCCTTGCCGTCGCTGCCGCGGCCGAGGGCCAGGCCGGAGACGCCCTCGAGGGTGCCGACCGCCGCTCCGGAACCGTCCGGGGCGGCCTTCACGTAGCCGTCCTGGGCGTCGAGGGAGGGGAGGGTGACGGTGGTCGTCGGGGTCGGCGGTTCCGTGCCCCCGCCGCCGAGGGCGCGGACCATGTTCATGATGGCCTCGATCTGCTTGCCGCCGTGCTGTGCGTACGCGCCGTCGCCGAGGTAACCCCACCAGTTCCAGCACCCGTTGGGGTTGTCGAGGGTGGTGGTCGGGACGGCCTGCGGGTAGAGGACGAGGAGGTGGTTGGTGTCCGCGTACTCGTCGAGGTACGCGGTGTCGATGAACTTCGTGCCGAAGGACTGGTACGAGTACCCCTGCTTGCAGCCGTGCAGGGCGACGAGCAGGCGGCAGGGGGTGGCGGTGTCGGAGCAGGCGGCGGGTTCGTAGAGGAAGCCGCTGCCGTCCATGGAGACGGCGGAGGCCGATCCGCCGGGCACGTACCGGTTCTGGTCGAAGCGGACGAGCGAGCCGGTGGGGGCCGGGGCGGGGGCGTCGACGGCTCCCGTGAGGTGGCCGAGGAGGTCGCGCTCGGCGTCGATCCCGCAGTCGTTGACGTACGGGCTCTGCGTGACGGTGCACGCGTTCGGCCCCAGCGGGCTGATCCAGGCGTGCCCGGCGGCGGTCGTGGCGTCGTACCGCACGCGGGCGCCGAAGCGGCCGTAGTACGCGGCCAGGGCGCCGGCGACGGGCCGCTCCACGGTCGCGTCCCCCGACCCGCTGAAGACGTACACCGGGTCGCCGGAGAGGTTGGCCACCGGGTCGATCAGGCCCTGCGCGGACCGGTCGCGGGTGGTGCGCTCGAGGGCGTCGAGCCCGAGGTCCTGGTACGTCTTCATGCAGGCGTACTGGGCCCGGTAGAGGTCGCCCCGCGCGCAGTCGTACGGCCCGGCGGCGAAGACGGCGGAGCCGGCGAACGTGCCCGAGTACGCCACGTGGAGCTGGGTGGCCATGTACCCGCCGGACGAGATCCCGGCGGTGTAGGCGGCGCTGATGGTGTGGGGCCTGAGCTCGCCGGGGGTGGGTGCAGGCGTGACGGCAGCCTGGGCCGTGGGGGCGGTGGGGAGCGCGGTCGACGCGGCGAGCAGCAGCAGTGCGGCCAGCCGGCGGAGCCGCGGGAAGCGTGGCGGTTGCTTCAAGGGGGCCTCCTCGGTGGGGGTGGGGATTCCCGGGAGGCTAGGGCGCGCCGTGGTCGCCCACTATGTGATGGGCGGACACAACGGGGGTGGCGCGTATGGGTGTTCAGACGCAGGCGGTGAAGGCAGACCAGGCTCGGGGGGAGAGGGCGAGGGGGCGGAGAGCGGTGTCCTTGGAATCGCGGACGAGGACGGCCTCGGGCTGCACGGCGACTTCGACGCAGTTGTCGCCGTCGCCGCCGCTGTAGGTGCTCTTGAACCAGGCCGGTTCCGTGGTGCTCATAGCGCTCCTCGCATCTGCTCCAGCAGGCTCGTGCTGTCCTGACGGCTCAGGGCCTGTGAGCGCATCTTGCCATAGCGCTGGAGCATGGCACTGACCGCTTTCGTGTCACTGATCACGGTGCTCGTGTTGTGCCCTTCCACGTATCCCAGCCACTTATTGTCGCTGGTCTCGGCGAGGTACATCGAGCCGTCGTAGCCCGAGTGGTCCTCCTGCTGCAACGGCATGACCAGGACCTCGACGTTGCGGCGCCGGCCGTGCGTCAGGAGCCCCTCCAGGAGGGTCCGGGTCACCTCGGCACCGCCGAAGCGCCGTTCGAGGAGAGCCTGCTCGATCAAGAAGCAGAAGCTCGTGTTCGGCAGCTCGATCAGCAACTGTTGGCGTGCGAGCCGCGACGTGACCTGTCGCTCGATCTGCTCCTCCGTGAGCGGCGGCAGGCGACGCTCGAAGACCGCCCGCGCGTACGACTCCGGCTGGAGGAGTCCGGGGATGACCCGGCACTCGTACGTATAGAGGGAGACGGCCTCCTCCTCGATGCCGGCCCACTCGTGGAACCGCGACGCCAGCCCCGCCTTGCGGGTGAGGCTGTGTGCCGCCGCAGCCAGCACCTTGGCGGCGGCCGCTCCCAGCGCCTCCTCCGCCCGCTGCGGCAGATCCGCCGGAGGGAACCGCTTTCCCTGCTCGATCTTGGCGACGTAATGCGCCGAATAGCGCACCTTGCGGGCGAAGGCCTCCTGCGTCAGGCCGGCCTCGTCCCGCAGCGCCTTCAGGACCGCCCCGAACGTCTTGAGGCTGTCGGAGAACTCCGGATCGCCGTTGTTGCCGCCGCCGCTGTCAACCGTCATGAAACAGCCGCCCCTTCGCGCACGCGCACCCTCGCCCGACCCGGAACAGCGTTACGGACCGTCACCAGCACAGTCCAGAGCGGGAACCGGTACAGACGGATCTGTACCAGTGTCGGCCCTCCCGACCAGGGGGCGCAGCCGGAACGCTGGACCCCATGACACCTCGCGCACCCCAAGCCCCGGTCACCGTACGTACGTTCACCCAGCGGTTCTCCGCCACCCGCCGCGGAGCGCGCCTCGCGCGGCTGCTCGCTGCGCAGCAGGCCGTGGACTGGGGCATCCCGCGCGGTACGACCGCCCACGACGCGCTCGTGACGGTCGTGGGGGAGCTGGCGGCCAACGCCGTGCTGCACGGGCGCGTTCCCGGACGCGACTTCGAGCTGCACCTGCGCAGGGGCCACGGGTGCGTGCACGTGGAGGTATCGGACACCCATCCCCGCCGGCCGGCCCTGCGGCCGACGGGCGCCGACGCCGAGGGCGGCCGGGGGCTCGTGCTCGTCGGGGCGCTCGCGCTGCGGTGGGGCGTACGGGAGCGGAACGGGCCGGGCAAGACGGTCTGGGCCGAGTGCGCGGCCCGGTCCCGGCCCGCACGGCCGGCTCCTCCGGAGCGGTGTCGTCCGGACGGCGGTCCGGACCCCGGGTGACGCGGCGTACAACTTTTGTGTGCCGTCGCAGGTCACACGGGCCATGAAACATCGTCAACTTCGCTTCTCGGTCATGGCCGTGGCCGCTCTGGCCGCCCTCGGGCCGTCGGTGACGGCCACGGCTGCGCAGGCGTCCGCGCCCGCGGCCGCCCGGCCGGCCCCCGCCGCCGAGCCGCCGATCAGGCTGGAGGCGCCCGCCACGAACGTGGCCCTGGGCGGCCGCTGGCAGCTCCTCGACGTCCTCTACGACAACCCGGGCGCGGACTACCCGGACCCCTTCACCGTCACCGCGGACTTCGCCGGCATCGCCGGGTTCGCGAAGGCGGAGTTCGAGGAACCCGAGCAGGAGGACTGCAAGGTGACCGGCACCAAGGTCACCTGCACGGGATCCGCCGTGCTGCGCGGAGGCGCCCGGGGCCGGCTGGCCACGATCGTCGTCCGTACGCTGCCGGGCGCGAAGGTGGGTGACCGCGGGACCGTCAAGATCTCGGCCCACGTCCGGGGCCGCACCGTGAAGGGCGTCGACGCGAGGGTGGAGGCCGGTGGCCCCGACCTCGAGATGAAGATGCCCGACCACGACCCGAGGCCCGAGCCCGGTGCCCGGATCCCGCTGCCGTTCACGCTCACCAACAAGGGCACCGAGCCCGTCACCGACGTGCTGCTGACCGCGGAGGCAACGTACGGCCTGAAGCTGGGACTGGACCACCGCAACTGCGCGTACCGCCGCGGCCCCATGGACTACGTCGGCGGCGAGGACGCGTACCTCGACGCACTGATGAACATGTCGGCCACCTACCAGTGCCGGATCAAGGGCACCTTCCTGCCCGGCAGGAGCTACCGGCTCGCCCTCCCCGCCGGGATCCGGGTGGCCGCTTACGCCTCCGGCTCGGAGAGGTTCTTCCTCCGGGTCGACGAGGACAACGCGGGGAACCGCACCGCGTGGCGCGGGGGCCGCACGGTGCGCACCGGCACCGGTCCCGAGCTGAAGTTCAAGACGGTGGCCGTCGCGGCGCCCACCGGGGTGGGCGACACCGGCCGGGACACCAACCGCTACAACAGCCACTACTTCGGGACGGTGTCGGTCGCGGGCGGTGCGGACTTCGCGGCGGTCGGCACGACCGTGCGGGGCGGGGCAGGCACGACGGTGCGGGCCACGGTCAAGCTGCGCAACCAGGGCCCCGCGTACTTCCTCTCGGCGCGTGAGGTGCAGGGGATCCTGAAGCTGCCGAAGGGCGTCTCGGTCGTCAAGGCCGACCCTGCCTGCCGTCCGCGCGAGCGCGCGGACGGCACCGTGGCGTACCACTGGTGCGAGGTGGTCCCGCCCGGCGGCCGGATCTTCGTGAAGCCGGGCGACGAGTTCGCGTACACCTTCACCCTGAAGCTGGAGCAGACCCTCAAGGACGTCTCCGGCAGCTTCTCTACGAGGTTCCTTGCGGACACGTACCTCGACGACCCGGACCACCGCAACGACTCGGCCCGGATCCGGGTGAACCCGTCGAGGTCCTAATGCGTGTTTGAGATGCGTTCACAGTGCCTGCCGTATCAGGGCGAGTTGGATGGTGGCCTCGTAGCGGACGGCCAGCCTCTCGTAGCGCGACTGCTGGGCGGCTGGATTCATCCTCGGGGAGGGGCCGGTTGCCCTCGTGGCGGTGGACCGGCTTGCGGCCCCATGCTCATTGCCGACCTCTCAGGTACGTGAGAACGGCCTGGACACGCCGGTTGGTGTCGTTACTGACCGGCAGGTTCAGCTTGGCCAGCAGGCTGCCGATGTGTTTGCCCACACCTGCCTCGGTCAGGGTGAGGATGTGGGCGATCGCCGCGTTCGAATGCCCCTCGGCGATCAACGCGAGCACCTGACGCTCCCGCGGCGACAGGTGACGGAGCGGATCCCGCTGCCGCTGCATCAACTGCCGCACTACCTCGGGGTCGACGACCGTACCGCCGGCGGCCACCCGCCGCAGCATCTCCGCGAACTCGGCGACGTCGCCCACCCGGTCTTTGAGTAGGTACCCAACGGCCCGTCCCTGGCCCGAGGCGAGCAGTTCGTCAGCGTAGCTGTGCTGCACGTACTGGCTCAGCGCCACCACCGCCAAGTCGGGGTCGGCGTCGCGCAACGCCACTGCGGCGCGCAGGCCCTCGTCGGTGAATCCGGGTGGCATGCGCACGTCGGTGACCACCAGGCGGGGCCTGGTCTGCTGCACCGCCGCGACCAGCCCGTCGGCGTCACCGACCGCGGCCAGGACCTCGAAACCGAACCGGGGCAGCAGTCCGATCAGCCCCTCACGGAGCAGGACCGAGTCTTCGGCGATCACAACGTGCACGGCAGCTCCACCCGCACGATCGTCGGCCCTCCGACCGGGCTGGAGATCAGCAGCCGGCCCCCGGCCGCCGCCGTGCGGTCGGCCAGACCGGTCAGGCCCGTACCTCCCGACGGGTCCGCCCCGCCGCGTCCGTCGTCACGCACCTGCACGGTCAGTATGCCGCCCGAACGCCGGACCCTCACCGCGGCCTCGCCGGCGGCCCCGTGCTTGACCGCGTTGGCCAGTGCCTCCGACACCGCCGCGAACGCAACCGTCTCCACCCCTGGCGGGAAGCGACCCGGGTCGGCGTCCACCTCGACCTCCAGCGGGCTGCCCGCGGCCAGTTCCTCGATCGCGGCGCGCAGCCCCAGCTCACGGAGCGTTCGCGGACTGATCCCCCGGATCAGATCCCGCAGTTCGACCATCAACGCCTTGGCGTGGTCGTGCGCCAGGGCCACCGGCGCCTTCGCCGGAGAGTCCGCCGGCAGGTCCAGCTTGGCCACACTGAGTTGCATGGTCAGGCTCACCAACCGCTGCTGAGCGATGTCGTGCAGGTCTCGCTCGATCCGGTGGCGCTCGGCGTCGAACGCGTCCGCCAGCCGCGTCCGCGACCGTGCCACCTCGACCAGTTCGGCCGCAGCCGGGTCCGGCTCGGCGCACAGCAGCAACCGGGCGAGCCCGGCATGCGCACCACTGAACGTCGCGGTCAGGTACGGCATCGCCTGGAGCAGCAGCAGCCCGAGTGCGGCCCGCCCGACCACGCCGCCCACCGGTGCCGCGGCCGCCAGCTGATGGTGCACCGCAATCGGTGTGGAGACCACCACTAGGCCGGCGACCGCCAGTACCCCCAGCCACAGCGGCGCGATCACAGCCAGCAGCAGCAGGTACGCAACCGCCCGCCAGGCAGCCGGATCGGTGTAGACGCCGTTGTTGCGCCGCGACACGACCGGCCCGTCGTCGGCCAGCCGCAACCGCCACCGCTCCACGGCCGCCACCGCAAGGGCCAGCCACGGCCCCACCAGCGCGAGGAGGCTGACGCCGAGCAGACCGAGCGCGGTCGCGGCCAGTGCATACCAGCCCGTGTCGATCCCCTCGTTCATGAGTACTGCCACGGCCAGCACCAGGGGAGCAGACAGACAGGTCAGCACGAGCCAGACAAGGCCCGACACCACTGCCGCCGTCGCGGCGTACACCGCCCCGCGCCATGGCCACGCCGAGACCAGGAACCGGGGTCTCATCATCGCCCTGAGCAGGGTATCGGCCGAGGTCATGGGCCCAGGCTAGGCGCACCCGGTCGGCCCGAGCCAGGACGCTGGGGCGAGTCCTGCGGTAGGGCCAGCCCTACCTTTCCGCCCGCGCCGCCGCACAGCTCGCCCCGTGCCCGCCGACAGGTCCGGGCACGGCCACCGGCAGGTGGTGCCAGACCTACCCCGGGAGTAGGTCCAGCGGGCTGTCGGCGGTTGCCGACAGCCGCCTAGCTTGGGCGCACCGTGCCCGCCCACCTGCGTTGTGCGGCCGATCCGACGAGGAGTCACCTTTGAGCACCACCCACGCCCGAAGGCGTAACGCCGAGCTCCTGGCCATGACCCTTCTGCTGGCCGTCGCGTTCTTCCTGGCACCGCCACTGTTCTTCCCCGGCCCGTTCGACGACTTCCCGCGCGCCTTTGCCGCGTACTGGTCCTCGGGCGGCGGCCGGGGCTTCCCGGCCGACCTCCAGCACCTTGTCGACCAACAGTTCGGCTATCACCTGGTACGGGCGGTGATAGCTCTGCCGCTGCTCGTGGTGCTGGTGGCACTGGCCGTCCGGCTCCGGCGGTTCCGACTGCCGCTCGCGGTGCTCGCGCTCGCGGCGGCGGCACTGATGATCTTGAACGTCCAGGGGTTCGTGTCGCCGTTCGGCACGCTGCTGCCGCGTCTGGCGTCCCACCCCGCCCACGCCGATCTGACCGCTGACCTGGCCCAGGCCCGGAACCAGCTCGCACACGGCCCGATCTCGCCCGCGCTGCACGTGATGCTCGACGAGTACGTGCGATGGCACCTGGTGAAGGGCGTGCTGTCCGGGCTCCTGGCAGCCGTCCTCATCGGCCTGTCCGTGGTGGCCTGGCGTCGGGGTCGGCGGTGGTACAGCCTGCTGCCGACAGTCCCGGCCCTGGCTGCGCTGGGGGTCGTGGTGGCCAATGCAACCACCGTGGCGAACCCCGACCCGGGGTTCTTGCTGCTCCTCCAGGGCAGTTGGTGACCGCCGAACACCCAGGGAGTGGCTCCTGTCGAGCGGGTGCGGAACAACCCGCACACCATCTCGGAGAAGCGGGACCGGGCCGGACACCGTCGTCGGCGACCTGGGCGACGGCGGCGTCGAGCAGGCGGCCGTGGGCCGTGAGGGTGCCGGTCCGGTGGCGGGCGGTGTCGGTCACCGCGCGGGCGAACAGCGCTCCCCACCGCGTGAGGTCGCCGTCGGCCGCGGCCCCCAGGGCCGGACCGGAGACCTCACCGGCCACCTCCGCCCCTTGATCACGATCAGATCCGCGCGCTAGATCCCCCGGCCCGAGGCGGTGAGGTACACGTACACCGCGATCAGGCCCGTCACGCACAGGAGGACGGCCCACGAAGCGGCGCCCGTGTGGCGGCCCGTGCGGCGGGGGGAGCGAGGGGTGCGGGTGCGGCGGCGAGGGGCCGCGTCGTGTGCGCCGCGCTGCCGGGGGACGGTCGCGGCGTCCTCGGGAGCGGCCGTCTCGGCGAGGAGGCGGCGGCACAGGGCGGCGAGCCCGGCCGTGCCGGCGGCCGGGTCCGCGACGGCCTCGCAGCGGGCCGGGGCCGAGGTACCGCCGGGCAGGATCCGGCCGGCCCGAACGAGGAGTTCGCCCTTGCCGCCGGTCGGGGACAGGCTGATCCAGCGCTGGACGTGGTCCCCGCGGATCACCACCCCGCCCGACCGCTCCCGGTAGACGGTGTGCTCCCGCCACAGCAGGGCACCCAGTTCCGCCGCGGTCGCCCTCAGTCGTGCGCTCATGTCTCCCCACCCCTGGCCCTGCGCGAACGGTCGGACGGCACTGTAGCCGCGGCCACCGACAGGGGCCCTCCCGGGGCGACGGCCCGACGGCCTACGACTCCAGGTACCGCAGCACTGCGAGGATGCGGCGGCCGTAGCCGGAGGTGTGGGAGAGCTCCAGCTTGTCGAAGACCGCGTTGAGGTTCTTCTCCACCGAGCTGAGCGAGAGGTGCAGTCGGTGCGCGATGGCCGTGTTCGTGAGCCCCTCGGCCAGGGCCTCCAGCACCGTGCGCTCGCGCGGGGTCAGCCGGGCCAGCGGGTCGCCACGGGTGGTGCGGACGACGAGCTGCCGTTACGACTTCGGGGTCGAGGACGGCGCCTCCGGCCCGCGCACAGCGCCGGCGACGAGCAGGGCGGCCAAGGCCGCGCCGAAGTCGAGCAGTGCGAGGACGACGGTGCACAGCAGGCCCGCGGAGCAGCGCAGCGCCAGGAAGCGCAGGACCTTGGCGTCCGGGGCACGGTAGGGCGCGGGGAAGGCGTCGCCGAAGAAGGCGGTGCGGCGGGCGCGTTCCAGGGCTGCCAGCCGCCGGGCGCCGCCCATCAGGACGGCGAGGGCGTCCGGGCGGGAGCGGGGCCACAGGAGGAACGGGCCGGCCCAGCCCGCGAAGCCGTCGGCGGGCTGCTGGGCGAGGGCGATCGGGAGGAGGTGGGGCGGCATCGTGGGTCTCCGGGGGAGGGCTCGGTAGGCGGGGCGGTTGCCCCGGCGGCCCTTCCACGCTAGGAAGCGCGGGGCGGCGCGGGTATGCGGATGCCCGTCGGTCGCGGTGCGGTGGTCCGTATCCGACCCCTGCGGGAAACCGCAGGGTGGCGACCGGTTCTCCGGGTGGTTCTCAGGTCGGCTCTCAGGCTCCGGTACGGCGGCCCGGCGTGCGGACGGCCAGGGCGGCGCAGGCGCCGGCCAGCGGGAGTTCGGCGCAGGCGGCCATCGCCACGGCGGTCGCGAGGCCGGCGCCCGCCGGGGCCGTGGTGATGTCGAACCAGGCGTCGGTGACCAGCAGCGTCGCCGTGGCCGCGGCGGCGGCGGGCAGCCGCGGGTCGCCCTTGCGCAGGAGCACGCCCGTGGCGAGCAGGCCGGCCGCGATCAGGGCGTCCAGGCCCACCCAGGCGGTGGCCCAGTGCGACACCTCGGTGGTCTGCGGCAGGGTCTTGGCCAGGACCACCATCCACGGGAGCAGGGCCACGCCGGACCCGATGAGCACCGTGGGCAGCAGGCCGACGAGGGAGCGGCGCGGTGAGACCCCCGAAGTGCCGCGCCCGGCAGTGCCCTTGAAGCCCGGCAGCAGACCGGTCCGGGGCGCCGGGCGCCGCCGGCCGGAGGGGGCGAGCGGACCGAAGGACGGGCGCGGGGCCGTGAGGGACATGCGAGGGGACTCCTTTCGGCGCGGCGGGCCGGGCGGTCCGCCGTCGATGTCCCAAGCCTGTCCGGCGGGCCGCTCCCGGGCAGTAGCGCGGGCGTCCGAACCGGGGGTGGTGCCAGGTACACCATCGGGCGGGCACCAGGGGGATGGAGCCCGGCCCCGCCCCCATGATTAGCTTTCGATCATGGAAGCTACGGGGGCGCTGCGGCGCGCATTCCGAGGGACCGCCGCCCACGCCCCGTGGTCGGCCTTGGCCTGGCGCCACACGGCCTTCACGGTCTCGGCCCTGCCGCTCGCGCTGCCGGCCGCGGGCGCCGTCGCGTACCTCATGCGGGCGCCCGGCCGCACGCCCTCCGCGCTGCTCGCCCTCCTCGTTCTGAGCCCGCTGCTGACGGCGCTGCAACGCAGCCGGTTCTGGTCCCTGTTGGACCTCGAGGTGCCGGCGGTCGTCCACGAGGGTCGACCGCTCTCCCCGCGCGGGCTGCTCGCGCGGCTGCGCTCGGAGGCCACCTGGCGGCAGTACGGGTACCACCTGCTGGTCGCCCCCGTCGCCGGCGCGGCCGGCGCGCTCGTCGTCCTCGCCTGGCTCGGCGGCGCCGCCGGGGCCACCGCGTACGCCTGGGCCGCGGCCGTGCCGTGGCAGGAGCGCACCCTGGGGTGGACCTCCCAGTACGACCTGCTGACCGGCGCCGGCGTCCTGCTGCTGCTCCTGACGCCCTGGCTCGCGGCCGCCGTCGCGCGGCTCGACGCGACCGCCGCGGCCGCCCTGCTCGGCCCCAACCGCGCCAAGGAGCTCCAGCGCCGCGTCGAGGACCTGGCCGAGAGCCGGGCCGGGGTGCTGGACGCCGCCGACCTCGAACGGCGGCGCATCGAACGGGACCTGCACGACGGCGCCCAGCAGCGCCTGGTGGCCCTCGCCATGAACCTCGGCATCGCCCGCGCCACCCTCACCGACCTGCCGCCCGCCGCCCGCGCCGTCATCGACGAGGCGCACCGCGAGGCCAAGGAGGCCATCGCGGAGCTCAACGACCTGGTGCGCGGGCTGCACCCGGCCGTCCTGGAGGACCGGGGCCTGGACGCCGCGCTGTCGGGCGTCGCGGCCCGGGCGCCCTTCCCGGTCGAGCTGACCGTACGGCTGACCGAGCGGCCCGGGCCGACGGTGGAGGCCGTGGCCTACTTCGTGGTCTCCGAGGCGCTGGCCAACGTGGCCAAGCACGCCCGGGCCTCGCGGTGCGAGGTGACCGTCGTGCGCGAACCCGAGGGCGGGGGAGGCCCGTTGCGCATCACCGTCACCGACGACGGGGTCGGCGGCGCCGATCCGGCCGGGGGCACCGGACTGACCGGACTGCGCAAGCGCGTAGGGTCGGTGGACGGAACGATCGAGATCGACAGCCCCCTCGGGGGCCCGACCGTCATCACTGTGGAGCTGCCGTGCGGGCTGTGATCGCCGAGGACTCGGTGCTGCTGCGGATCGGACTCGTCAAGGTCCTGGAGATGGCCGGGTTCGAGGTCGCCGCCGAGACCGGGGACGCCGAGGGCCTGCTGGCCGCCGTCGAGGAGCACCGGCCCGCGCTGGCCCTGGTCGACGTCCGGATGCCGCCCGGTTTCACCGACGAGGGCGTACGGGCGGCGTTGATGATCCGTCAGCAGTGGCCGGGGACAGCCGTGCTGCTGCTCTCGCAGTACGTGGAGGAGCGCTACGCCGCCGACCTGCTCGCCACCCAGAGCGGTGGCATCGGCTACCTGCTCAAGCAACGGGTCGCCGACGTCGAGGAGTTCGTCGACGCCCTCAAGAGGGTCGCCGCCGGGGGCACCGCCCTGGACCCCCAGGTGGTGGCCCAGCTGCTGCTGCGCCGGAGCGGGGCCGAGCGGCCGCTGGCCCGGCTGACGCCGCGCGAGCGGGACGTGCTGGCGCTCATGGCGGAGGGGCGGTCCAACGCCGGGATCGCGGCCGAGCTGGTGGTGGGCGACTCGGCGGTGGCCAAGCACATCAACAACATCTTCGCCAAGCTCGACCTGCCCCCGGCGGACGGGGACCACCGCAGGGTGCTGGCGGTGCTGCGGTTCCTGGAGGGCGGCTCGTGACGGGCGCCCCCGACGCTCCGCCCGGTGCCGCCGGCGGCGACCGCGCCCGATCCGCCGCCCCCGCCGCCGGCCGCGAGGGTCCGTCCGCGCGCGCCGCGACGGCGGCCCCCGAGGGTGCGGGTCCCGGGACCTCGGCCTCCGCCACCGCGGCCCCCGAGGACGCGGCCCGTGCCGGCCGTGCCCCGCGGCGGGCGCGTACCGCGTGGTACGCCGTCGCCGCCGTGAGCGCCGCGCTGGTGCTCGTGCCCGTCGCGTCCTGGGCGGTGTCCCGGCAGGCCCGGCACCAGGAGGCGCTGGCCGGCGGCAGCGGCGCGCAGCGGGTGCGTGCCGTCGAGATCGAGGTGGACGACGCCTCGGTCAGCGTGACCCCCGGCTCCGGCGGCGCGGTGGACTACCGCGGTACGGCCCGGTGGTTCGGGCAGCGGCCGACCGTGGAGCAGAGCCTGCTGGGTGACGTGCTGCGGCTGACCGCCCGCTGTTCCGACGGCGGGCTGCCCCTCGTCGTGGGCCCCGGCTGCTCGTTGGACCTCGCGGTGACGGTGCCGAAGGGCGTCCCGGTGCGGGTCGAGAGCGCCTCGGGCCCGATCGGCCTCAGCGGTCTGACCGGCCCGGTCGACGCCCGCAGCGCGTCCGGCGAGGTGCGGCTGTACGGGCTCGGCGGTCCGGTACGGGCCGAGGTCGGCAGCGGCACCGTCCGGGCCACCGCGCTCACCTCCGCCCAGGCGGAGGTCCGGGTGGGCTCGGGCAGCGCCGTGGTGGGCTTCGCGGCGCCGCCCGGGTCGGTGACCGGGACGGCCGACTCGGGATCGCTGCACGTCACGCTGCCCCCGGGGGTGCGCTACCGGGTGCGGTGCACGGCCGGGTCGGGGACGTGCACGGTGTCCGACGCGCTCCGGGACCCCCGCGCGGCGGGGGTGCTGCGACTGTCCGCCGACTCGGGCTCGGCCGACGCGGACTACGCGGAGTGAAGCCGTCGGCGGCCGCCGCGCGGCACCGCGCCCGTATCCGCGAAGAAGACCAGGTCAGAGCCGCTTGACCAAAGAAACCGGCGGGCGTTACATAGGGGATATAAAGGGCATATAAAGCTTCATGGGAGGCGGCCCGAGATGACCACCAGCATTGAACAACACCCCGACCTCGCCGAGATGCGCGCCCGGTTCGAGCGGGCGACGACCACCCCACGGGCGCAGTTCACGGAGACCCTGGCCCTGCTCACGGGCCTGTACCTGGCGGCCTCGCCGTGGATCGTCGGCTTCAACGACCTCACGACGCTCGCCGTCACGAACCTGATCACCGGCGTGGCCTACTGCGCGATCATGGGCGGCTTCGGCTCGGCTTACGAGCGCACCCACGCCATGGCGTGGGCGGGCATCGCCATCGGCGCCTGGGCGATCCTCGCGCCGTGGGTCGTGGCCGGGAACGTCGACACCACCCGCAGTGTGGTCAGCAACGTCATCTGCGGAGCCGTGGCCCTGCTGCTCGGCTGCGCGATGGCGGCGGCCGCCATGGGTACGGGCGGCCGGCGCGGGCTGTCGGCCCGTCGGGCCGGACGCCCGCCGACCATGGACCCGATGGTCTGACGCGACCGGATCCCGGATCCATCGAGCCCCGCCGTCCCCGGCGGGGAAGGCCGGCTCCCCGTGCCCCCTCAGCGGGGCGTGGGGAGCCAGCCGCGTTGTACGGCCCGCGCGCCCGCCTCGAAGCGGCTGCGCGCACCCAGCCGGTCCATCAGCTCGGTGGCCAGCCGGCGCGCGGTGCGCGAGGAGACCCCGAGGCGCTTGGCGATCGCGTCGTCGGTGTGGCCGTCCGCCAGGAACCGCAGGACCGTCCCCAGTTGCGGGGTGAGGTCCTCCTCCTCGGACGGGGCGGCCGCCGGTTCGGAGCCGAGCGGCTCGGCCGCCGACCACAGGCCCTCGAACAGGGCGGTGAGCGCGCTCAGCGTGCCCTGCCCGGTCAGGACGACCGCCCCGGCGGCGGTGTCGTCGCTGCTCACCGGGATGACGGCGGTGGCCCGGTCGACGATGATCATGCGGGTGGGGAGGGTGGTCAGGGTGCGGACCTGGCCGCCGCGGGAGCCCAGCCAGTCGGCGTACTCGACCGTGGGCCGGTCGTTGCGCACGCTGGCGAGGTAGATCGTGCGCATCCGCACGCCGCGGCCCAGCAGTTCCTCGTCCAGCGGGCGGGCGGCCGCCAGGTTCTCGGGGGTCTGGGCGCCGCCCGGCGACAGGCTCACCACCTCCTCGCGGACCTCGCGGGTGAGCCGGGCGAGCCGGTCGCGGATCTCGTCCAGACCCAGCAGCTGCTCCACGCCGGGGTGGGCCGTGGCCGGGCGCAGGTCGGCGTACTCGGCGATGAGCTGGGCGGCGGCGGCCCGGGACTGCTCGAGGCGCTGCTGCTGGGCCGCGATCTCCGCCTGCTGGCGGACCATCAGCAGCTCCATGCCGACCTCCGGTGACACCGCGCGCAGCGAGCCGTCGCCGGTGTGCGAGGGGCGGACCAGGGCCAGGATGCTGAGTTGGTCGAGCGCGGCGCGCACGTCGTCCTGCGACAGGGCGCATTCGCCGGCCAGGGCGGGGATCCCCGCCAGCGGCAGGCGCAGCATGGCCCGGTAGACGAGCTCCGCCCCGGTTTCCAATCCCAGCGTGGAAAGCATCCGACCCCCCGGTTCCTTTGGATCAGTTGATCTTTACAGAACCCCCCCACGGCCTGCCATCTCCAGAGGTCCCAAAACGTGGACGGTTCCGGCCAGGGACGGAACCGTCCGTCGCGTCGACTGGCCCAGGACGCCCGGGATTTCCCACTCTTGTCGGCATGTACCTCGTCCATGTCTCCCTGCGCCCCCCGCCGGGCGGCGGTTCCCTCGGCGCGGACCTGCCCGCCCTCCTGCGCGCGATCTCGCGACCGGAAGAGGCCCTCGAACACGTCACGCCCCACCCCGACGCGCGGCCGTACCCGGTCCTCGGGCTGCACCTGGTCGCCGGCTCGCTCGCCGACGCCGAGGGTGCCGCGCTGGCCGTCGGCCGGCGCGGCACCAAGGTGCTCCCCGAGCTGCGCGGCTGGGCGGTCCAGTGCGCCCAAGTCCCCCTCCTCAGCGCCTTCCTGGACTTCGCCGGCACTCCTGCCGTACGCCGTCCGCCGGCCGGCCGGGACGGTTCCGGACAGGGCCGGATCCGTCCAGCCGGATGGGCTTCCGAGCGGCCGGGCCGATCCGAAAACTAGTGACCAGCGGCCGGAACGCACCGGCCCGGGACCGGAACCGGTAAGGCGCCAACCGCGGGGCGCCCCCAGGTCCGGACCCGTCAGTCGTCCGTACCCGTCCAGCCCTGATCACCCCGAGGAAGTCGCCATGCTTCGCACCAAGTCCCTCCTGGCCACCGCGGTCGCCTCCGTCGCCCTCGCGCTGCTCGCCCCCGCCGCCTCGGCGGTGGCCTTCGACGGTCCGAGCTCGGCCGTCGAAACCGCGCAGACGACCGTCGTGGTCACCCAGGAGGACACCGGCGCGGTGACCGACAAGGACTCGATGGGCTGGCAGTAGCCCGCGACCGGGCTCCCGGACCGGCCACGCCGGGCCGGCCGCGCCCCCGGGCGGCGCGCCAGCCTCCGTACCACCCCTCCGTACGGAGTCCCGGCGCCCCCCGCACCACCCCCGCGCCACCCCCGAACCACCCGCCGCAGGACTCCTCCGGCGACCTCTTGAACGACCCCTGACCGGGCCCCCGTCGACCGGGGTGCCGAGTCGAACCCCTCCATCCCCGCCGTGATGTGACGCGCCGTCGGCGCACCCCCGCCGCGGCAGTCATCCCCCGTAACAGTGAGGTACGTTCCGCATGCCATCCGACATGCCCCCCTCCCCGACGCACGACGACATAGCCGACGCGTCCGAGAGAAGATCCCTCCCCACCGCCCGGCGCCGCCACATGTGGCAGGCCGCCGCGATCGCCGTCCTGATGGTGGCCGACGGCGGCGGCATCGCGCTGGCCAGCACCCCGCAGGCCGCGCCGAACGCCGTACGCCCCGCCGCCCGGCCGAAGACCCTCGGACCGGCCGAGGCGCCCAACGCCGCCTCCGCCCGCCTGATGGCCAAGGTGCAGAAGCGCCGCATCGAGATCCTCGCCGAGCGCACCGACTCCACCAGCACCTTCGCCAACCCGGACGGCACGACCACCCTCGAGTCGTTCACCGGTCCGATCCGCGCCAAGGACGAGCACGGCAACTGGGCGCCGATCGACATGACGCTGGTCCCCGAGGGCGGGAAGATCCAGCCCAAGCAGGCCGCCGCCGACGTCGAACTGTCCGACGGCGGCACCGGCGAGCCGCTGGCCGCGGTCGACAAGGGCAAGCACTCGCTGGGCGTCGCGTGGGAGGGCAAGCTCCCCAAGCCCAAGCTCGACGGCCCGACCGCCACGTACGAGAACGCCGTCCCCGGCGGCGACCTGGTCGTCACCGCCCTCAAGGAGGGCTTCACCCACAACGTCGTCCTGCGCGAGCGCCCCAAGGCCCCGGTCGAGTACCGGCTGCCCATCGAGGCCGACGGTCTGACCCTCAAGGAGACCGCCGACAAGCGGCTGCGCTGGGACGACACGAAGAACAAGGCGAAGGCCACCGCGCCCGCGCCCGTCATGTGGGGCGCCACGATCGACAAGGGCTCCGGCGAGCCCGAGAAGATCGCCAACGTCGACGTCGAGATCGAGACGGGCAAGGACGGCAAGCAGGTCCTCGTCCTCAAGCCGAGCGCCGCGTTCCTCAACGACCCGAACGTGAAGTACCCGGTGACGATCGACCCGACCGACTCCCTGATGGGGCCGATCACCGACACCTGGATCCAGTACGACGACTACCTGACCTCGCAGCGCGGCTCCACCGAGCTGAAGGCGGGCACGTACGACGGCGTCGAGAAGGCCCGCTCGTTCCTGCAGTTCAACGTGGACAAGTACAAGGGCAAGCAGATCCTCGACGCGAAGCTGCGCATGTACTCGTACTACTCGTCGACCTGCAACACCGCCAACGCCGGCGTCCAGGTCCGCCGCGTCACGGCCGCCTGGGACCCGTCCGCCATCACCTGGTCCAACCAGCCGGCCACCACGGCCACCGGCGCCGCCACCATCAAGGACGCCAAGGGCTACAGCTCCTCCTGCCCGGCGGGCTCCAGCACCTGGGACATCGACGCCATCGCCCAGTCCTGGGCCGACGGCCAGGCCAACTACGGCCTGCGCGTGGCCTCCGCCGACGAGGCCGACCCGCTGACCTGGCGCCGCTACCGCAGCGCCAACTACGTCGACGGCGCGCACAACGCCACGTACGAGCCCTCGCTGACGATCAACTACAACACCAAGCCGGGTGCGGCCACCGCGGTCTCCCCGCTCTCGGGCTCGTCGACCAACGACACCACCCCGACCCTCACGGGCAAGGCCACCGACCCGGACGGCAACACCGTCCAGCTCTCCTACGAGATCTGGGCCGCCAACGGCACCGCCGCGCTGCAGACCGGCAAGTCGGCCTACACGGCCTCCGGTTCCAACGCCCCGTGGACGCCCACCACCGCGCTCGCCCCGGGCAGCTACAAGTGGCGCGCCGCCGTCTACGACGGCAACAACTGGAACGGCACCTGGTCCGCCTGGCAGACGTTCACCGTCGACACCACCAAGCCGAGCACGACCGCGGTCGGCTCCACCGCCTTCCCGGCCGGCCAGTGGTCCGGCACCGCCAACTCCAACGGCGACTTCTCCGGCAACTTCACCTTCACCCCGCCCTCCAGCGACGTGAAGGACATCCAGTACAAGCTCGACTCGGGCACCTGGACCACCGCCGCCACCACCGGCGCCGCGGTCACCAAGTCCCTGGCCTTCCGCGCCGGCAAGCACGTCCTGACCGTGCACACCCGCGACGCGGCGGGCAACGTCTCCGCCGACGTCACGTACACCTTCTACGCCGGCTCCGGTGCCGCCCTGCTGGCCCCGGCCGAGGGCGACCGCCCCGCCAGCCGCACCGCGCTGCTGGCCCAGGCCAAGCCCACCGACACCGGGGTGCGCTACCAGTACCGCCGCGGTGAGACCGACGCCTGGAAGGACGTGCCCGTCGCGGACGTCCGGATCGCCGCCACCGGGGCCACCCCGACCGCCTGGCCGGTCGCCGTCACCGGCGGCACCGTCCCCGAGCTGAGCTGGAACATCACCCAGACGCTGGCCGCCGACGGACCCGTCGACGTCCGCGCCGTCGTCACCGACGGCAGCTCCACGGACTACTCCCCGGCCAACACCGTCACCGTGGACCGCGCCGCCGGCGCCGCCCCCGACCTCTCGGTCGGCCCGGGCGACGTCAACGCCCTCACCGGTGACTTCACCCTCGCCGAGTCCGACGCCACGGTGTTCGGCATGTCGGTCACCCGCGCCGCCTCCTCGCGCCGCCCGGCCCTGGGCGCCGCCCAGACCGGCCAGGCCGCGATCTTCGGCCCGGAGTGGGCCGGCGGCACCGAACTCGCCGCCACCGAGAGCAACTGGGCCACCGTCCAGGAGCCCGCCGCGGGCCTGGTCACCGTCACCGACGGCGAGGGCAAGCAGACCGGCTTCACGGCCACCACCGGCGGCGGCTTCAAGCCCGAGCCCGGTGCGGAGGGCCTGGTGCTCACCAAGGGCGCCGACGGCTCGTACACCCTGAAGGACACGAAGGGCGTCACCAGCACCTTCACCAAGGCCACCGGCACCTCCGCCTGGCAGCTGTCCGCCACCGCCCGTCCCACCGACGACCCGGCCAACCCGAGCACCTTCCTGGTCTCCACGGTCGTCCCCGAGAACGGCAAGCAGGTCGCCCGCCCGAAGTACCTGGTCGCCCGCACCAGCGCCGTCGACATCGACGTCTGCAAGGTGACGCCGTCCACCAAGGGCTGCCGCGTCCTGGAGTACGTGTACGCCGCGAGCACCACCGCGACCGACTCCGCGCTCGGCGACTACGCGGGCCGCGTCCAGGGCATCCGCCTCTGGGCCACCAACCCCGGCGCCGCCGCCGCGACCGCGACCGACATCACCTCGTACGCCTACGACAAGGACGGCCGCCTGCGCGAGCAGTGGGACCCGCGGGTCTCCCCGGCGCAGAAGAAGACCTACGAGTACGACGCGGCCGGCCGCGTCGTGAAGTACGGCGAGCCCGGCGTCCTGCCCTGGACCCTCACCTACGGCAAGGTCGGCACCTCCCCGGTCTCCGGCGACGGCATGCTGCTCAAGGCCTCCCACCCGACCCTGACCCAGGGCTCGAAGACGGAGACCAACGGCACCGCCGCCACCAGCGTCGTCTACGGCGTGCCGCTGAGCGGAGCGAAGGCCCCGTACACCATGGGCGCCTCCGACGTGGCCGCCTGGAGCCAGAGCGACGTCCCCACCGACGCCACCGCCCTCTTCCCGGCCGACCAGGTCCCGTCCGCCAACGACGGTGACGCGCTCGCCGCCGGCGACTACAAGCGGGCCGTGGTCACCTACACCAACGCCTCCGGCCGCCAGGTCAACACCGCGCAGCCCGGCGGGTTCGTCACCACCACCGAGCACGACGCCTTCGGCAACGAGGTCCGCGAGCTGACCGCGGCCAACCGTGCCCTCGCCCTGGGCACGTCACCCGGCGCCGCCCAGAGCCTGGACGCGCTGAACATCTCCGAGCTGGGCACCGCCGAGCGCTCCGACATGCTTTCCTCGGTCAGCGTCTACAGCGCCGACGGCGTCGACGAGCTCGACAGCCTCAGCCCGCTGAAGCTGACCGGTCTCGCGGCCGGCCTCACGGCCACCGCCGACCTCCCGGCCGTCGCGGCCGGCTCCGAGGTGGCCGCCCGCGAGCACACCCGCACCGCCTATGACGAGGGCCGTCCCACCGACGGCAGCGCCAAGGCCGCGCACCTGGAGACCAAGAAGAGCACCGGCATCGTGGTCACCGGCTACCCGGAGGCCGAGGTGCGCACCCTGGCCACCGGCTACGACTGGGCCAAGGGCCTGCCCACCTCCAAGACCGACGACCCGGCCGGCCTCGCCCTGAAGCGGACCACCGGCTACGACAGCCAGGGCCGCCCGACGCTGTCGACCGTCCCGGCCTCCGACGGCGCGGACGCCTCCGCCAGCACCACGGTCTACTGGACCGCGGGCGGCACGGGCGACTGCTCCGGCCGACCGGAGTGGGCCGACCTGGTCTGCAAGACCGCCCCGGTCGCCAAGATCACCGGCGCCAACGGCAACCCCGACGAGCTGCCGACCGTCGTCACCGAGTACGACCGGCACGGCCAGGTCGCCAAGCGCACCGAGACCGCCAACGGCTCCTCGCAGGTCATCACCACGGCCTTCGACGCCGCCGGCCGCCCCGTGACCAACTCGGTCTCCGGACCGGGCGCTGCGGTGCAGGCCTCCACCACCACCTACGACCCGGCCAACGGCCAGGTCACCAAGGTCGCCACCGCCGACGGCGCGGTGACCACCGAGTACGACGCGCTCGGCCGCGTGACGAAGTACACCGACGCCGAGGGCGCCACGACCGGCACCGAGTACGACGCGCTGGACCGCACCGTCAGGACGGTCGGCTCCGCCCCGTACACCACCACCTACGAGTACGACACGAACGCCGAGCCGCGCGGCCTGGCGACCAAGGTGACCGACTCCGGCGCCGGTGTCTTCACCAACAAGTACGACGCCGACGGCAACACGGTCGAGCAGACCCTGCCCGGCGGGGTCACGATGCGCCAGACCAACGCGCCCGGCGGCGAGACGGTCAACCGCACCTACACCCTGGACGGCCAGACCGAGCCCTTCTTCGCCAGCGCCGGCAGCACCTCGGTGCACGGCCAGCTGCTGAACCGCTCGGGCCTGACGGTCGCCGCCAACACCTATGACGCCGGCGGTCGGCTGGTGACGCAGCGGACCGAGGCCCAGGACGGCTCCGGTACCTGCGCGGTGTACAGCTACACGTACGACGCCAACGGCAGCAAGAAGACCGAGGCCTCGGCCACCGGCACCACCGACACCGGCTGCCCGACCTCCGCGGGCGCGGCCACCAGCCACGCGTACGACTCGGCCGGCCGGATCGTCGACGCGGGCTACCAGTACGACGCCCGCGGTCGCCTGACCACCAGCCCCGACGGCCTGTCGTCGACGTACTTCGCCAACGACCAGCTGCAGAGCCAGACCGCCGGCACCCGCCGGCAGACCTGGACGCTCGACCCGCTGGGCCGCAAGCGCGGCGCCCTGATCGAGACGAACAGCGGCGGCACCTGGGCCTCGGTGGAGACCCAGAAGTTCCACTACGACGGCAGCGACCAGCTGGTCTGGACGCAGAACGGCACCGCCGTCACCCGCACCCTGATCACCGACGTCGCCGACCTCAACGGCCTCGCGGCGATCGACGCGGACGGCACGGTCACCATCTCGCTGAACGAGGCGAGCGACGACGGCCAGATCCAGTACACCCCGGCCACCGGTGAGTTCCTGGTGCGCGACAGCATCGGCGACCTGACCGTCGGCACCAACCCGGCCGACCAGATCACCGGCCAGGAGTCCATCGGCGCGGGCAGCCTGCTCTCCTCCTGCCCCGGTTGCAGTGCGGCCCCGCTGTCGGCCCCGACGGCCATGACCTCCTACAGCGCCAGCCGCTCCAAGGCCTCGAAGACCGACACCTGGCTCTTCCACAAGAGCCTGTGGACGTTCAAGAAGGAGAAGCAGAAGAGGCACCACAGCGACGGCCTGATCTGGAAGGACAACGGCTGCTCGGCCCCCTGGCTGGTGAAGGTCTCCAGCGCGGTCGTCTACTACTACAGCTCCGAGTTCCGCTGGCCCTGCGCCCGCCACGACTTCGGCTACCGGAACTACCAGGACCAGCACCGCAAGAAGCGGAAGTACAAGGACCGGATCGACTCCAACTTCAAGAAGGACATGAAGAAGTACATCTGCGAGCCGAAGAACATCTTCACGGAGCAGCCCTGCAAGGGCGCCGCGGAGGGCTTCTACTACGCGGTCCACTGGTTCGGTGACGACGCCTTCGGGATCTGATCGGAACGGGATCCGGACCACCGCCCCCGAAGCGCGGTGACCGACTCCGAGAGGGGCCGGCGGGAACGACCACAGCGGTCCGTTCCCGCCGGCCCCGCCGGCGTATCCGCGCCGTGTACGCCCACTGCCTCACCCCTCACGCCCCTGGCCCCCTGGCTCCCCGGCCCCCTCGCCCCCGCCTCGCCCTCGCGGAGAAGACCCCATGAACGCCTCCAAGCCCGCCGCCCTGACGGCCCTGCCGGCCGCGGCCCTCGCCGCCGGCGCGTACCTGCTCCTCATGCCCTGGGACCCGCGCGCCGAGGTGCCGGCCGGGCCCGGCTCCACCACCCTGACCTCCGGACACACCGTCTGGGGAGTCGCCCTGTTCGCGCTGGTGCTGGCCGTCCTGGCGGCCGCAGTGGGCCGCATCACCGCCCGCCCGGCGGCGGCCATGGTCGGGGTCGGCGGCACCCCCGCCGCGCTCCTCCTGGCCTCGTACCTCAGCCACCGGCCCGCCCCGGACGGCTTCGCCGGACTCTGGTCCGTCGACTGGCTGTTCACGGCCGCGCTGATGGTCGCGGGCACCGGACTGGTCGCCTACCTGGCCCGCCGTGACCGCACCCCCGAGCTGCTGCGGTCCGGCTTCCGCGACGCTCTGCTGCCCGTCGCCGCCGTCGCGGCCGCGGGCCTGGCCGCCTTCTTCGCCCAGGCCGTCGCCGAGCACGGCGCGGCCGCGGCCCGTACCGCCGCCGCCGTCCTCGCCCTGGCCCTCGGCCACGGACTCGGCTGGGCGCTGCGCGCCAGCGGCCGGCGCCCGACGTCCACCGCGGCGCTGGCCGGCGGTGGGGTGGTGCTGATCGCGGTGGTCGACAGCGCCGCCGTCCCGCTGTGGGGCTGGACCGCCCCCGACCTGCTCGCCTGGGCCGTGGCCGGCGGCGCGTTCGCCCTCGGGGCCGCCCTGGCCCACGCCGTCCACCCGGCCCGGCCCGCCGCCTCCCACTGAGCCGGGGCCGCCGCGCGCGGCGGCGGCCCCGGCCGTCCCGGTCCGAGGGGCCGGCCGGCCCCTACCGCGCCGCCGGCCCGGTCCAGCCGGCCGGTATCCGGCCCAGCCGGACGCGCTGCGGGTGGTCGCCCACCGGGACGGACACCGTCGGCCGGCCGGTGGCGAAGTCGATGGCCGTGACCCGGTCGGAGCCGCTCTCGGAGATCACGCAGGACCTGCCGTCGCCGCTGACGGTCGCCCAGTACGGCTTGTCGGCCGGCACCAGCGGCCCCTCGGCGAGGGTGGCCCGGTCGACGACGGTGGCGTACTCGTCCATCGTCCCGGCCACGCACAGCTTCGTGCCCTCGGGGTTCATCGCGAGGCCGTGGTGGCGCGAGTCGTTGACCCAGGTGGTGCGGTCCTCGCTGGTGGCCGGGTTCTTGGGGAGCGTCTTGATCTTGGTGATCCGGTCGGCGGCCACGTCGTACTCGACGAAGCCGTTGAAGAACGACAGTTGGAAGTACAGCTTCGACCAGTCCGGCGTGAAGGCCACCGGCCGCACGGCGTCGGAGAGGTCGGAGCGCCCGGCCGCGTCCAGCCGCTGGCGCATGTCGATCACCTTGACCGGCTTGTACGTCTGCGCGTCCACCACCGTGATGCGCCGGTCGCCCTTCGTCCAGTCCAGCCACGACGCGTCGAGGGCGCTGGTGACGTCGCCGATGGACATGTTCCAGAGGTAGCGGCCGCCCTCGGTGTAGACGTTCTCGTGCGGCTTGTCGCCGGTGGCGAAGGACCCCACCTGGCGGCCGGTACGGATGTCCAGCACGTGCACGGTGTTGGCGGTGGAGGCGGACACCGCGACCTTGGTGCCGTCGGGGGAGACGGCCATGTGGTCGGCCCGGTAGCCGGCCACCGGGAAGCGCCAGTTGAGCCGGCCCGTGGCCAGGTCGAGGGAGACCACGTCCGCGAAGCTGGGCCGGGAGACGACCAGCGCGGTGCCGTCCGGGGTGGCGTACATGTCGTCGGCGAACTGGTCGTGGCCCTCGCCCGCGGTGCTGCGGATGCCCAGGAAGTAGCCCAGCTTGATGGGGTTGAGGTAGATCTCGCGGAGCCGTTCGTCCTTGTCCGGGACCACGTTGATCCGGCCGATCCGGGCGAGGTCGCCGGAGGAGGCCAGGACGTCGGCGGTGCCGTCCCAGTTGTTGCCGACGAAGAGCACCTCGCGCAGGCCGTCGGCGGACACCGCCGGCACCGACCGGGCGGCGCCGGCTCCGGGGGCCGCGTCGGGGGCGGACCGGGCGTACGAGGTGCCGGGGGCGGCGACCGTCAGTGCCGCCAGAGCGGTCAGCGCGGCGAGCGGCGCGGTGCCCGCGGCCACTCCGCGCGATCGCCGGGACTTTCGTGAACGGCCGTACTCTGTAAGGGAGTTGGTCTTCGAACCGGGGCGCACGGAGGGCTCCTCACACGTGGGGGGTCCATTACCTGCCGGTAAGGTACTGACCCGTCAGTTCCGTGGCCAGACCTTCGCGCGCCTCCGCAACGCATTCGTCCGTGTCGGTGTTGGGCTGATCGGGTGAAACGCGAGAGGATGTGGGGATGCACATGAATGGCGGGGCCGAGGTGGTCCGGTGAGCAGGTACGACGTCACCGACGAACAGTGGGAGGGGCTGGCCCAGGTCGTCCCCCTGCGCAGCCGCAACGAATGGCCGTCGCGGGTCGACCACCGGACGATCCCGCGCGAGCAGATCGAACGGCAGCGCCGGTTCGTCGTCCTGCGGGTCCAGGTCTTCGCGGACGCGCGCGAGGTGGCCGAGTACCTGATCGCGCAGATCCCCGTGCTCCTCGACCTCACGGGGGCCGACACCGAGGTCGCCAAGCGCATCCTCGACTTCAGCAGCGGCGTCGTCTTCGGCCTCGGCAGCGGCATGCACCGCGTCGACCGCAACGTCTTCCTGCTGGCGCCCGTCGGCACCGAGGTCGAGGGCATCGCCGCCGCCATCCCGCACTCCTGACCAGGTTCCCGGACCGCCCGCCCGCCCGCCCGCGTACGCCCCGCCCCGTGCGGGGCGTACGCATGTCGGGGCACGGCCGGGACGGTCAGGAGGCGAGGCCCTCGACCAGCTCCGCGCCGGGGAGCTCGGTGAAGAGCTTGCCCGGGACGATCAGCTTGCCGCGGCGGCGCCCGCTGCCGATCAGCACCCACGGCATGTCGGCCACCGTCGAGTCCACCAGGACCGGCCAGTCCGCCGGGAGCCCGATCGGCGTGATGCCGCCGTACTCCATGCCGCTGAGCTCCACCGCGGTGTCCATCGAGGCGAAGGAGACCTTGCGGGCGCCGAGCAGGCGGCGGACCGTGCCGTTGACGTCGGCGCGGGCGGCGGCGGGGACCAGGCAGGCGGCGAGGGTGGTCTCGCCGCCGCGCTTGGCGGCGACCACCACGCAGTTCGCGGACGCGGTCATGAGGTCCTGGCCGTAGTGCTCGACGAAGGCCGCGGTGTCGGCCTTCGCCGGGTCGGTGTCCACGTAGATCATCTCGTCGGCCGGCACGGTCCCGCGCCAGGCGCGGACGGCGGCGGCGACGGGCCCGGTGAGCTCGTCGAGGCAGTCGGGGGCGGGGCGGGCGTTGTCGAAGTTTCCGATGGGTGCACGCATGGGGCTCATCGTGCACCAGCGGGCCCCCGCGACGCAGGGTTACATGTGACTCCGCGCACCCTCCCTTGACCGGAAAAGCAAGGTTTGCCTAATTTCCTGTGGCATGACCTCCCACGACCCGATACCCGAGCCGCCCGCCCGACCCGGCGACGGCCCCGGCAGGACGCCCGAGGGCGCCGGCCCGACGATCGGCTTCGACGTCGACTTCACCGCGCACGAGATCGAGCGGCGCGCCCAGGTCCTCGCCGCGATCGGTGCGGACTGGGACCCGGTCGAGGTGCTGCGCGGCGAGGAGCAGGCGTACGACCTCCTGTACTCCGGCCTCGACGCCGAGCAGCAGCGCCTGTACGAGGACCTGGTCGCGGCCGGCGTGCTGCCGCGCCGGTCCGGCGGTGGCCATGCTGCCCCTTGACCCGCAGGCCGACCCCGGCCGCCGCGCCTGGGTCGCCTGCCCCCGGTGCGACGACGCGCGGGGGTGCGAGCCGTGCGGGGCGCGGCGGAACTGCGGCACCCACTGGCGCTACCTGCTGACGAACACCGGCAGCCTGCTCCACCTCCAGTGCCCGGCGTGCACGCACGTGTGGGTGCACGAGAGCGGCTTCGGCGCGACCCGGTCCATCCCCGACCAGCGCTCGCGCGCCCGCGCCGACCTCGGGGACCCCTCCTAGGGTCCGGTGCGGGTGGCTCCGGTAGTCCGTTCGTAGGAAGGCGCCGAGGGCGGAACGGTTCGGCGCGCGGGCGACTGCGTAGCGTCACGGCGCATGGACGCCACCCCTCTCCGCCTCCGCCCGGATGCCGCGCCGTCCCCGGAACGCCCTGCCGCAGCCCCGTCCCAGGAATGCCCGGCCGTCGCCCCGGCCCCGGAACGCCCTGCCGCCGGGCCGGCCCGCCCCGCCGTCACCGAGCTGCGGCTCTCGGCGTACAAGCGCCACCGCGGGGCCGCCTTCCCGCTCGGGCCCGTCACCCTCTTCGCCGGCGCCAGCGGCACGGGGAAGTCCACCGCCCTGGAGGCCTACGCCCGGCTCGCCGCCCTCGCCTGCGGACGGACGCTCGCCGAGGCCTTCCCCGACGCGTCCGACTGCGTCCCCGACCGCGCCGTGGCCGACGCCCAGGGCCGGCGCGGCTTCCGCATCGGCTGCACGGTCGACGGCCCCGCCGGCCCGGTCCGCCTCGACCTCGCCGTCCAGGCCGACCCCGAGCTGCGGGTCGTGGGCGAACGGCTGGAGGTCGCCGGGCAGACCCTGCTCACCACCGCGCTGACCGACCCCCGGCGCCGCAGCGTGCAGGCGGCCTGGCTCACCGGAGGCACCGCGCACGTCACCCGCGCCCCGCTCCCCGACGACCGGCTCGGCACGGCCCTGCTCCCGCTCCGCGTCGCCGGCAGCACCGCCGGCCAGCGCACGGTGCTGGCCGCCGCCGAACAGGTCGTGGTGGCCCTGCGCGCCGTCTTCGCCTGCGATCCGCAGCCGCACCGGATGCGGGCCCCCGCGGCCCCCGGCGCCGGACTGCTCCGCGCCGGCTGCGACAACCTGGCCGAGGTCCTGCGCCGGACCCGCGACGAGTGCGCCACCCGGCACGCCGCGCTCGTCCGGGCCGCCCGCACGGGCTGCACCGGCCCGGTGGCCGACCTCCGCGCCCGCACCCTGGCCGACGGGCGGGTCACGGCCGAGCTCGGACGGGGCGGGGTCGTCCCGGGCACCCCGCTCGGCCGGCTGGGCGAGGGCGAGCTGCGGTTCCTCGCCCTGGCGCTGGTGCTGCTCACCGGGCCCGGCGTGCTGGCCGTCGACCCGGCGGCGGAACTGCTGCCCGCGCGCCAGGCGCTGGCGGTCCTGGCCGACGGCCTGGACCGCGGCCTCGACGCCCGGCAGACCGCCGAGCTGCTGCGGCTGGCCCTGCTCTCCTGCGGTCGTGGGCACATCCGGCTCGCGGGAGCCGTGGGGGAGGACGGGGCGGGGGCCCGCGGGCTGGCCGGGGTGTCGGTGGTAGACCTGGTGGCGTGAGCGCATCGGAGAAGTCACAGGGGCGACCGGGACGGGCGGCGGGGGCGGGGGACGCTGGGGGCGCAGGGGGCGCGGCGGGGGTCGGCGGTGCCGTCACGCTGGCGTCCCTGCAGGAGCGGCTCGTCGAGTTCGCCGCCGCGCGGTCCTGGGAGCCGTTCCACACCCCGAAGAACCTGGCCGTGGCGCTGAGCGTCGAGGCGTCGGAGCTGGTCGAGATCTTCCAGTGGCTGACGCCGGAGGAGTCGGCCCGGGTGATGGACGACCCGGAGGCCGCGCACCGGGTCGGGGACGAGGTCGCGGACGTGCTGGCGTACCTGCTGCAGTTCTGCGCGGTGCTCGGGGTGGACCCGTTGTCAGCCCTCTCTGCCAAGATCGACCGCAACGAAACGCGCTTCCCGCGGCCAGGAGCCACGCCGTGAGGGCCTGATCGTCACTCTTCGGAGTGATGGACTTGTCCACAACCGTGAGAGTGTCCACAGATTTCCGAATACCCCTGGCTTTACGGGTCCATTGCCCTCACGCTGGGTAGTGGCTAAGCAGCAAGATGTCGTACGGACGGGGGACGGCATATGGATGCGGTACGGCTCATCGCGGCCGGCCGTCACGCTCTGGCACAGAGCCGGACGGTGGGGGACACGGTGGTGGAGGCCTGGCAGGCCCAGGCGCTCGCCCAGACGATGGGAAGCTGGTTGGCGGTCACGGGGCCGCCGGAGCTGAGAACGGAGGCGCGGGGCCTCGGCGAAGCGGGCGGCAGGGGCTGCGGCGTGCTGGACCGGCAGGCCCTGGGGCTCGACGCCAGAGCGGACACGGTGCCCAGATCGGCGCAGTTGTCGGCGCTGGGCGACCTGCGGCAGGCCCTGCTGGGCCTGGGGGCGCTCCTCGGGGAGGTCGGCATAGCCCTCGTGTCGGTCGCGTGCGCCACCGACGACGAAGGCCTGTACTGGCACTGCATCGAGGCGATCGACGCGGCCGACGAGTCCAGCGACCGGGTCCGGGCGATACTGCGCAGGCTCACGGATCGGGAGCGGGGCAGCACCTCCGGTGCCGCCCGGGACTCGACGGCGGGCGCCGGCTGAACCGGCGGTCGGCCGGAGGGAGGGGTCAGAAGGAGCGGCGGGAGGGCAGCTCGCCCTCGGCGTCGTGACTCAGCGCCACCGGCTCGGGGCGGCGCTCCGCGGAGGTCTGGAGATCGGCGTCGAGCTGTGACAGGTCCGCGTTCAGTGCGGCCATCAGCTCCTCCATCTGCTGCAGCAGGCCCTTCGGCGCCCCGGACTGGGCGGGCACCGCCTTGTCCTGCTCGGCCTGTCCGGTGTGCTGCGGCACGTGTTCCTGGGACATGGCGGCCTCCTCGGCCCGGGCCCTTCCGCGGGGGAAGGGGGCGGTGAACGCACCGGCGGCGGCCGCCGGCGCGCGGGCCGGGCGGTCCGGCTCCGACCGAGCCAACGATCTCCCCGGGCGCCGGTCACTGGCCCGGACGGGCGCGGAGTACCTGGTTGACGCAGATTCACCCAGCCGGGGTGCCGGCGGGGCAGGATGGGAGGTATGGATCTTCGCATCTTCACGGAACCCCAGCAGGGCGCCGACTACGACACGCTCCTGCGCGTCGCCAAGGCCACCGAGGACCTCGGCTTCGACGCCTTCTTCCGGTCGGACCACTACCTGCGCATGGGGGCCGACCGGGCGCCCGGGGACGGGGAGGAGCCGCCCGGCATGCCCGGCCCCACCGACGCGTGGATCACGCTCGCGGGACTGGCCCGGGAGACCAGCCGGATCCGCCTGGGCACCCTCATGACCGCGGGGACCTTCCGCCTCCCCGGGGTCCTGGCGATCCAGGCCGCCCAGGTCGACCGGATGTCGGGCGGGCGGGTGGAACTCGGCCTGGGCGCGGGCTGGTTCGAGCGCGAGCACCAGGCGTACGGGATCCCCTTCCCGAAGGAGCGGTTCGACCGCCTGGAGGAGCAGCTGGCCATCGTCACCGGGCTGTGGGAGACGAAGGTCGGGGACACGTTCGACTTCGACGGCACCTACTACCAGCTCACGGACTCGCCGGCACTGCCCAAGCCCGCTCAGGCGAAGGTGCCCGTGCTGGTCGGCGGCCACGGTGCCCGCCGCACCCCCCGGCTGGCCGCCCGGTACGCCGACGAGTTCAACATCCCGTTCGCCTCGGTGGCCGACACGGAGCGGCAGTTCGGCCGGGTGCGCGAGGCCGTGGCGGCGGCCGGGCGCGCGCCGGGGGACCTGGTGTACTCCAACGCCCTGGTGGTGTGCGTGGGCAGGGACGACGCCGAAGTGGCCCGGCGCGCCGCGGTCATCGGCCGGGAGGTCGACGAGCTCAAGGCCAACGGCCTCGCCGGCACGCCCGACGAGGTGCTCACGAAGATCGCCGGCTACCGCGCCGTCGGCTCCCGGCGCATCTACCTCCAGGTGCTCGACCTGCACGACCTCGACCACCTCGAGCTGATCGCCGACCGGATCATGCCGCACCTCGGCGGCCCGACCCGGGCGGGAACCCTGGCCGGGCCCTGGGTGTCCTCCGGACCCGGCGAGGGACCCGTCGAGGGACCCGGTGCCGGCCGGACGGCGGGCACCGGCGGCCCCCAGGGCTGATGGCGCGCGCGGGCACGCCGCTCGCCGAGGCGCTGGCGGTGCGGCCGGTGCTCCTCGACGGGGGCCTCAGCAACCAGCTCACCGACCAGGGCTGCGACCTGTCCGGCGGCCTGTGGTCCGCCCGCGTGCTCGCCGAGGCGCCCGCACAGGTCGCGGCGGCCCACACCGCCTACGTCCGCGCGGGCGCCGAGGTGCTCATCACCGCCAGCTACCAGGTGTCGTACGAGGAGTTCGGCCGCCGGGGCCGCGGCCCGGACGAGGTCACCGCGCTCCTGCGGCGCAGCGTCGAGCTCGCCGACCGGGCCGCCGGGGCGGCCGGGCCGGAGCGCGAGGTGTGGGTGGCCGCGTCCGTGGGACCGTACGGGGCGGTCGTCGCCGACGGCTCCGAGTACCGCGGCCGGTACGGGCTCGGCGCACGGGAGCTCGCGGCGTTCCACGCCCCCCGCATCGAGGCGCTGCTGTCCGCCGGGCCGGACGTCCTGGCCCTGGAGACGATCCCGGACACCGACGAGGCCGCCGTCCTGCTGGAGCTGCTCGCGGGCACCGGCACCGCGGCCTGGCTCTCGTACACGGTCGAGGGCGGCCGCACCCGCGCCGGGCAGCCGCTCGCCCGTGCCTTCGCCCTGGCCGCCGAGGTCCCGGAGGTGATCGCCGTCGGGGTCAACTGCTGCGACCCGGCCGAGGTGGCCGACGCCGTGCGGACGGCCGCCGACGCCACCGGCAAGCCGGTGGTCGCCTACCCCAACGACGGTTCCGTGTGGGACGGCGCCACCGGCGTCTGGCACGCCCCCGCCGCGCCCGCCCCCTGGCCGGTGCCCTCCTGGCGCCGCGCGGGGGCCCGCCTCATCGGCGGCTGCTGCCGCGTCACCCCGAAGGACGTCGCCGCCCTGGCCCCCCGCCTGACGTCCTGACCGCCCGCCCCGCGCTCCGACGCCGCCCCGCCGTGCCTGCGGCCGGGCGGACCGACACGGAAAATGCGTGGTCAGGGGGTCGGGGCGCGGGAATACTCGGACAGGTGTTCCTGACCATCACCACCACCGGTACCCACGACCGCCCCGCGACCGACCTCGGCTTCCTGCTCCACAAGCATCCGGACAAGGCCCAGGTCTTCCGGACGGCGCACGGCAACGCGCACGTCTTCTATCCCGAGGCGGGCGCGGAGCGCTGCACGGCCGCGCTGCTGCTGGACGTGGACCCCGTGGCGCTGGTGCGACGGGGCCGGGGCAAGGGCCGGGGCGGCGCGCCGGACGCGGCCCTCGCGCAGTACGTCAACGACCGCCCGTACGCCGCATCCTCGCTGCTCGCCGTCGCGCTCGGCGGGGTGTTCTCCAGCGCGCTCAAGGGCCGCTGCCCGGCCCGCCCCGAGCTCCCGGAGCAGCCGCGGGAGCTCCGCGTCGAGATCCCGGTGCTGCCCGCCCGGGGCGGGGCCGAGCTGGTGCACCGCCTCTTCGAGCCGCTCGGCTGGCGCACGGTCGCCGCGGAGCCCGTCGCACTGGACGCCGGTTTCCCCGAGTGGGGCGACTCCCGGTACGTACGGCTCGTCCTGGAGGGCGAGCTGCGGCTGGCCGACGCGCTGAACCACCTCTACGTCCTGCTGCCGGTGCTCGACGACGCCAAGCACTACTGGGTCGCCCCCGACGAGGTCGACAAGCTGCTGCGGGCCGGCGACGGCTGGCTGGCCGACCACCCCGAGCACCCGCTCATCACCGCCCGGTTCCTGTCCCGCCGCTGGGGCCTGACCCGGCAGGCGATGGAGCGGCTCGAACTGGTCCGGCTCGCGGAGGCCGACGGCACGGTCGTCGAGGAGCTCGACAACGCCGTGGACGAGACCCACGACACCGAGGACAGGCCGGTCCCGCTGGCCGTGCAGCGCCGCACCGCCCTCGTCGGCGCACTGCGCACGGCCGGCGCCCAGCGGGTGCTCGACCTCGGCTGCGGGCAGGGCCAGCTGGTCCAGGAGCTGCTGAAGGACCCGGCGTTCACGGAGATCGTGGGCGTGGACGTGTCCGTGCGCGCCCTGACCGTGGCCGCCCGCCGGCTGCGCCTGGACCGCATGGGCGAGCGCCAGAGCTCGCGCGTCACGCTGCGCCAGGGCTCGCTGACGTACACCGACAAGCGGCTGACGGGCTACGACGCGGCCGTGCTCAGCGAGGTGATCGAGCACCTCGACCTGCCGCGGCTGCCCGCCCTCGAGTACGCCGTCTTCGGCGCGGCCCGACCCCGGACCGTGCTCGTGACCACCCCGAACGTGGAGTACAACGTGCGGTGGGAGAGCCTGCCCGCCGGGCACGCCCGGCACGGCGACCACCGCTTCGAGTGGACCCGGGAGGAGTTCCGCTCCTGGGCCCGGTCCGTCGCGGAGCGGTACGGGTACGGAGTCGCCTTCGAGGCCGTCGGCACCGACGACCCGGAGGTGGGGCCGCCCACCCAGATGGCGGTGTTCTCGCTCACCACGGCCACGGACCACCCGGTCACCGACACCACCAGCGCCACCACCAGCGCTACCAGCACCACCACCACGCCCGCCGCCACCCCGAAGGAGGAGAAGGCCGTATGACCACCGCACCCGACACCACCACCGCACCGGCCGCCGCCGAGCGGCGCACGCTGCCCGTGACCGACCTCTCCCTCGTCGTGCTGATCGGCGCCACCGGCTCGGGCAAGTCCACCTTCGCCCGCCGCCACTTCAAGCCCACCGAGGTGATCTCCTCCGACTACTGCCGGGGCCTGGTCGCCGACGACGAGAACGACCAGAGCGCGAGCAAGGACGCCTTCGACGTCCTGCACTACATCGCCGGCAAGCGCCTGGCCGCCGGCCGGCTGACGGTGGTCGACGCCACCAACGTCCAGCCCGAGGCACGGCGCCAGCTCGTGCAGCTGGCCCGCGCCCACGACGTGCTGCCCATCGCCGTCGTCCTGGACCTGCCGGAGGACGTCTGCGCGGCCCGCAACGCCGTCCGGCCCGACCGGGCCGGCATGCCCCGCCACGTCATCACCCGTCACCGCCGCGAACTGCGCCGCTCCCTGCGCGGCCTGGAGCGCGAGGGCTTCCGCAAGGTGCACGTGCTGCGCTCCGTCGCCGAGGTCGACGCGGCCGAGGTCGTCCTGGAGCGCCGCTTCAACGACCTGCGCCACCTCACCGGCCCCTTCGACATCGTCGGGGACGTCCACGGCTGCGCCTCCGAACTGGAGACCCTGCTGACCCGGCTCGGCTACGAGGACGGCGTCCACCCCGAGGGACGCACCGCCGTGTTCGTCGGCGACCTCGTCGACCGCGGCCCCGACAGCCCGGCCGTGCTGCGCCGGGTCATGGGCATGGTGAAGTCCGGCAACGCCCTGTGCGTGCCCGGCAACCACGAGAACAAGCTCGGCCGGTACCTGAACGGCCGGAAGGTGCAGCTCACCCACGGCCTCGCCGAGACCGCCGAGCAGCTCGGCCGGGAGGACGAGGCGTTCGTCGCCGAGGTGCGGGAGTTCCTCGCCTCGCTCGTCAGCCACTACGTCCTCGACGGCGGCGACCTGGTGGTCTGCCACGCCGGACTGCCCGAGAAGTACCACGGCCGCACCTCCGGCCGGGTCCGCTCGCACGCCCTCTACGGCGACACCACCGGGGAGACCGACGAGTTCGGGCTGCCGGTCCGCTACCCGTGGGCCGAGGAGTACCGCGGCCGGGCGGTCGTGGTGTACGGGCACACGCCCGTGCCGAACACCTCCTGGGTCAACAACACCGTCTGCCTGGACACCGGTTGCGTCTTCGGCGGGAAGATGACGGCGCTGCGCTGGCCGGAGCGCGAGCTGGTCGACGTACCCGCCGAGAAGGTCTGGTACGAGCCCGTCAAGCCGCTGGTCCCGCAGGCCCCCGGGGGCCACCAGGGCCGGCCGCTGGACCTGGCCGACGTGCACGGGCGCCGGCTGGTCGAGACCCGGCACCAGGGCAACGTCACGGTCCGCGAGGAGAACGCGGCGGCCGCGCTGGAGGTCATGAGCCGGTTCGCGGTCGACCCGCGGCTGGTGCCGTACCTGCCGCCGACCATGGCCCCGACCGCCACCTCCAAGGTGGAGGGCTACCTGGAGCACCCGGCCGAGGCCTTCGCCCACTACCGGGCCGAGGGCGTCGAGCGGGTGGTGTGCGAGGAGAAGCACATGGGCTCGCGCGCCGTGGCCCTGGTGTGCCGCGACGCGGACGTCGCCCGGGAGCGGTTCGGGGTCGAGGGACCGACCGGCTCGCTGTACACCCGTACCGGCCGGCCGTTCTTCGACGATCCGGCCGTCACCGAGGAGGTGCTGGACCGGCTGCGGGCCGCGATCGGCGGCGCCGGCCTGTGGGACGAGCTCGGCACGGACTGGCTGCTGCTCGACGGCGAGCTGCTGCCCTGGTCGCTGAAGGCCGGCGGGCTGCTGCGCAGCCAGTACGCGGCGGTCGGCGCGGCCTCGGGGGCGGTGTTCCCCGGCGCGCTCGCCGCGCTGGAGGCGGCCGCCGCCCGCGGGGTGGAGACCGGGGAGCTGCTCGCCCGGCAGCGGGAGCGGGCCGCCGACGCGGCCGCGTTCACCGAGGCGTACCGGCGCTACTGCTGGAGCACCGAGGGGCTCGCGGGCGTCAGGTTCGCGCCGTTCCAGCTGCTCGCCGCGGCGGGGCGCAGCCTCGCGACCGAGGTCCCGCACGACACCCAGCTGGCCTGGCTGGACCGGCTGGTGGCGCACGACCCGACCGGGCTGGTGCGCGCCACCCGGCGGCTGGTCGTCGACACCGGCGACGAGGCGTCCGTACGGGCCGGCACCGACTGGTGGCTGGAGCTGACCGGCGACGGCGGCGAGGGCATGGTCGTCAAGCCGCTGGCCGCGTACGCCCGGGACGCCAAGGGGCGCCTGGTCCAGCCCGGCGTGAAGGTGCGCGGCCGCGAGTACCTGCGGATCATCTACGGTCCCGAGTACACGCGCCCGGAGAACCTGGAGCGGCTGCGCGAGCGGTTCCTCGGGCACAAGCGCTCCCTCGCGCTGCGCGAGTACGCGCTCGGGCTGGAGGCGCTGGACCGGCTGGCGGCGGGGGAGCCGCTGTGGCGGGTGCACGAGGCCGTGTTCGCGGTGCTCGCGCTGGAGTCGGAGCCGGTCGACCCGCGGCTCTGAGCGGGTCCGACCCACCGTTCCGAGCGGGTCCGACCCACCGTTCCGAGGGCGGGTTCGGGCCGTGGCTCCCGCTGCCGCAGGCGCGGCCCGGACGCTCCCGCGCGCCCGCCGGTTCCCCCGCACCACCCCGTCGCGTTACGGCAGACGGGTGAAGTTTTCGGGGAATCGGCGGGTGGGCTCGTTCTTCCAGGGCAGCGGAGTGTCCGCGATCCTGGAAGAACGGAACGCAGTATGAAGATGACCGCGCGCGGAAGCATCGCGGCGCTCGTGACGTGTGTGGCGTCGGCGGTGGGCGTGTCGCCCGCGCTGGCCGTCGGCGCCGTCCCGGTGGACGTGCCCCTGGAGGCCCTCGAGGTGCCGCTGGGCATGAAGACCCCCCACCTCGCGACCGGCCTGCCCCTGCTCACCCCCGGCGTCCCGGACGGCCCGCGCCACCACACCGGGGAGCTGCTGCCCAACCCGGTCCTCCCGATGGTCCCGCTCGCCGGCGAGCTGGGCACGACCGACGCCTCCTCCCCGCTGCCGAGCCTGCTGGGCACCGGCAAGGACGGCGTGGCGCAGGTGGCCTCGCCCGCCTCGGACGTGGCGGCCAAGACCCCCGGCGCGGTCCTCGGTGCCCCCGTGGCGGAGCCGGGCGCCCAGCACTTCGGCCTGCCCGAGCTCGCGCTGCCCAAGTTCGGGATCCTCGCGCCGACCCTGCAGGGCGACCCCGGCGCGGCCCTGGGCGTGCGCTGAGGCCGGACCCCCTAGGGCCCGGGAGGTCCCGGCGGCCCCATCCGCCTTGGGCCGACACGCGGCCAAAAGGCCGCCCGGTCTGCGACCGTGTAGGCATGGGATTCCATGTCGACTCCGAGACCGGGCGGCTGCGCCGCGTCATCCTCCACCGGCCGGACCTGGAACTGAAGCGGCTCACCCCGACCAACAAGGACGCGCTCCTCTTCGACGACGTGCTCTGGGTGCGGCGGGCCCGCCAGGAGCACGACGGGTTCGCCGACGTGCTGCGCGACCGTGGCGTGGAGGTGCACCTCTTCGGCGACCTGCTGTGCGAGGTGCTGTCCGTACCGGAGGCCCGGCACCTGGTGCTGGACCGGGTCTTCGACGAGAAGGAGTTCGGCCCGCTGGCCACCGACCACCTGCGGGCCGCCTTCGACGAACTTCCCGACGCGGAGCTGGCCGAGGCGCTGGTCGGCGGGATGACCAAGCGCGAGTACCTGGAGCGGCACGGCGAGCCGGTGTCGGTCCGCTTCCACGCCCTCGACCTCGACGGCTTCCTGCTCGGGCCGCTGCCCAACCACCTCTTCACCCGCGACACCTCCGCGTGGATCTACGACGGGGTGTCCATCAACGCGATGCGCTGGCCCGCGCGGCAGCGCGAGACCGTGCACTTCGAGGCGATCTACAAGCACCATCCCCTCTTCACGGCCTCCGGCGCCTTCCACTACTGGTCCCAGGGGCAGGCCGACTACCCCTCCACCATCGAGGGCGGTGACGTCCTCGTCATCGGCAACGGCGCGGTGCTGATCGGCATGAGCGAGCGCACCACCCCGCAGGCCGTGGAGATGCTGGCGCGCGGCCTGTTCGCCGCCGGGTCGGCCCGCACGATCGTGGCGCTCGACATGCCCAAGTCCCGGGCGTTCATGCACCTGGACACGGTGATGACGATGGTGGACGGAGATACGTTCACTCAGTACGCGGGCCTGGGGATGCTCCGCTCGTACACCATCGAGCCGGGTGCCGCCGAGAGCGAACTGAAGGTGACCGACCACCCGCCGGAGCACATGCACCGGGCCATCGCGGCGGCGCTCGGGCTGGACGGGATCCGGGTGCTGACGGCGCGCCAGGACGTGCACTCGGCGGAGCGCGAGCAGTGGGACGACGGGTGCAACGTGCTGGCCGTCGAGCCGGGCGTGGTGGTGGCCTACGAGCGGAACGTCACCACCAACACCCACCTGCGCAAGGAGGGCATCGAGGTGATCGAGATCCCCGGGAGCGAGCTGGGCCGGGGCCGGGGCGGCCCGCGCTGCATGAGTTGCCCGGTCGAGCGGGACCCGGTCGCCTAGCCGGGCGGGCGCGGAGGGGGACAGGGGGCGGCCGCTGCCCGGCGTGCTCCCGGGGGTGCGACGGGCCGGTCGCGGTGATGTGGCCCGCATCACGACGCCTGGCCGTATAGAGATACGGATGTTCGTATAGAATTCCAGCCTTCCCTGTCCCCTTCCGCATCCCCGAACCCGTAGGAGTCCCCCATGGCGACCGACCTCGTTGGCCGGAGCTTCCTGAAGGAGCTCGACTTCACCGCCGCGGAGTTCCGAGGCCTGGTCGAGCTGGCCGCCGAGCTCAAGGCCGCCAAGCGCGCGGGCGTCGAGGTCCAGCGGCTGCGGGGCAGGAACATCGCGCTGATCTTCGAGAAGACCTCCACCCGCACCCGCTGCGCGTTCGAGGTCGCCGCCGCCGACCAGGGCGCCCGCACCACCTACCTCGACCCCGCCAGCTCCCAGATGGGCCACAAGGAGTCCGTGCGCGACACGGCGCGCGTGCTGGGCCGGATGTTCGACGGCATCGAGTACCGCGGCGACAGCCAGGACGACGTCGAGCAACTGGCCGCGTACGCCGGCGTGCCGGTCTTCAACGGCCTGACCGACGACTGGCACCCCACGCAGATGCTGGCCGACGTGCTCACGATGACCGAGCACACCGACAAGCCGCTGGAGACGGTCGCCTTCGCCTACCTCGGCGACGCCCGCTTCAACATGGGCAACTCCTACCTCGTCACCGGCGCACTGCTGGGCATGGACGTCCGGATCGTCGCCCCGCGCGCGTACTGGCCCGCCGAGCAGGTCGTCGCGCTGGCGGAGGCGGCCGCCGCGGCCAGCGGCGCCCGGATCACGCTCACCGAGGACGTGGCCGAGGGCGTCGCGGGCGCGGACTTCGTGGCCACGGACGTGTGGGTGTCCATGGGTGAGCCCAAGGACGTGTGGGGCGAGCGGATCAAGGCGCTCGCGCCGTACGCCGTGACCATGGACGTCCTGCGGGCCACCGGCAACCCGGACGTGAAGTTCCTGCACTGCCTGCCGGCCTTCCACGACCTGGGCACCGAGGTCGGCCGCGACGTCCACGAGCGGTACGGGCTGGAGTCGCTCGAGGTCACGGACGAGGTGTTCGAGTCGGCCCACTCGGTGGTCTTCGACGAGGCGGAGAACCGGCTGCACACCATCAAGGCCGTACTGGTCGCCACCATGGCGGGGGACCGCGCCGCATAGTCATGCGGACGGGGGCGGTGGAGCGGGACGCGGCAGCTCGTCCCTTCGGGGCTCGGGGGTCGGGGCGGGCTCGCTTCGAGGGGTGGGCCGTGTGGTGTGTGGGTCCCCTCGCCGCTTGACTGCCCATGGCCTGCAGGCCCTGCGGCAGGCCCACCCCTGGGGCTTCGGGGCCTTCGGCCCTGGCCTTCGGCCACCCCAGGCCCGGGCCTGCCTCCGGACCAGCCTGCCACGGGCAGTCAAGCGGCTCCCCCACACACCACACGGCCCACCCGGCTCCGCCAAGGAGTCGGCGGCCGGGATGGACCGGGCCCGAGGCGTCCGCGAAGGGGCTATCGCGCTTAGCTGACGTACGTCACGAGATGGTGATACGTTCGTTGCCGTGAGCCCCTTCACCGGTTCCGCAGCCCGTACCGACCGCTGGCGTCACCTGCGGGTGACCCGGCAGGACGGTGTCGCCACGGTCACCCTCGACCGCCCCGAGAAGCTGAACGCGCTCACCTTCGGCGCCTACGCCGACCTGCGCGACCTCCTCGCCGAACTGTCCCGGGAGCGCGCGGTCCGCGCCCTCGTGCTGGGCGGCGAGGGGCGCGGCTTCTGCTCCGGCGGCGACGTCGACGAGATCATCGGCGCCACCCTCGCCATGGACACCGACCAGCTCCTCGACTTCAACCGGATGACCGGCCAGGTCGTGCGGGCGATCCGGGAATGCCCCTTCCCGGTGATCGCCGCCGTGCACGGGGTGGCCGCGGGAGCCGGCGCGGTGCTGGCCCTCGCCGCCGACTTCCGCATCGCCGACCCCACCGCCCGCTTCGCGTTCCTCTTCACCCGGGTCGGCCTCTCCGGCGGGGACATGGGGGCGGCGTACCTGCTGCCCCGGGTCGTCGGCCTCGGCCACGCCACCCGCCTGCTCATGCTGGGCGAACCGGTCCGGGCCCCCGAGGCCGAACGGATCGGTCTGCTGAGCGAACTCACCGACGAGGGCAAGGCCGACGTCCGGGCCGCCGAGCTGGCCGCCCACCTCGCGGCCGGCCCCGCACTCGCGTACGCCCAGACCAAGGCGCTGCTGACGGCCGAACTCGACATGCCGCTGGCCGCCTCCGTCGAACTGGACGCCAACACCCAGGCACTGCTGATGAACGGCCAGGACTACGCGGAGTTCCACGCGGCCTTCACCGGCAAACGGCCGCCCGCGTGGCGGGGGAAGTGAGGCCCGGATGCGCATCGCGGTCATCGGCGGCGGACCGGGCGGCCTCTACGCGGCCGCCCTGCTCAAGCGGCTGGGGCCGGACCGCCGCATCGAGGTCTGGGAGCGCAACACCCCGGACGACACCTTCGGCTTCGGCGTGGTGCTCTCCGACGAGACCCTCGGCGGCATCGAGCACGCCGACCCGGAGGTCTACCGGGCGCTGGAACGGGAGTTCGTCCGCTGGGACGACATCGACGTCGTCCACCGCGGCCGGATCCTGACCTCCGGGGGCCACGGCTTCGCCGCCCTCGGCCGGCGCGCCCTGCTGCGCATCCTCCACGAACGCTGCGCCGGCCTCGGCGTGGTCCTGCACACCGAGCGCGAAGCACCGCCGGCCGCCGAGCTGGCCGCGGCGTACGACCTCGTCATCGCCGCCGACGGCGTCCACAGCCGTACCCGCGAGGCACACGCCGACTCCTTCGGCCCCCGGATCACCGGCCACCGCTGCCGCTACATCTGGCTGGCCGCCGACTTCGCCTTCGACGCCTTCCGCTTCGAGGTCGCCGAGACCGAGCACGGCGTGATGCAACTGCACGCCTACCCGTACGCGTCCGACTCCTCCACCGTGATCGTGGAGATGCGCGAGGAGGTGTGGCGGGCCGCCGGCTTCGACCTGTGCGACGAGGCCGAGTCCGCCGCCCGCTGCGCCAAGCTCTTCAGCGAGGCCCTGCGCGGCCGCCCGCTGCGCGGCAACAAGTCCGCCTGGACCGCCTTCCGCACCGTCGTCAACGCGCACTGGTCGCACGGCAACACCGTGCTGCTCGGCGACGCCGCGCACACCGCGCACTTCTCGATCGGCTCCGGCACCAAGCTCGCCGTCGAGGACGCCCTCGCCCTGGCCGCCTGCGTCGAGGAGCACCCCGGGGACCTGCCGGCCGCCCTGGCCGCGTACGAGGCGGAACGCAAGCCCGTCGTCGAGTCCACCCAGCGGGCCGCGGCCGCCAGCCTGCGCTGGTTCGAGGAGCTCGCCGGGTACGTGGACCAGCCGCCGCGGCAGTTCGCCTTCAACCTCCTCACCCGCAGCCGCCGCGTCACCCACGGCAACCTGCGGCTCCGCGACGCCCGCTTCACCGGCACCGTCGAACAGGACTTCGGCTGCCCGCCCGACACCCCGCCGATGTTCACCCCCCTCCGGCTGCGCGGACTGACCCTGCGCAACCGGGTCGTGGTCTCCCCGATGGACACGTACTCCGCCACCGACGGCGTCCCCGGCGACTTCCACCTCGTCCACCTGGGCTCCCGCGCCCTCGGCGGCGCCGGACTGGTCATGACCGAGATGGTCTGCGTCAGCCCCGAGGGCCGCATCACCCCCGGCTGTGCCGGCCTGTACACGGCGGACCAGGCCGCGGCATGGACGCGGATCACCGACTTCGTGCACGCCCAGGCGCCCGGCGCCGCCCTCGGCGTCCAACTCGGCCACTCCGGCCGCAAGGGCTCCACCCGCCGCATGTGGGAGGGCATGGACCAGCCCCTGGAATCCGGCAACTGGCCCCTCGCCGCCGCCTCGCCGCTCCCGTACCTCCCCGGCGTCAGCCAGGTCCCGCACGCCCTCACCCCGGCCGAACTGGACCTGATCCGCGACCAGTTCGCCGAAGCCGCCACCCGGGCCGCAGCCTGCGGCTTCGACCTCCTCGAACTCCACTGCGCCCACGGCTACCTGCTCTCCGGCTTCCTCTCGCCGCTCACCAACCACCGCACCGACCACTACGGCGGGAGCCTGGCCGACCGCCTGCGCTTCCCGCTGGAGGTCTTCGACGCCGTCCGCGAGGCCTGGCCGGCCGACCGCCCCATGACGGTCCGCATCTCCGCCACCGACTGGGCCGCCGGCGGCACCACCGCCGAGGACGCCGTCGCGATCGCCCGCGCCTTCGCCGAGCACGGCGTCGACGCCGTCGACGTCTCCACCGGCCAGGTCGTCTCCGACGAGCGCCCCGAGTACGGCCGCTCGTACCAGACCCCGTACGCCGACCGGATCCGCAACGAGCTGGGCGTCCCCGTCATCGCCGTCGGCGCCATCTCCTCCTGGGACGACGTCAACTCCCTGCTGCTGGCGGGCCGGGCCGACCTGTGCGCGCTGGCCCGCCCGCACCTGTACGACCCCCACTGGACCCTGCACGCCGCCGCGGACCAGGGCTATACCGGCCCCGCGGCCCCCTGGCCCGCCCCCTACCGCGCCGGCAGCCGCACCCCACCGACCGGCCGCACCGACGCCCCGAAACCCCGCCTCACCCTGCCGGCCGGGTAGGCGCCGCGTAGTCGTCCCACGCCTCCGGGTCGTTCAGTGAACCGGTGATCGCTTCGAGTAGCGCCGCCGCCTCGTCCCCACGGCCCGCTCTGCGCAGGATCCTCAGGGCCTCCACGCCGTAGCGCTGCTTCGCGTCCTTGGACTTCGTCTCCTTGCGCAGCTGCTCGAGGGCGCCGTCGACGTCCCCGGCGTGCTCCAGGATCCGGGCCCGCTCCAGCACGCAGAACGTGTTGCCCGCCTCCGCCTCGGGACGCAGGAGCTCAGCGGCTTCGGACAGCCTCCCGAGGAGCGCCAGCGCCTGGGCGTGGCACCGCTGCACCTGCCAGTGGTCGGCGTCCCTCCCCACAGGTTCCGGAACGTTCGCCCCGACCGACGCCGCCTCTGCGTACCGGCCTTCCTGGATCAGGACCTCCATCAGGCAGTAGGCGTACGTGCTGGAGCGTGGGGCGGCGGCATTCGCGCGCCGGAAGTGCCGCAGTGCGGCGTCGCGCTGGTTCAGGTCCGTGAGGATCAACGCCAGGGACCAGTGGTAGAAGGCGTTCTCCGGGTCGAGCTGCGTGGCCCGCCGGGCGAACGCGGCAGCAGCGGCCAAGTCCTCGTACTCCGCGCACAGATCGGAGAAGAAGTGCGCGACGTGGGCGTGGTTCGCTTCGCACGACTTCACCCGCTCGTACACCTCCTCCACCTCGGCCCACTTGTTCAGCGCGGTGAGCAGACGCACCCTGAACACGTCGAGGTCGGTGACCCGGTGCGGCGCGGAGGCGCGCGACTCACGGACGCACAGGTCGAGGGCCTCCTGGGTGCGGCCCGATGCGTGGAGGTGCCGCGCGACCTCGTAGGCGGCCATCTCCCGCACGTAGATGAGGTCCCAGTCGTTCGCCGGCAGGTAGTGCCGTGGCGAGGGCGGGGCCGCGGCGTGAGGAGGGGCGTCTTCCTTGACCGTCCGTTCCTCCGCGAGTTCGTACGCACGCCCCGCCTTCCACACGCGCCGGGCGTCGTCGAGGTCGCCGCCGAGGGCTTCGACCACCACCTCGACCGGGCCCCAGCGGCCGGCGCGCCTGCCGGCGAGGAGCTGGTGCACGGCCGTGTGGCTGATCGCCCCACCCGTGCGCCGGGCGATGTCGCGGGTGCTCGGGTCGCCCGCTTCGAGGCGCATCGTGCGGAGCAACTGGGCGAGCTGCGCAACGGGGTTGTCCGTCTCTGCCATGTAAAGGATCGTAAACCGGCAGGTAGGAGCCCGTTGGCGAGCGTACGGATTCGTCTGCGGACGGAAGCAGTCGTCCGCGGCCGTCACCGCTCCCGTTTACACGCCCAGGCTCGAATGCATGGATGACAAACGAGTCGACTGGAAGGCGGCCGCGCGGCGGGCCGCCCGTGTGATGGACCTGCTGGCTTCCGCGGGAGCCGTGGTGGAACTGGTGCGCTTCGTCCTGACCTTCAGATCGTGACCACGACCCGATCCGTCACGGGCACGTAGCCGATCCGCCGGTAGATGCCGTTGCTCGTCGGATTGGCGAGGTCGGTGAACAGCAGTACCTCGGGCGTCCCGGCGAGCCGGGAGGCCTCGGCGGTGGCCCCGGCGGCGTAGCCGCGGCCGCGGTGCTCCGGCGGGGTGTACACGGGGCCGACCCTGCTGGCCCCGCCCAGCGGTCGGGTCCGGCAGGCCAGGGAGACGGGGGTCCCGTCGTGCTCCCACAGCACCACCCCGCCGTACCCGATCCGGTCGCGGACCCAGCCCTCGTCGGCCGGGGCCAGATCCTCCAGCTCCGCCACGAAGGCGTTCACCCAGTCCAGCACCAGCGGAACGTCCGCCTCACCGGCGATCCGCGGCACACCGGCCGGGGCCGGGTCCGGCGGCACGAGCCCGGCGAGGCGGTAGAGCCGCTGCTCCTCGGTCACCCGCGACGGGCGGCCCCGGGCGCCGGCGAGCGCCTCGGCATCGGAGCGTTCGGCGTTGAACCCGGTGACGCCCGCCAGCCGGGGCTCGGCCGCCAGGGCCGCGGCCAGCGGCCGCACGGACGCGGCCGGCAGCGCGGTGAGGAGCATCGGGCGCGGGCGGGTGCACAGCGCGGCCGCGGTGACGGCTCCGTCGGCCGCCGTCCACCAGCCGTAGAGCGGCGCCTCCGCCCCGAAGGCGTTCGGCCCGCGCCGCCGGAGCGCGTCCACACAACTCAGCATCAGCGTGTTCTCGACGGGCCGGGCCTCCACCGTGGCGCCGGCGGCAGCCGTGAAGGCCGCCAGGTCCTCACCGAAAGTCCATGTCATGCCCGAGTATGGCCGGTCCGCCGGCTGTCGGCGCACGGCATTTTCCGGGCTGCCACGACGGGACGGACCCTACAGCCGCGCGTACGCGGCGCCCGCGGTGTGGAGGCGGGCGTGCAGTTCGGCGAAGACGGCGGCCGAGCGGTCGCCCGGCCAGTCGGAGGGCAGCAGGGCGGTCGGCAGGCCCGGGTCGGCGTACGGCAGCCGGCGCCAGGAGTCCAGCGCCAGCAGGTAGTCGTGGTAGGCCTCCTGCGGGGCCGGCTCGCGCCCCGACTGCCAGCCGCGCAGCACCGGCTCGTGGCGGTCCAGGAACTCCTCGTGCTGCTTGGCGATGGCCGTCAGGTCCCACCACCGGCCCACCGCCTCGACGGTGGGCGCGAACCCGAGGTGCTCGCCGCGGAAGAGCTCCACGTACGGCCGCAGCTGCAGCCGCTCCAGCGTGTGCCGGGCCTCGTCGTACAGCCGGGCCGGGGCGATCCACACGCCCGGCGCCGCCGTCCCGAAGCCGAGCCGGGCCAGCCGCGAGCGCAGCAGGTGCCGCTTGTGCCGCTCCTGCTCCGGTACGGAGAACACGGCGAGCACCCAGCCCGCCTCGCCCACCTCGCCCGGGGCCGGGCCGGCCTCTTCGCCGGGCACGCCCGCCGCGTCCACGCCCCCCGCCACCGCGTCGCGGTAGCCGTAGATGCGCCGGTCGCCGTCCTCGAGGAGCTCGCGGGCCTCCGTCGACAGGCCGTACGCCGCCGCGCCCTCCGCCGTCCGGTCGGCGACCAGGAACCCGCGGCGTTTGAGGCGGGACACGGACGACCGTACGGACGGCGCGTCGACCCCGACGGCGCCCAGCAGGCGGATCAGCGAGGCCACCGGGACAGGGCCCGGTGCCGACCGCCCGTAGGCGCCGTAGAAGGTGACGATCAGGGATCGCGGGGTGTGCTGCTCGGCCACGGGTTCACTCTAGATCGCGCAGCCGGAACCGCTGCAGTTTGCCCGTCGCCGTACGCGGCAGCGCAGGGGAGAGGACGAACACCCGCGGGCACTTGTGCGGGGCCAGCTCCGCCTTCATGAAGGCCTTCAGGTCCTCCTCCGTGACCGGCGACCCGTCCCGCAGCACCGTGTACGCCACCACGACCTGGCCGCGGCGGTCGTCCGGTCGGCCCACCACCGCGGCCTCGAGCACGTCCGGGTGCCTCAGCAGGGCGTCCTCCACCTCCGGCCCGGCGATGTTGTACCCGGCGGAGATGATCATGTCGTCGGCGCGGGCCACGTAGCGGAAGTACCCGTCCGGCTCGCGCACGTACGTGTCCCCGGTGACGTTCCAGCCGTCCCGGACGTACTCCCGCTGCCGTGGATCGGCCAGGTACCGGCAGCCCACCGGCCCGCGCACCGCCAGCAGTCCGGGCGCCCCGTCCGGCACCGGCCGCCCCGCCGGGTCCACCACCCGCGCCTGCCAGCCGGGCACCGGGCGGCCGGTGGTCCCCGGTCGGATGTCGTCGTCCGCGGCCGAGATGAAGATGTGCAGCAGCTCGGTCGCCCCGATGCCGTTGATGATCCGCAGCCCGGTGGCCGCCCGCCAGGCCTCCCAGGTGGCCGCCGGCAGGTTCTCGCCCGCGGACACGCAGCGGCGCAGCGCGCCCAGGTCGTACGCCGGCCCCGCGGCCGTCACCCCGGCTGTCCCCCCGGCCGCGACCGGGGCCGCCAGCTCGTCCAGCATCGCCCGGTACGCGGTCGGGGCCGTGAACAGCACCGACACCCGGTGCGCGGCCAGCGCCGGCAGCAGCTGCCGGGGCCCGGCCTGCTCCAGCAGCAGCGCGGAGGCGCCCACCCGCAGCGGGAAGACCACCAGCCCGCCCAGCCCGAAGGTGAAGCCCAGCGGGGGACTGCCCGCGAACACGTCGTCCGGCTCCGCCCGCAGCACGTGCCGCCCGAAGGTGTCCGCGATCGCGAGCACGTCCCGGTGGAAGTGCATGCAGCCCTTGGGCCGCCCCGTGGTGCCGGAGGTGAACGCGATCAGCGCCACGTCGTCGGCCGCGGTGTCCACCGCCGTGAACGGCTCGGGCCCGGCCCCGGCGACCAGGCCGAGCAGGTCGTCGGGCGCCTCCCCGCCGTACGGGGTGATCCGCAGCTCCGGCACCTCGGCCTTCACCAGGTCGTCCAGCGCGTCGACGTGGCACAGGGCGTGCGTCACCCGCGCCATGGCGCACACGGTCGCCAGTTCCGCCGACCGCTGCTGCGCCAGCACGGTGACGGCCACCGCCCCGGCCTTCGTCACGGCCAGCCAGCAGGCCGCCAACCACGGACCGGTCGGCCCGCGCAGCAGCACCCGGTTGCCGGGTACGACGCCCAGGCGGCCGGTGAGGACGTGCGCGATCCGGTCGACCCGGTCGCTCAGCTCCCCGTACGACCACACCGCCCCGTCCGCCGTCCGGAAGGCCGGGCGGTCCGGGCCCAGCCGGGCGACGGTGGCGTCCAGCAGCTCGGCCCCGCAGTTCAGCCGGTCCGGATAGGCGAGCTCGGGCAGCTCGAACAGCAGTCGGGGCCACTGGCCCGGCGGCGGCAGGTGGTCGCGCGCGAAGGTGTCGGCGTGGGCGGATGGCAGGAGATCCAAGGCGGGATCGCCCCCTTGCGGGTGTCCGGAGGGAGGGGTGGTGGTCCGGAAAAAGGGGTGGTGCCGGGTGCCGTGCGGTCGCCCCACGAGCGTATCGTGATGGTGACGACAGTCAACCGAACGCGATAGAACTGACCGACGCGACAGAACTGACCGAACGCGACTGACCGCGACGCCCCCGTCGCGACGGAAATGAGGCCGCCCGTGCCCGGTTTCGCGCTCGACCCCGACCAGCAGCAGTGGTGCGCCCGGCTGCGGACCCTGGCCGCCGACCGGCTGCGCCCGCTCGCCGACAAGGGCGAACCCGGCCGCGTCAACCGCCCCCTGCTCGCCGCCCTCGGTGAACTCGGCCTCCTCGACAGGGTGTTCACCTCCGGCGCGCTCGACCTGTGCCTCCTGCGGGAATCCCTCGCCCACGCGTGCACCGAGGCCGAGACGGCCCTCGCCCTGCAGGGGCTCGGCGGCCACCCCGTGCTGCGCTCCGGCACGCCCTCACAGCGTGACCGCTGGCTGCCCGAGGTACGGGCCGGACGCGCCGTGGCCGCCTTCGCGCTCAGCGAGCCGGCGGCCGGTTCCGACGCCGCCGCCCTGACCCTGCGCGCCGAGCCGGACGGCTCCGGGTGGCGGCTGACCGGCGAGAAGACCTGGATCTCCAACGCCCCCGAGGCGGACTTCTACACCGTCTTCGCCCGGACGGGTGAGGACGGCGGGGCCCGCGGGGTCACCGCCTTCCTCGTCCCCGCCGACCGGTCGGGGCTCACCGGGCGCCCGCTGGACATGCTCTCCCCGCACCCGATCGGCTCCCTCGCCTTCGACGGGGTCCCCGTCACCGCCGAGGACCGGCTCGGCGCGCCCGGCGGCGGCTTCCGCGTCGCCATGGAGACCCTCAACCTCTTCCGGCCCAGCGTCGGCGCCTTCGCCGTGGGCATGGCCCAGGCCGCCCTCGACGCCACCCTCGTCCACACCGCCGGGCGGTCCGCCTTCGGCGGCGTGCTCGCCGACCTCCAGGCCGTCTCCCACCGGGTCGCCGAGATGGCCACCCGCACCGAGGCCGCCCGGCTGCTGGTGTACGCGGCGGCCGGCGCGTACGACAGCGGGGACCCGGACGTGCCGAGGCGGGCGGCCATGGCCAAGCTGATGGCCACCGAGACCGCCCAGTACGTCGTCGACCACGCCGTCCAACTGCACGGCGCCCGCGCCCTCGAACGCGGCCACCTGCTCGAACACCTCTACCGGGAGGTGCGCGCACCCCGTATCTACGAGGGCGCCAGCGAGGTCCAGCGGACCATCATCGCCAAGGAGCTGTACCGATGACCACCGTGCCCGTACGGAAGCGGAAGGCCGGGGACGCCCGATGAGCCTGGAGCGCGTGAACCCCGCCGAACTGTCCCCGCCCACCGGCTTCTCGCACGCCGTGGTCGCCACCGGCTCCCGACTCGTGATGCTCGCCGGCCAGACCGCCCTGGACGGTGCGGGCCGGGTCGTGGGTGACACGCTGCCGGAGCAGTTCGAGACGGCGCTGGCCAACCTGCTCGCCGCCCTGAAGGCGGCCGGCGGTACGCCCGACCGGCTGGCCCGGGTCACCGTGTACGCCGTCGACGTGGCCGACTACCGGGCCTGCGCCCCCGAACTGGGGCGCATCTGGCGCCGGTTGGCGGGGCGCGACTATCCGGCCATGGCGGTGATCGGCACGACCCGGTTGTGGGACGAAGAGGCCCTGGTCGAGCTCGACGGGATCGCCGTGCTCGACCAGGGCTGAGGTCGGGGCCCGTCACGCGGGCCGGGTGGGGTGGTGCGGGGTCAGTAGCGCAGGTCGTCGCGGAGCGTCTGCTCCAGCGAGTCGGCGTACAGGCGCGCACCGGCGATCTTCGGGTGGAACGACTGGGCGGAGTTGCCGATCCGGCCGTTGAGCGAGCCGTCGCTGATCGCCTGGTCGTCACTCTCCACGACGTCCATCACGATGCCGTGCACGGACTCGGGGTTGCCGCAGATCGCCTTGCCCGCGAACTCGTCCTTGGGGTTGGAGAACCAGGCGTTGACGCCGAAGTTCCGGGCGTCGTTGACGGCGTTCCCCATCTCCTTCAGCAGGTCGTCGCCGACTGTGTTGAGCCACATGGCCTCGTTCGGCTGGATGCCGGGGATGCAGTAGGCGCCGTTCTCCAGCAGGGGCGGGTAGCCCATGAGGATGATCCGCGCATTGGGAGCCTTGGCCTGGATGGACTTGAGCACCTTGACGATGGCGGGCCGGACGACGTTCTTCATGCGGTCCGGAAGGTAGTCGCCGAGCATGGCGGTGTCGTTCGGCAACTGGTTGCCCATGGCGTCGACCTCCTTGATGCGCGAGTTGTAGCACTCGATCGCGAAGGCGAGGCACTCGATGAAGACGTCGGTGAACCGGGTGTCGTTGCCGCCGATCGAGATGGTCACCAGGTTCGTGTTCTGGTCGAGGTAGCCCGCGTCGAGCTGGGCGACCTCGCCGTAACCCTGCCTGCCGCCGCCGTCGGCCGCGCCCAGCACCTGGTAGGTGCGCGCACCCGAGCAGGCGATCAGGTGGAAGTCCATCGAGGTGTCGTAGGCATCGGCCATCGTGCCGATCGAGGAGCTCATGCCCGGGAGGGTGGCCTGGCGCGACCACGCCTTCTTCGAGCGGTGGCACGCGTCGCGGGTGGACTTGTCCGCGGGGTCCATGAAGTTGGTCTCGCGGTAGTAGTCCGAGCCGCCGGACACGGACGCGCCCTCACCCGAGGAGAACGAGTCGCCCATCGCGACGATCTGGTGCTTCGGCTTGCCGGGCAGCGGCTGGAAGGCCACCGCGTCCCAGGCGACGTCCTCGTTGCCGTTGCCGCCGTCGGCGTGCGTGCTCAGCGACACCTTGGGGGTGCCGGTGAAGTGGAAGGAACCGAGGTCGACCCAGCGGTTCTCCTGGGTGCGCTGCGGGGTCACGCGGACCGGGCTGGTCGAGTCCGTGCCGTGGACGACGTACCGCGCCTGGCGGGTGTGCGCGCCGTGGTCGGGCATGTGGACCAGGACGCGGGCCCAGCCGCTGCCGGGGATGTTCTGGCCGAGCGTCCAGGTGCCGGTGGTCAGCATGCGGGCGCCGTTGGTGCCGGCCGTGTCACGGGTGTGCGAGAACCAGAAGTGGTTGCCGTATCCGGCACCGATCTGGTGCATGTCGATCTTGCTCGGGTACGTGCCGTTCCACAGGGTGAAGTCGAACGTGAACGTGCCCGCCGAGGCGACCGCGCCGCAGCCGCGCGCGTCGGAGCCCGCCGGCCGGACGCCGTTGGGGACGTCGTCGACGATCAGTGCGTTGGACGGGAGGCCGGTGCCGCCCACCCCCTGCGAGGTGATGTTGGGGCAGCGGGGCGGGTACGAGTTCTCGTCCGGCTGCTCGGGGTAGGTCGTGTCGAAGCGGTGGATCGCCACGCCGCAGTGGCCCTTGTCGCAGTCGTCGACCACCTTCGACTGGTGCCACCAGCAGTACAGGTCGGCGCGGTTGCAGGCGCCCAGACCGGGCTCGTTCTTGTCATTGGGACCGATCTTGGTCCAGTCGCACTGGTTGTCGGCGGTGCAGAACGCGCCCTCGGGGGTCTTGATGCCACCGGTGCGGTAGGCGACGGCGTTCCACCAGGCGCCCTTGTAGCCGGCGGCCATGACACCGGGCTTGAAGAGCGCGGCCGGCGGGCGGGCCGCCCAGCCGAGCACCTTCTCCTGGTACGGCCAGTCCTGCGGGTGCGAGGCGTGGGAGTAGTCGTCGGTGCCGGTGGGCGACTCCAGGAACGGCATCCGGTTGGCCTTCCACAGCGGGTCGGCCGGGTTGTTGGTCCAGCCCAGACCCCACTGGCCGCCGTTGGCCGGGGCCTCCGACTGCGGGTGGAAGCCGGTGTTGTACGACCACAGGGCGAAGTACCAGCTCTCGACGTACTTCGGCTGGCCGTTGTCGAAGACCAGGCCGGCGTCGCGGGTCTGGTTCCACTTCTCCGCCAGCTTGTCCGCGCCGGCCGCGATGTTGGCCACGTAGTCGAGCGCCGCGGCCTCCTGCTGCGTGGTGCTCATCGTGGGCTGGTCGTGGCCCGGCAGGCGCATGCCGTCGGTGATCTGCGTGATGCCGTAGCCGCAGTCCGCCTTGGACCAGTTGATCGCCCACGGGTCACCCTGCGAGCCGTTGGGCGCGTACTCGATGCCGTAGTAGTTGCCAATCAGCGGGTTGCCGGTCGCGCCGGGCACGACGGTGCGGCTCGCCTGCCACATGTTCGACTCCTGGGCGGTGACGCCCAGCATGATCGCGGCGGGGATGTGCCAGTTGTCGGCCTTGTCGACGTACCCGTTCGGGTCGCCGCTCAGGACGCGCAGCGGGAAGAGCGACTGCGGGTTGTAGCCCGCCATGCCGGTGCCCTTCCAGTTGGGGGCCCGGTAGACGAGCGGGTTCAGGGCGTTGATGACGGCCTGGTCCGCGGCCCACTCCACCTGGCGGGGCGTGGGCTGGAAGGCCTGCTTGCGCAGGTCGCCGCGCGGCACGGCGCAGGTACGCTCGGCCTCGACCGGGTTGTTCGGGTCGGCGGCCTGGACGCCGGCCGCACCCTTGGGGGCGGCGGAGCGTACGGGCGTGGCCTTGACCGGGGTCAGCGCGGGCGACGGGGCGCCGCCGTCCGCCACCCTGGCGGGAGCCACCGGCTCGCTGCCCGGGGTGGCCTCGAGCTGGACGGCGCGGCCGGTGCCGAGCACCTTCACGCCGGTGACCACCGTGCGCTCGGTGACCGCCTGGCTCGGGTCGACCGGCGTGTTGCCGGGACCGTGCGCCCAGCGGGAGGTGACGGCCGCCTGGCCGCGGGTGCTCAGCAGCGCGCCCTTGGCGAGGCCGCCGGGGTTGTGCACGTGCGCCGGGAGGCGGCCCGCGGTGCGTGCGGCGCCGGTGACGTACACCTCGCCGGAGGCGGAGCCGGCCACGTCGAGGCCGGTGAACTCGCCGGTGGCGACCACGCGGGCGGTGCCGGTCGCGTCGGCCGCGGCGTTGCCGGCGGCCTTGCCGGTACGGGTGCCGGCGGCGCGGACCGCGGTGGCGTCCACGTGCTTGACCTGGCCGACCGGCTTGACGCCCTTGCGCTGCCGGGCGGGCCGGTCCAGGAACGTGATGCCGCCGGCCGCGTCCTTCGTGATCTCGAACGGGGTCTGCTCGGCGGTGGCGATCCGGCGGCGGACGCCGTCCTTGCCGATCCGGACCAGGTCCCGGCCGGCGGCGGCGACGACCTCGCCGCCGCCGTACGGGATCGCGGACGTGACCTGGCCGGGCAGCTGGCGCGGCGTGGTCGCGCGCCCGGCGGAGGCGTCGACCGTGACGAGACGGGTGGCGTTGCGCCGGGAGGCGTCGTCGGTGAACTGCGACAGCACCGCCTGCTCGCCCTCGCCGCAGCCGGGGGAGAAGAACGACAGCGAGGCGCGGACGGGCAGCTTGGAGACCTTGCCGGTGGCGAGGTCGACCACGGCGGTGAACGCGCCCCGGGTCATCAGCTCGGGCTTGTTGGTGAACGTCCGCGGGGCGTAGGCCACCACGGCCCGTCGACCGGACTCCGTCACGCAGGCGTTGCCGATCCAGGCGTCGGTGTCGAAGCCCGGCTCGGACAGCGTGGCGGCGGTCTTCCAGCGGTAGCCGGCCGTGGCGTCGGCGACCAGGACGTGGAAGCCGGCCGCGTCGCCGGAGGTGGTCCAGGCCCGGTCCGAGGCCTTGCCGACCACGCTCTTGCGCGCGGCGGGCGGGACCGCGGCCGGGTGCTGTTCGGCGCCGGCGCCCGCGGTGGCCGGGCGGGCGTCCGTGCGCGGGACGGGAGCGGCGCCGGCCGTGCCGGCGGGCAGGGCGAGGGACGAGGTCATCGCGGCCGTGGCGAGCAGGACGGCGACCGCCGAATGCCGGCCGGGGCCTCGTCCGGGGCCTCTGGGGCCCGGCCGTGAGAGCGGGCTGACGGATCTTCTCAAGGTGGTCTCTTCCATGCGTCCGCGCCGGAGCCGCCCGGGGCGCACGAGGGTGCGCGGGCGGACGTCGGCAGCGGGGGGTGGGGTGAGGTGAAGTGAGGAGAAACGGCCGCCGCGGGGGTGGCCGGTCGCGGGGCGGGCTCGATGACCGGCCCCGACCGGCAGAAATGTAGGGCGTGTTCGGGCTGGTGGGGGGACTTGCGGGTGTCTCTGGGACGTCTCTGGGGGGTGGGGGGTGTGGGACGGGGGGTGGGGGGACGGGAGGGGGACGGCGGGGACGTACCGGGGACGGGTGGTGGGCGCCGGGAGGCCGGGGGGCGTGCGCGTGACGGGCGGGCGCGGGGGTCCCGGGGGCGTCCCGCGTGTGTCGTGGGGTCCCGGCGGGCGCATGGGATCCGGGGTGGGAACCGGTTCCCCGGTCCCGTGCCGCGGCGGGTGCCGGCCGGGGAGCGCGGGGTGCGGAGGTACGTCCCACCCCGGGGGCTCCCGCGGGCGGCCGTGGGAAATCCGGCGGCTCCGGGCGGAGTTGCGGGACGGGCCGGCGCCGGGCGGGACGGGAGCCGCCGGGACCACGGCGGGACGGGCCGGGACGCTACCGGGACGCGGCCGCCCTCGGGGTCGCGGGCACCGGGTGACTCGGGACGGCCGTCCCGGGGGCGGTGGGGCGGGGGCTTGGTTCGGCGGGGGCCCGAGTGGTCCTTGGAACGGAGACGGGTTGCGCGTACGGCCGAGGCCGGCTGCGCCGCTCCGGGAAGGGCGGGGCAGCCGGCCTCGGCCGGTCGGTTGCGGTGCGGTTCTCCGTCACACCGCGGTGCGGACTAGTACCAACGCTGGTTCTCGCCCCAGTGGCAGTCCCACTGGGTGGCCGGGGCGCCGTTGTCGATGCGCCAGCCGCCGATCTCCAGGCACTTGCCGCTGTTCACGTTGTACAGGGCCACCGTGTAGTCGCTCGTGGGGCGCAGCTGCCACAGCTGGTTGGCGCCGCCGTGGCAGTCCCACTGGTCGATGGTCGCGCCGTTGGCGGTGGACCAGCCCTGGACCTCGAGGCACTTGCCGCTCTTGGCGTTGCGGATGAGCCTGGCATTTCCGCGGGTTTCCCCGATCCACTGCTGGTTGGCGCCGTTGTGGCAGTCCCACTGGTCGACGGCCGCGCCGTTGGCGGTGGACCAGCCGCTCACTTCCAGGCACAGGTTGCTGTAGTTGTTGACCAGCGTGCCCCACGTGGACAGTTCCACGGCGGAGGCGGGTGAGGCGGGCAGGGCGACCGAGATGAGCGCGGCGCCGAGGGCTGCGCCCAGGGCGCGGCGGACGGACTTGATGATGTTCAGGCGCACGAAAAAATCCCCCCGTATGGCCGGTCACGGCCTACTTTCGACTGAATCGAGGCTGACCCTACTTGATCTTGAAGCTGTCACCAAGGCGTCTCATGCCTTGGTCGCTGGACCGTCCTGAGGCCCGGTCGTTCCCCGCCGAGTGCGCGGCGGGGAACGACCGGGCCGGTCTGGGTGGTGGTGGGTGGGTGGTGCTGTGCTGTGGCCCGAGTTCGCGGTGACCTCTCGCTTCGTGGGGCCGCCCCGTGGTGTGTGGGGGGCCGGGGGCGTTCTGGGCGTGGTCGGCGTGGATCCGAACCGCAGGGCCTAGTGGCGGAGGTGGGCCAGGACGGAGGTCAGGGCGTGGCGGATGGCCTTGCGGGACTCGTCCGTGGGGTCCAGGGTCTCGAAGCCGTGGTGGCCGTTGGGCACGTCGACGACCTCGAGTTCCGCGGCGCAGTCCCGGGCCGAGGCCAGGAACTCCTCGATGGTCGCGTCGATCTCCGCCGTCTCCAGGCCCGCCCGGGTCAGGACGATCGGGAGGTTCCCGGCGCCGCGTACTGCCTCCGCCGGGCGGAACCGGCCTTCGGGGAGGCCCCAGTTGCCCATCGGAACCAGCACCGGGTACGTCGCGGCCAGGCAGCGCAGCCAGGCCGGGGGAGCGGACAGCCACTCCGCCGAGAGCAGGCTGCCGCCGGAGAAGAACCACAGCGCGATGCGGTCCCCGTCCACCCGGGGGTCGGCCCGCAGCCGGTCCACCGCGGCCGCGACGTCCGCGGCGGCGAGGGGGAAGTCGGTGATGTCGTGCAGCCGGTGGTCGAGCGCCGCGCCCACCACGCCGGCCTCGACCGCGAGACGGGCGTACCCGGTCATCAGCGTCCAGTCGCGCGGGGTGGGTCGGGCGTCGGCGGGCACCGGGCCGCCGTGGACGAACAGCACGGCGGGCAGGGGGCCGTCGGCCTCCGGCACGTACAGGTCGAGGCGGTCGCGGCGTTCGCGCGGGACCTCGGGCGCTTCGAGCGCGAACGGCCGCAGGTGCGGCGGGAGTTCCGAGTCGGGCCGGGTCAGTCGGTGCCCCTCGCCGGCGGCCGCGGCCAGCAGCGCGCCGGCCAGCTCGTCGGGGCAGGAGAGCATCGGCCAGTGGCCGGTGGCGAGCTCGAAGAAGGAGACGCGAGGGTCGACGAGGGCCTGCAGGGCGGGGTGGCCCATGTTCACGAAGTTCTGGATCAGTTCGATGCCCGCCCCGTTGCCGGTGCACAGTACGGCCGACGTGGGCACCGCGGCGACCGCCCCCGTGAGGCGGAGCGGCTGGAGGAGGGTCCCCAGGGGCTGGGGCGCGGCGAGCTGGGTCAGCCGCTCCAGCTCTTCCGTCGGGACCCCGGCGGTGCTGCCCCAGCGCTGCCACTCGGTGGCGGTGGTCGGGGCGGGGAGCAGGCCGGCGGCGGCCTCGCCGCCCTGCTCGGCCAGCAGCGCCAGTTCCTCGCGCAGTGTCTGGTCGGGCACGGCGGCCAGGGCCGGCAGGCCGTCCTGCGGCATGCCCGCGTCGGCGTACACGATCCGCGTGATGCGGTCCGCGCGCCGGTCGGCGGCCCCCAGTACCGGGTGGATCCCGTAGTCGTGGCCGACGAGCACCAGGTCCTGTCCGGCGGCGACGGCGTCGATCGCCCGGAGGACGTCGGCGATGTGCGTCTCCAGGTCCGTGCCGGGGGCGGCGAGGGCCTCTCCGGCGAGCCCGGTGAGGGTCACCGGGTGCGCCTCGGCACCCGCCGCGGCCAGCCGCGCCACCGTCGCGTCCCACACGTCCCCGCCGGTGAACACACCCGCCACCAGAATGAATGCGGTCATGGCCTTCTCCCCTTCGTCGTGCCTCGGAGTCCGCCCAGCGGCGGCTCCGTGCGGTCTGCGCGCGGACGGCACCCCCGTTGTTCATGATCGCCGTCCGCGCTCACGAGTAGGGTAGGAACTCCCTTTGGGGGAGGTTCAAATGACGATTCCGCAGGACGGCCTGTGGAGCATCGGCGAACTCGCCGAGCGCGCCGGCACCACCGTCAAGACGGTCCGCTTCTATTCCGACGGAGGCCTGCTGCCCGAGGCCTCGCGCAGCTCCGGGGGACACCGCCGCTACGGGCCGGACGCGCTGGACCGGCTGGGTCTGATCCGCTCGCTGCGGGCGCTGGACCTGCCCGTGCCGGAGGTGCGGCGGATCCTGGAGGACGACGGGACGGGCGGCGCCGTGCTGGCGGACGCCGTCGCCGGGCAGTTGCGCGAACTGGGGGGCCGGATCCAGGCGTTGCGGTGGCGCGAGGCGGGTCTGCAGCTGGTCCAGGAGTGTGCGCCGGAGGAGCGCGCCGACCGGCTGCGGCTGATCGGTGCGGTGGCGGCCCCGCCGAACACGGACACGCTGGTGCGGTTCTGGCGGGCCTGGCTGCCGCCGCGGATGGCGGCCCGGGACCGGGCGGCGTTCCTGGAGGTCGCCGTGCCGGCCCCGCCGGCCGACCCGGAGCCCGGGCAGGTGCTGGCCTTCGCCCGGCTCAACGCCTTCGTGACGCAGCCGTGCATCGCGGACCGCCCCTGCCAGCCGGCCGCGCACCACTCTCCCGAGTTCCGGCCGGACGTGCTGTACGCGGGCCTGGCCGAGGCGTACGACCTGGCCGCACCGCACCTGCGACGGGGGCGCGCGCCGCGGTCGGGGGAGGCGCTGGACTGTTTCGTGGCGGCGTACGCGGACGCGTTCCGGACCCGCGACACGGCCGGCTTCCGGCACGTGCTGGGCGAGCAGCTCGCGGGGGACCCGCGCATCGACCGGTACTGGGAGCTGGTGGCGGAGGTGCTCGGGTCGCGGGACGGCCGGCCGGTGCCGACCCCGGGTGCCGCGCACGACTGGCTGCTCGCCGCCCTGACCACGGAGCCGGCCCTGCGGGCTGCGTGCTGAAGGGCGCGCCGGACCGGGGGTCGCGGCGGCTCAACCAGGGGGCTCCTCCCGGCGTCTGCTCCTGTGCGACCCGGTGCCGGCCGGGTGTCGACCGGGGAAAGGGGCACTGACGATGGAAGAGGCCGTGTTCGTGGTGGGCAAGACGGTGGTCCGGGTGGTCGGAGGACTGCTGTACGCCGCCGGCGAGATGCTGCTGGGACTGTGGCCGGACGCCCCGGCCAGGAGGGCCGGGGAGCGCCGCGACGAGAGCGGGTGACGCCGCCGCGGGCGGCGGGACCGTACGGGTCCCGCCGCCCGGGCGCGATCAGTTCGCGCCGTGGAGCAGGGTGCCCATCCACTCCTCGATGCCGGCCACGGTGCGCGGCAGCGCGCCCGACATGAGCCGGGCCCCGTCCTCGGTGATGACCAGGTCGTCCTCGATGCGGACGCCGATGCCGCGCAGTTCGGCGGGGAGCGTCTCGTCGTCGGGCTGGAGGTAGAGGCCGGGCTCGACGGTGAGGACCTGGCCCTCCTCGAGCACGCCGTCCAGGTACGTCTCGGCGCGGGCCTTCGCGCAGTCGTGCACGTCGAGGCCGAGCATGTGGCCGCTGCTGCACAGGGTGTAGCGGCGGTGCAGGTCGCCCTCGGCGTCCTTCAGCACGCCCCACTCGGCCAGGCCCTCGGCGATCACGCGCATGCCGGCGCGGTGGAAGTCGCGGAAGCTCGCGCCCGGCCGCAGCGCGGCGATGCCGGCCTCCTGCGCGGCGAGCACCAGTTCGTACACCTGCTTCTGGACGGAGGAGAAGCGGCCGGACAGCGGCAGGGTGCGGGTGATGTCGGCGGTGTAGAGGCTGTCGGTCTCCACTCCCGCGTCGAGCAGCAGCAGTTCGTCCCGGTTCAGCCGGCCGTCGTTGCGGATCCAGTGCAGGACGCAGGCGTGCGCGCCGGAGGCGGCGATGGTCTCGTACCCGAGGCCGTTGCCCTCGGCGCGGGCCCGCAGCCCGAACACGCCCTCGATCCAGCGCTCGCCGCGCGGGTGCGCGAGGGCCCGGGGGAGTGCCCGTACGACGTCCTCGAAGCCGGCGGCGGTGTGGTCGACGGCGAGCTGGAGCTGGCCGACCTCCCAGGCGTCCTTGACGAGTCGGAGCTCCGACAGCGCGGCGGCGAGCTCGGGATCGGTGGTGGCGTCGCGGCCCGTGGGGGAGCCGAGGGCGTCGAGGTGGGCGCAGCGCAGGCCGGTGAGGCGCTCGGCCTCGGCGAGGTCGGGGCGGCGGCCCACCCAGAACTCGCCGTAGCGGCGGTCGCGGTAGAACTCCTCGGTGCCGTCGGCGCGGGCCGAGCGCGGGCGCAGGTAGAGCACGGCCTCGTGGCCCTGCGGTCCGTTGGGCTCCAGGACCAGGACGTGGCCGACCTGGTCCTCGCCGGTCAGGCCGGTGAGCCAGGCGTACGCGCTGTGCGGGCGGAAGCGGTGGTCGCAGTCGTTGGAGCGGACCCGCAGTTCGCCGGCCGGGACGATCAGCCGCTCGCCGGGGAAGCGGGCGGAGAGGCGGGCACGCCGGGCCGGGGTGACGGAGTACGCGTCGACCCGGGCGTCGGCGGGCAGCGGCGAGGGCGCCCAGCTGCCGGCCATGAACCGGCTCAACTCCGGTGATACGGGCAGGTCGTGGCTGCCGATGTGCAGGCGGGAGGGGGTCTCGGGCACGGGTGCTCCCTCGGGGGCGGCGGGCGGAATGTGTAGTTCCGGAAAACGGGAGATGCACACCTCTTGTCAGTGCAATTTCACATTACTATGTTACAGCTCACATGGCACCGGGCATGCACCCGTCAACTGCCGTGCTTTTCAAGGCATTTCACGCACGCCCTGGCATTCCCATGCACGTCCACGCACACCCCCCACTCTCCCCACCCAGGAGTCCTTGGTGTCCCAGTTGAGCACCGTGCGCAAGCCGTTCCTCGCCGCCGCCGTGGCGGTCACCCTGCTCGCCGGCGTCGGTCAGACCGCCGCCTCCGCCGCGCAGGCCGAGGCTGCCCCGGCGGCCGCGCCGCAGACCGCCCCCGCCGCCTTCACCGGGGCCCGCCCCGGCCCGGCGGACGGCCGGTCGAACCCCTTCGACGAGGTCCAGCACCTCGGCAAGGCCCCCAAGGTCACCCCGCGTCCGGCCCCGGCCCCCGGCGGCCTCGCGGCCGGCCGCGTCGCCGGCGCCGTCAAGGCCCCGGCCGCCAAGGCCAAGGCCAAGGACGCCACGGGCGCGAGCAGCGCGGCCGCCGCCGGCCAGACCGCCGCCGGCGTCCCCTGCACCCTCGACGGCGTCACCGGCCTGTCGCCGGAGGCCTTCGCCGACTTCCTCGCCGACCCCGCCGTCACCGCCGACGGCTGTCTGCGGAACCTGATCTGGACCTGGGACGCGCGGCTGGCCCCGGTCATGTCCGACGCCCACGTCCAGGCCGTCTCGCGCCGGATATCCGGCCTGGCCGCCGGCCACGACGGCAAGGGCACCAGCCACCTGGAGGAGATGTTCACCTACCTCCACGCCGTCGCCTACCACGACTACTCGCGCACCGAGATCGACGTCACCGACGCCCCCACCGTCGACGCCATGCGCCGCGCCGTCGCCGACTTCGGCGCCGCCGCCCGCACCTTCGACGTCACCCGCTCCAACGCGAACACCCTGCGCGAGGCCCTCTACGCGGCCAGCGCCCCGGGCCTGCGCCAGCACCAGATAGGCCTCATCAAGAAGGTCCTGGCCACCATGGACCCGGCCCACCCGGCCACCCACACGGACACCGCCTGGGCCGGCGCCGCGCTCGCCGCCCTCTCCGTGAACTACCTCGGCGTCTACCCGGGCAACAACGACGCCGCCTTCCAGGCCGCGGCCGCCGCCGACGCCGACTACCGGGCGATGTTCAAGGCCTTCGGCGGCTACACCCACCTCAAGGGCACCGCCAACGCCTGGGTGGCCCGCGACGCGCTGGGCGAGTACGGCCGCTTCGGCCAGATCGACTCCCTCAAGAGCGGCGTCGTCGCCGACCTCGGCGGACTCATCACCACCACCAGGAACACCTTCGGCGCCGGCAGCGAGCAGTGGGCCAAGGTGGTCTCCTGGCTCAACTACTACGGCGCCTGCCAGCAGTACGGCGTGTGCAAGGCGGACATCGAGCGGCAGCTCTTCCCGTACACGTACACGTACGACAACGGCGGCATCAAGGTCCGCACCGCGCTCGACCGGGCCACGGTCGACCAGCTCTACTACGCCAGCAAGCGCGTGAAGTCGCAGTTCTTCCGCGTCATCGGCACCGACAAGCCGCTGGCCGGCGACACCAACACGACGCTGAACATCGTGCTGTACGCCTCCCGCCTCGACTACGAGATGTACCACCCGATCCTCACGGGCATGGGAACCAACAACGGCGGCATCTACATCGAGCGCGGCGCGACCTTCTACACCTACCAGCGGCGCGTCCCCCAGGACTCCACGCTCACCCTCGAAGAGCTCTTCCGCCACGAGTACACCCACTACCTCAACGGCCGCTGGGCCGTGCCGGGCTACTTCGGCGAGGGCGACTGGTACCAGGGCGACCGCACCACCGCCATGGACGAGGGCACCGCGGAGTTCTTCGACGGCGCCACCCGCGACGACGGCATCGCGGTGCGCAGGTCCCTGGTGCGCGGGATCGTCAACGACACGGCGGGCGGCGGCCCCCGCATGTCCGTCGAGCAGCTGCTGAACGCCACGTACGACGGCGACGGCTTCCGGTTCTACAACTACGCCGGCACGTTCTTCGAGTTCCTGTGGACCTCGCACCCGTCGATGCTGCGCGAGATGTACGGCTACCTGCGCGCGAACGACGTGGCGGGCTACGACGCCTGGCGCCACCGCACGGGCGCCGACACCTACCTGCAGCGCGAGTACGACCGCTTCCTCGACGCGCAGATCGCCAAGGTGAACGACCTGTTCGTGCCGAACACCGTCTTCACCCCGAACGAGCAGCTGCGCGACGCCTCCGCCGAGGCCGTGCGCCAGGCCTTCGCCGCCGCCACGTACAACAACCCCGACTGCGTGGAGAACGGCGACACGGGCAAGCGGCGCTTCGTCTGCACCGGCCGGATCACGGCCAACCTGTCGAACTTCCGCAGCTCCGACCAGGTCTTCAAGGACATGTCCGAGACGGTCGACTACTTCATCCTCGACCGCGCCGGCGCCGCCTCCAACAACCTGGCCGACATGAACTGCTCGTTCGGCCCGGTGGAGATCTGGAGCAACAACAAGGCGGGCACGTCCTCCTACAGCTGCGAGGGCCCGCTGCGCAGCTAGTCCCCGCCGCCGGCCCCCGTCCGGACCGGTGGAGGACCCGCCCCGCGCCACGGGGGGCGGGGCGGGTCCTTCCCCGCCTCAGAGTTATGTGACATATTACTGCCGTGCCCAACAGACACTCCCTGGACGTCGTCGTCATCGGTGCCGGCGTCGTCGGGGCGGCCTGCGCCTACTACGCAGGCCGCGCCGGCCTCTCCGTCGCCGTGGTCGACCGCGGCCCCGTCGCGGGCGGGACGACCGGCGCCGGGGAAGGCAACCTGCTCGTCTCCGACAAAGAGGCGGGCCCCGAGCTCGACCTCGCGCTGCTGTCCACCCGACTGTGGCGCGAGCTCGCCGACGCTCTCCCACCGGAGACGGAGTACGAACCCAAAGGCGGTCTCGTCGTGGCGCCCGACGAGACCACCCTCAAAGCCCTCCGGGGCTTCGCCGAGGGCCAGCGGGCAGCCGGGGTGGTGGCCGAGGAAGTCCACGCCGACCGGCTGCCCGACCTGGAGCCGCACCTCGCGGCCGGCCTCGCGGGCGGCTTCCACTACCCGCAGGACGCCCAGGTCCAGCCCGCCCAGGCGGCCGCCCAACTGCTGCGCGCGGCCCGCCGGTACGGTGTCGAGCCGCGCCTCGGCACCGAGGTCACCGGACTCCTCACCGGCCCGGACGGCTCGGTGCGCGGGGTCCGCACGACCGGCGGCGACATCGCCGCCGCGCACGTCGTGAACGCCGCCGGCACCTGGGGCGGCCGGATCGCCGGGCTCGCCGGCGTCCACCTGCCCGTACTGCCCCGCCGGGGCTTCGTCCTGGTCACCGAACCGCTGCCCCGGGTGGTCCGCCACAAGGTCTACGCCGCCGACTACATCGCCGACGTGGCCAGTGGCTCCGCCGCCCTCCAGTCCTCCGCCGTCGTCGAGGGAACGCCCTCCGGCCCGGTGCTCATCGGCGCCACGCGCGAACGCGTCGGCTTCGACCGCACGCTCTCGACCGAGGCCCTGCGCCGGCTCGCCGGCCAGGCCGCCGCCCTCTTCCCGGTGCTGGCTGACGTCAAGGTGATGCGCACCTACCACGGCTTCCGCCCCTACCTGCCCGACCACCTCCCGGCCATCGGCCCCGACCCGCGGGCCCCCGGACTGCTGCACGCCTGCGGCCACGAGGGCGCCGGCATCGGACTCGCCCCGGCCACCGGGCTGCTCGTCGCCGAGACCCTGGCCGGCCGGGCGACCAGCCTGGACCTCACACCCTTCCGCCCCGAGCGGTTCGCCGACCCCGGGCGGGGGACGCGAGGATGAGCCGTCCCCGCGCCCGCACCGCCACCCGTACGACACCACCCACCCGAAGGGGCCGACGATGACCGACCCGGCAGGCCAGGAGCGCCGCAACCGGCGCGGCAGGCCCGGGCGCGGACCGCGCGCGCTCGTCGGCGGCCGTGCCGAGGAGGCCTTCGACCTCGACTTCGACGGCCGCCCCGTGCCCGCGGAGTCGGGCCAGACCATCGCCGCCGCCCTCTGGGGCGCCGGCATCCTCGCCTGGCGGACGACCCGCGACGGCGGCGCCCCGCGCGGCGCGTTCTGCGGCATCGGGGCCTGCTACGACTGTCTCGTCACCGTCAACGGGCGCCCCAACCAGCGCGCCTGCCTCGTCCCCGCCCGGCCGGGCGACACCGTCACCACCCAGGAGGGCACCGGCCATGCCGACCTCGCCGTCTGACCCGCGGCCCGGGCCGCGCGCCGTGAGCGCCGACCTCGCCGTGGTCGGCGCGGGACCGGCCGGGCTGGCGGGCGCCGTCACCGCGGCCCGGCTCGGGCTGAGCGTGGTCCTGCTCGACGCCGCCGACCGGCCCGGCGGCCAGTACTACCGGCACCCCGCCGCCGGGCTCGGCGCCGCGCGCCCCGAGGCCCTGCACCACGGCTGGCGGGCCTTCGCCGAGCGCGAAGCCGCCCTGCGCGCGCACGGGTCGGCGGGCCGGATCACGTACCTGCCCGGCCACCACGTGTGGAGCGTGACCGGCGAGGCACCGCACTGGACCCTGCACGCGGTGGCCTCCGGTGGCGACGAGGGCTCGGCCGGGGAGCCGTTCGGGGAGCGCCCCGCCACCGTCCACGCCCGGGCCGTCCTGCTGGCCACCGGCGCGTACGAACGCCAACTGCCCTTCCCCGGCTGGACCCTGCCCGGGGTCGTGGGTGCGGGCGGCGCCCAGGCCATGCTCAAGGCCGGGCTCGTGCTGCCCGGCAGGCGCGTGGTCGTGGCCGGCAGCGGACCGCTGCTGCTGGCCGTCGCCGGCTCGCTCGCCGCCGCCGGTGCGCGGGTGCCGGCCGTGGTGGAGGCCGCCGCCTACACCGGGTACGCCGGTGAACTCCCCGCCCTGCTGCGCAACCCCGGCAAGCTGGCCGAGGGCGCGCTCCACGGCGGCGCCCTGCTGCGCCACCAGGTGCGGCTGCTGAGCCGGCACGCCGTCACCGCCGCGCACGGCACCGACCGCGTCGAGGCCGTCACCGTCAGCCGGCTCGACCGCGACTGGCGGCCGGTGCCGGGCACCGGCCGGACCATCCCCTGCGACGCCCTCGCCGTCGGCCACGGGCTGGTCCCGCAGCTGGAACTCGCCACCGCGCTGGGCTGCACCACCCGTCGTACCGCCGACGGCACCCGGGCGCTCGTGCTCGACGCCGACCAGCGCACCTCCGTACCGGGCCTCTGGGCGGCCGGCGAGACCGGCGGCATCGGCGGCGCCCAGCTGGCCCTCGCCGAGGGGGAGCTGGCGGCCCACGCCGTCGCCCGCGCGCTGCGCGGCGCGCTCCCGGCCGGCGGCCCCGTACCGGCCGCCCCCGCGGCGCTGGTGCGCCGACGGGCCCGGCTGCGCGCCTTCGCGGACGCCATGGCGGCGGCCCACGAGCCCGGCGCCGGCTGGACCGGCTGGCTCACCGACGACACCGACGTGTGCCGCTGCGAGGAGGTGCCGGCCGGTCGGATCCGCGAGGCGGTGGCCGACCTCGGGGCGACCGACGCGCGCACCGTCAAGCTCCTGACCCGGGCCGGGATGGGCTGGTGCCAGGGCCGGATGTGCGGCCCGGCCGTGGCCGCCCTGACCGGCCAGGACGCGGCGGCCGACCGCCGCCCGCTGTCCTGCCCGGTGCCGCTGCGGCACCTCGCGGCCCTGCCGCCGGACGGGTCGGCCGGTTCCGCCGGCCCCGCGGCACCGGCCGGAACCGCCGGCGGAACCGGTGCCGGAGCGGGCCCGTCCGGCCCATCCGGCACCACCCACTGACGCCACCCCCCACGGGCCCTTGTGGCCTTTCACGCCACTCAGTACAATGTCACACATCACACTAGGGAGTGTCCTGCCATGACCGTCGCGTCCATCCCGCCCCGCACCCGTCCCTGGCACGGAATCATGGTCGCCACCGCGCTGCCGATGCGGGACGACCTCAGCGTCGACTACGACGCCTACGCCGAGCACGTGGCCTGGCTGATCGCCAACGGCTGCGACGGCGTCGTCCCCAACGGCTCGCTCGGCGAGTACCAGACCCTCACCGACGAGGAGCGCGCCCGCGTCGTCCGCACCGCCGTCGAGGCCGCCGGCGACGGCGACCGCGTCATGCCCGGCGTCGCCGCCTACGGCAGCGCCGAGGCCCGCCGCTGGGCCGACCAGGCCGCCGAGGCGGGCGCCGGCTCCGTCCTGCTGCTGCCGCCCAACGCCTTCCGCGCCGACGACGAGACCGTCCGCGCCCACTACGCCGAGGTCGCCAAGTCCGGCCTGCCGGTGGTCGCGTACAACAACCCGTACGACACCAAGGTCGACCTCACCCCCGCCCTGCTCGCCCGGCTGCACGCCGACGGCAGCATCGTGGCCGTCAAGGAGTTCAGCGGCGACGTCCGCCGCGCCTACGAGATCGCCGAGCTCGCCCCGGGCCTGGACCTCCTGATCGGCGCCGACGACGTCCTGCTCGAACTCGCCCTGGCCGGTGCGGTCGGCTGGATCGCCGGCTACCCCAACGCCCTGCCCGCCTCCTGCGCCACCCTCTACCGGGCCGCCGTCGCCGGCGACCTGGAGACCGCGCTGCCGCTCTACAAGTCCCTGCACTCCCTGCTGCGCTGGGACTCCAAGACCGAGTTCGTGCAGGCCATCAAGCTCTCCATGGACATCGCCGGCCGGCCCGGCGGCGCCACCCGCCCGCCGCGCTTCCCGCTCACCGGCGAGACCGAGGCCGCCGTCCGCGCCGCCACGGAGAAGGCCCTCGCCGAGGGCCTGAACTAGCCATGCGGACCACACACGTCTACCACGCGGTCGACAGCCACACCGAGGGCATGCCCACCCGCGTCATCACCGGCGGCGTCGGGGTCGTCCCCGGCGCCACGATGGCCGAGCGCCGGCTCCACTTCATGGAGCACATGGACGACCTGCGCACCCTGCTCATGTACGAGCCGCGCGGCCACGCCGCGATGAGCGGCGCGATCCTGCAGCCGCCCACCCGGCCCGACGCCGACTGGGGCGTGCTCTACATCGAGGTCTCCGGCCTGCTGCCCATGTGCGGCCACGGCACCATCGGCGTGGCCACCGTGCTCGTCGAGACCGGCATGGTCCCGGTGTCCGAGCCCGTCACCACGGTCCGGCTGGACACCCCGGCCGGCCTGGTGAGCGTGGACGTCCAGGTCGAGGACGGCCGGGCGAAGGCGGTGACGCTCACCAACGTCGCCTCCTTCTGCGTCGGCCTGGACCGCAAGGTCGAGGTCCCGGGCCACGGCACGGTCACCTACGACCTCGCGTACGGCGGCAACTTCTACGCCTTCGTCGAGCTCGACTCCCTCGGCCTGCCCTTCGACCGGGACCGCAAGCAGGACCTGCTCGACGCCGGACTGGCCGTCATGGAAGCGATCAACGCCGCCGACCGCCCCGTGCACCCGGAGAACCCCTCGATCGGCGGGGTCAAGCACGTCTACCTCGCCGCCCCCGGCTCCGACGCCGTCCGCTCCCGGCACGCCATGGCCATCCACCCCGGCTGGTTCGACCGCTCCCCGTGCGGGACGGGCACCTCGGCCCGGATGGCTCAGCTGCACGCCCGCGGACAGCTGCCGCTGGGGCGGGACTTCGTCAACGAGTCCTTCATCGGCACCGAGTTCACCGGCCGGCTGGTCGAGGAGACCACGGTCGGCGGACTGCCCGCCGTGGTCCCCACGGTCACCGGGCGCGCCTGGATCACCGGCACGGCCCAGTACTTCCTGGACCCGACCGACCCGTTCCCCGCCGGGTTCCTCCTGTGAGCCCCACCGGGGCGCCGGGCACCGACCCGGTGCGCACCACCGACTACCACACCGCGGGCGAGCCCTTCCGGATCGTCACCGGTGGGCTGCCGCCCGTGCCCGGGGACACCGTCGCCGAGCGCTGCGCCACCGCCATCGGCGCGGGCGGCTCCGGTACGGCGCCCCGGCGCGGCGCGCTGGACGAGGTACGCCGGCTGCTCGTGCAGGAGCCGCGCGGGCACGCCGGCATGTACGGCGGCTTCGTCGTACCGCCCGACGACGACGGCGCCCACCTGGGCGTGCTGTTCTGGCACAAGGACGGCTACTCCACCGCCTGCGGCCACGGCACCATGGCGCTGGGCGCCTGGGCCGTGGACAGCGGCCGGGTGCCGGCCCCCGACGACGGCGACGTACAGGTGCGCATCGACGTGCCCTCGGGCCGGGTCGCGGCCACCGTGCACCGCACCGGCGGCCGCACCACCGGCGTCACCTTCCGCAACGTGCCCGCGCGGGTGGCCGCCCGCCGGGTGCCGGTGGCCACCGGGCGGGGCGTGGTCGAGGTGGACATCGCGCACGCCGGTGCCTGCTACGCGGCCGTGCCCGCCCGGGAGCTGGGGCTGACGGTCACCCCGGCCGAGCTGCCCGAGCTGGTCCGCGCGGGCCGGGAGATCCGGGCCGCGCTCGCCACCCACCCGGCCACCTGGCACCCGGCGGGCCCGCTGCTGTCGGGCGTCTACGGGGTCGTCCTGTACGAGGAGCTGGCGGACACGCCGCTGGGCCCGCACCAGCGCAACGTGACCGTCTTCGCCGACGGGCAGATCGACCGCTCGCCCTGCGGCTCCGGCACGTCGGCCCGGCTCGCCATGATGGTCGAGGAGGGGACCCTGGCCCCCGGGCAGGACCTGCTGCACGAGTCCGTCTGCGGCACCGTCTTCACCGGGCGAGTGCCCAAGGAGGAGGCCGCCCGGGCCGCGGACGCGGGCCTGGTCACCGAGGTGACCGGGACGGCGTACCGCACCGGCGAGCACGTCTTCCACCTCGACCCGCACGACGGGTTGGCCACCGGGTTCCTGCTGTGACGGGGAGTACGGCCACGGCGCCGGCGTACCTCGACGCCGGGCCCGTCGCGGCCCTCGGCCCCGCCGCGGCCGCCGAGGCGCTGGCCGACGCGCTGCGCGCGGGACTCGACCCGGAGTCCTGCCCGCACCGCACCAGCGTCGCCGCACCCGCCGGTGAGCTGCTGCTCATGCCCGCGGCCGCCGGCCCCTGGGCCGGGGTGAAGATCGCCGGGGTGGCGCCCGGCAACCCCGCCCGCGGGCTGCCCCGGATCACCGGCAGCTACCTGCTGCTGGACGGGCCCACCCTCACCCCGGTGGCCCTCCTGGACGGCGCGGCCCTCACCGCGCTGCGCACCCCGGCCGTCTCCGCCCTCGCGCTGCGCCACCTGGCGCGCCCCGGACCGCTGCGCCTGGTGCTCTTCGGCACCGGCCCGCAGGCCCGGGGACACCTCGAAGCGGTGTGCGCGGTGGCGGAGCCGGCCGAGGTGGTGGTCGTCGGGCGCCGGCCGGACGCGGTGGCCGCGCTCGTCGGGCACGCCCGGAAGCTCGGCGTCCCACGGGCCCGGGCCGGCGACCCGGCGGACGTGGCCGGCGCCGACGTGGTCGTGTGCGCGACCACGGCCCGCGAACCGCTCTTCGACGGGCGGCTGGTGGCCCCGGGCGCGGTGGTCGTCGCGGTCGGCTCGCACGAGCCGGACGCCCGCGAGCTCGACACGGCGCTGGTGCGGAGCGCCGCGGTGTACGTCGAGTCCCGCGCGGCGGCGCTGCGCGAGGCGGGCGACCTGTTGGTCCCGGTCGCGGAGGGGGCGATCGGGGCCGACCACGTCACCGGGACGCTCGCGGACCTGGTGGCCGGAACGCATCGGCGGCAGGAGGACCGTCCGCAGGTCTTCAAGAGCGTCGGCATGGCCTGGGAGGATCTCGCCGTGGCAGCGGCCGTGTACCGCACCGTGAGGGCGAACAGCGAAACGTGACATTGTACGCTGTTCCTCTGCTGGATATCGGAGGAAGAGCGATGGGTGACCTGAAGCAGCGCAATCTCATCACGGCCCAGGAGCGGCTCCGCGACCAGGTCGCCCACGCCCTGCGCGCCGCGCTGATAGCGGGTGAACTCCGGCCCGGCCAGGTCTACTCGGCGCCCGGCCTCGCGGCCGAGTACGGCGTGTCGGCCACCCCGGTGCGCGAGGCGATGCTGGACCTGGCGCGCGAGGGGCTCGTGGAGCCCGTACGCAACAAGGGCTTCCGGGTCACCGAGGTCAGCGAGCGCGACCTGGACCAGTACACCGAGCTGCGCGCCATGATCGAGGTGCCGACCGTGGGCCGGGTCGCGCGGCTGTCGGCCGGGGACCCGGCCGTCCGGGAGGCGCTGGAGGCGCTGCGGCCGGTGGCCGCGGAGATCGTGGCCGCGGCCCGCGACCACGACCTGATCGCCTACCTGGAGGCCGACCGCCGCTTCCACCTCGCGCTGCTCGCCCTCGCGGGCAACGACCGGCTGGTCGAGACGGTCGGTGAGCTGCGCAAGCGCTCGCGGCTGTACGGGCTGACCGGTCTGGACGAGGCCGGCATGCTGGTGCACTCCGCGGAGGAGCACGACGACCTGCTGGAGGCCGTCATCTCCGGTGACGCGAAGAAGGCGGAACGCCTGATGGCGAGCCACCTCGGACACGTCCGCTCGCTGTGGGCGCAGGGGCGCGACGAGCCGGTCGAGCCGCGCCAGAAGCGGCGTCTCGGCGGGACGCGCACGGCCTCGTAGCCGACCTCCCGTTCCGCCCCCGGGCCCCTGACCTGCATGGTCGGGGGCCCAACTGCGTTGTGGCGAAGGGGATTCGGACACGGCTGGATAACGGCGCCGCTCACCCCTTGTCAGTACAATTTCACATTACTATGTTACCGGTCACACCTTAGAGCGCGATCTCAGAGCGCGGCCCTTCACTGGAGTGACCCATGACCAAGCGCACCCAACTCGCCCTCGCCACCGCCTTGGTGGCCGCACTCGCACTCGGCGCCTCGGGCTGCTCCGACCCGGCGAAGAAGGGTTCGTCCGCTCCCGGCGGCAAGAACCCGGCGGCGGCCAACGACGGCAAGATCCTCGGCGGCACCCCGGCGAAGGGCGGCACCCTGACGGTCCTGTCCAACCAGGACTTCTCCCACCTCGACCCGGCCCGCAACTGGGTCATGCCGACCATGGACTTCGGCACCCGGCTGCTCTACCGCACCCTGGTCACCTTCAAGGCCGAGCCCGGCAAGGCCGGCAGCGAGCTCGTCCCGGACCTCGCCACCGACCTCGGCAAGCCCTCCAACGGCGGCCGCACCTGGACGTTCACCCTCAAGGACGGCCTGAAGTACGAGGACGGCAGCCCGATCAAGGCCCAGGACGTCAAGTACAACGTCGAGCGGTCCTTCTCCCCGGACCTGACCGGCGGCCCCGACTACGCCGCCCGCTACCTGGCCGGCACCAAGGGCTACACCGGCCCCCTCCAGGGCAAGCACCTCGACTCGATCAAGACCCCCGACGACAAGACGATCGTCTTCGAACTGAACCGCCCGGTCGCCGAGTTCTCCGCCACCGCGACCCTGCCGACCTTCTCGCCCGTGCCGCAGTCCAAGGAGAAGGGCACCCAGTACGACGCCCGCCCGTTCTCCTCCGGCCCGTACAAGATCGAGTCGTACGCCCGCGACAAGAAGCTCGTCCTGGTCCGCAACGAGCACTGGGACCCGAACACCGACCCGGTCCGCAAGGCCTACCCGGACAAGTTCGTGGTCGTCATGGGCCTCAAGGGCGGTCAGATCGACGACCGGATCATCGCCTCCTCGGGCGCCGACGCCTCCGCCGTCGAATGGGCCAACATGCGCCCCGAGAGCGCCCCCAAGGTGCTCCCCGAGCCGGACGTCAAGGCCCGCCTGCTGGCCGAGTCCCAGGGCTGCACCACCATGCTCCAACTCAACACCACCCGGGCCCCGTTCAACGACGTCAAGGTCCGCCAGGCCATCCAGTACGCCGTCGACAAGGACTCCGTCCTGACCGCCGGCGGCGGCCCGGCCCTCAACCAGATCGCCACCGCCTACCTGCCCGCCGCGCTCTCCGGCGGCGCCCAGGCCGACACCCTGAAGATCGCCCCGGCCGGCGACCCGGAGAAGGCCGAGCAGCTCCTGAAGGAGGCCGGCAAGGACAAGCTCAAGGTCTCCTTCACCGTGTCCACCGGCGACAAGGGCCGCGCCGAGGCCATCCAGCAGGGCCTGGCCCGCGTGGGCGTCGAGGTGGTCATCGACACCGTCGACCCGGGCGCCTTCTACGACGTCATCGGCGACACCACCACCGCCCCCGACATGACCCTCAGCGGCTGGTGCCCCGACTACCCCTCGGGCTCCACCTTCCTGCCCTTCGTCTTCGACGGCCGCACCATCAAGGTCAAGGGCAACAGCGGCAACTACGCCCAGTTCAAGGACGAGGCGACCATGAAGCGGATCGACGAGATCAACGCCATGGCCGACGCCGCGCAGGCCAACAAGGCCTGGATCGACCTCGACGCCGAGATCATGGCCAAGGCCCCGGCCGTCCCCGTCCTGCTGGAGCGCAAGCCGCTGCTCGTCGGCACCAACATCGCCGGCGCGTTCGGCCACCCGGTCTGGGTCGGCCAGATCGACTACGCCACCGTCGGACTCAAGGACCCGGCCAAGAGCCAGGGCTGACCGGCCGAAACCCCTCAGAGGCCACTCACATGACCGCCACCGCCCCGGCTCCCGCCGACGGCGCACCGGCCCCGGCCGTTCCCCCGGGCAGCAGCCCCTGGCAGCTCGCCCGGCGGGAACTCCGCCGCCGCCCCGCCGTCCGCGTCAGCCTCGCCGTCGTCGTCCTCTTCGTCCTCATGGCCGTCGCCGCGCCCTGGCTGGGCGCGCTCGGCGGCTGGTCGCCCGACGAGTTCGACAAGTCCGCCGTCGACCCGTACCTCGGCGGCCTCCCGCTGGGCTCGTTCGGCGGGATCAGCCCCGAGCACTGGCTCGGGGTCGAACCCGTCACGGGCCGCGACCTGTTCTCCCGCGTCGTGCACGGCGCCCAGGTCTCCCTCATGATCGCCTTCCTGGCCACCGCCATCGTCGTGGTCGCCGGCACCGCGGCCGGCATCGCCGCCGGCTACTTCGGCGGCCGCACCGACGCGGTGCTGTCCCGGCTGATGGACCTGACCATGTCCTTCCCCTCGCTGATCTTCATGATCGCGATGCTGTCGGTGGCCAAGGACGTCAACCGCATCGTCCTCATGACCGCCGTCATCGGCCTGTTCGGCTGGCCCGGCGTGGCCCGCGTGGTGCGCGGCCAGACCCTCTCGCTCAAGCACCGCGAGTACGTCGACGCCGCGCGCGTCGGCGGCTCGGGGGCCTGGCGCATCCTCACCCGCGACATCCTGCCCGGCGTCTCCGGGCCCGTGATCGCGTACACCACCCTGCTCGTCCCCGGCATGATCAGCACCGAGGCAGCCCTGAGCTACCTGGGCGTCGGCGTCCGCCCGCCCACCCCCTCCTGGGGCCAGATGATCGCCGAGAGCGTCGCCTTCTACGAGACCGACCCCATGTACTTCGTCATCCCGAGCACCTTCCTCTTCCTCGCCGTGCTCGCCTTCACCCTGCTCGGCGACGCGCTGCGCGACATCCTCGACCCGAGGGGCGGGCGGACGTGACCGTTTACCTGCGCGACACCCCCCGGCGTGACGGGCGGGCCGACGCGATCCGCCACCTGCGCGACACCCTCCGGCGTGACGGGCGGGCCGACGCGATCCGCCACCTGCGCGGCACCCCCGGCCCGAAGGGCGGCCGTACGTGATCCTCTACCTGCTGCGCCGCCTCGCCGGGGTGGCCGGGGTGCTGCTGGCCATCGCCGCCGTCACCTTCCTCATCTTCTACGTCCTCCCCTCCGACCCGGCCGCCGCCGCGTGCGGCAAGACGTGCAGCCCCGAGCGGCTGGCGAGCGTACGGGAGTACCTCGGGCTGGACCGACCGCTCTGGGAGCAGTTCCGGGAGTTCGTCACCGGCATCTTCACCGGCCGTACCCTCGGCACCGGGCAGTTCGCCGTCCAGTGCGACTTCCCCTGCCTGGGCTACTCGTACGAGAACTCCCTGCCCGTCTGGGACCTGCTCATGGACCGGCTGCCGGTCTCCGCCTCGCTCGCCGTCGGCGCCGCGGCCATGTGGCTCGTGCTGGGCCTGGGCGCCGGCGTCTGGGCGGCCCTGCGCAAGGACACCCTCACCGACCGGGCCCTGATGGTCGGCGCCGTCGCCGCCGCCTCCCTGCCCGTGTACTTCACCTCCGTCATGCTGATCTACGGCGTCATCCGCATCGCGGGGCTCCTGCCGTACCCCAGCTACCAGGCCTTCACGGAGAACCCGCTCGCCTGGGCGTCGAACCTGCTGCTGCCGTGGATCGCGCTGGCCCTGCTGTACGCCGCCATGTACGCCCGCCAGAGCCGCGGTTCGATGATCGAGGCGATGGCCGAGCCGTACATCCGCACCGCCCGCGCCAAGGGCATGCCCGAGCGCTCCGTCGTGGTCAAGCACGGGCTGCGGTCCGGCATGACCCCGATCCTGACCATCTTCGGCATGGACCTCGGTGGCCTGCTGGCCGGCGCCGTCATCACCGAGTCCATCTTCGGACTCCCCGGCATCGGGCGGCTGTTCTACGGCGCGCTCGTCAGCTCCGACCAGCCCGTCGTCCTCGGCGTCACCCTGCTCGCCGCCTTCTTCATCGTCGTCGCCAATCTCGCGGTCGACCTCCTGTACGCCGTCGTCGACCCGAGGGTGAGGTACTGATGCCGCCCCTGCTCGAAGTACGCGACCTGCGCGTCGCCTTCACCACGCCCAGGGGGCGGGTGCAGGCGGTGGACTCGATCGGGTTCACCGTCGAGGCCGGCCGCACCCTCGGCATCGTCGGCGAGTCCGGCTCCGGCAAGTCCGTCACCTCGCTGGCGGTCATGGGCCTGCACCGGGGCGCCGAGGTGACCGGCTCCATCGCCCTGGACGGGCGGGAGCTGACCGGGCTGCCCGAGAAGGAACTGTCCCGGCTGCGCGGCCGGAAGATGGCGATGATCTTCCAGGACCCGTTGTCCAGCCTGCACCCCTACTACACCGTCGGCGAGCAGATCGCCGAGCACTACCGGGTCCACTTCAGGGCCTCCCGGGCCACCGCGAGGAAGCGGGCCGTGGAGATGCTCGGCGAGGTCGGCATCCCCGAACCCGCCCGCCGGGTGGGGGAGTACCCGCACCAGTTCTCCGGCGGCATGCGTCAGCGCGCCATGATCGCGATGGCGCTGGCCTGCGAGCCCGACCTGCTCATCGCCGACGAGCCGACCACCGCGCTCGACGTCACCGTCCAGGCCCAGATCCTGGAACTGATCGCACGCCTGCAACAGGACCGCGGCCTGGGCGTCATCATGATCACCCACGATCTGGGGGTGGTCGCCCGCGTCGCCCACGAGGTGCTCGTCATGTACGGCGGCCGGGCCGCCGAACAGGCCCCGGTGGACGACCTGTTCGCCGGACCGGCGCACCCCTACACCCAGGGGCTGCTGGAGTCGCTGCCCCGGCTCGACGACGCCGACGACGCCCCGCTGCGGGCCATCCCCGGCGCCCCGCCCTCACTGCTCGCCCCGGCGGCCGGGTGCGCCTTCGCGCCGCGCTGCGCGCGGGCCGCGGCCGCCGGGGAGGCGGAGCGGGACCGGTGCGCGCAGGAGCGGCCGGTGCTCACGGCGTACGGTGCCGGGTCGTCGCACCGGAGCGTCGCCTGCCATTTCGCGGGGCCGGCTGCGGCCGGTCCGGCCGCTCCCGTGAAGGAGGGGGTCCGATGACTGCCGTGAAGGAGGGGGTCCGATGACTGCCGAGTCCGTGATCGCGGGGGGTGCTGATGGCGGGGCGGGTGCGCCGGGGGCGGGTGGGGGTGCTGCTGCGAGTGGTGCGGGTGTGGGTACTGGCACCATGGACGCCGCCGCCCCGGTGGGCGGCGACGCCGGTGGTGTGCCGCCGCTGCTGTCCGTGCGCGATCTGGCGATGACCTTTCCCGGCCGGCGCAGCGCGACCGGCCGTCGGGGCGCGCCCGTGCGGGCCGTCGACGGCCTGAGTTTCGACCTCGCCGCGGGGGAGACCCTCGGCCTGGTCGGCGAGTCCGGCTGCGGCAAGTCCACCACCGGCCGGATGCTGGTCCGGCTGCTGGAGCCCACCTCCGGCAGCATCACCTTCGACGGCAAGGACATCACCCACCTCTCGCAGAGCCGGATGCGCCCGCTGCGCACCCGCCTGCAGATGGTGTTCCAGGACCCGCACTCCTCCCTCAACCCCCGCCAGACCGTGGCCCGGATCATCTCCGACCCGCTGCTGGTCCAGGGGTGGAGCGCGGCCGACGCCCGGGCCCGTGCGGCCGAGCTGATGGAGCTGGTCGGCCTCATCCCCGAGCACATCGACCGCTACCCGCACGAGTTCTCCGGCGGCCAGGCCCAGCGCATCGGCATCGCCCGGTCGCTGGCCACCAATCCGAGGCTCGTCATCGCCGACGAGCCGGTCTCCGCGCTGGACGTCTCCGTCCAGGCGCAGATCGTCAACCTCATGGAGCGGCTGCGCCGCGAGCTGGGCCTGGCGTACGTGTTCATCGCGCACGACCTGTCCGTGGTCAAGCGGGTCAGCGACCGGGTCGCGGTCATGTACCTCGGCCGGATCGTGGAGATCGGCGACAAGCGGGAGCTGTACGAGCGTCCGCGCCACCCGTACACGCGGGCGCTGCTGTCCGCCGTACCGCTGCCCGACCCGGCGGCCGAGCGGCGGCGGGAGCGGATCACGCTGCTGGGCGACCCGCCGAGCCCGGCCGCGCCGCCGCCGGGCTGCTCCTTCCACCCGCGCTGCCCGAAGGCGCAGGAGGTCTGCCGCACCGAGCGCCCGCTGCTGCGGATCGCGGCGGCGGGGGAGCGGCGGGAGGTGGCCTGCCACTTCCCGGAGGACTGACTCGGTTCTGTTTGGTCTGGTCCCGTTTGGTCCGGGCTGGTGCGGTCCGTTCGGTTCGTTCTGGTCCGGCTTGGTCCGGTTCGGCCTGTGCGGCGGGTCCTGGGTGTGGTTCCGGGGCTCGCCGTACAACCCTTTTGCCGTCTCCGTGCGTCTGTGTGGTGGTCCAGAGGGGTTGTTCGGAGGTTGAGGCGTGGGGGAGAAGCGGGTCGGGGTGCGGTCGCTGCTGGTGGGGCTGGTCGCGTTGGTGGTGGTCGTGGTGGGCGCGGTGGCGTACCGGTGAGACGGGGCCGCTCGCCTCGGTGGTGGGGCGGGGGCTTCGGCGGGCTCGCTTCGGGGGCGGGTCCCGTGGTGTGTGGGTCCCCTCGCCGCTTGACAGACCGTGGCCTGCAGGCCCTGCGGCAGGCCCACCCCTGGGGCTTCGGGGCTTCGCCCTGGCCTTCGGCCACCCCAGGCCCGGGCCTGCCTCCGGACCAGC
>NZ_JBIVNX010000005.1:0-32302 GCF_044753805.1 Streptomyces sp. NPDC093225
TGGTCCGGAGGCAGGCCCGGGCCTGGGGTGGCCGAAGGCCAGGGGCGGAGCCCCCTTGCCCCAGGGGTGGGCCTGCCGCAGGGCCTGCAGGCCATACCGGGTCAAGCGCCGAGGGGACCCACACACCACGGGACGGCCCACGAAGCGAGCCCACCCGGACACCGTGCGGCCACCCCACCCAAACCAACCCCACCCAAACCAACCCCACCCAAACCAACCCCACCCAAACCAACCCCACCCAAACCAACCCCACCCAGGCATGATCCACACGGGTCGTCGTGGGGCCCCCGATCGCGCCACGGCCGGGCACGTCGTGGTGCCAGGACGGTCCAAGATCCTCATGCTGGGGGCGTGGAGATCACCGTCCGGCCCGCGCGGGCCCGCACCGTTCCCGTCCTGCCCCACGGTCCCGGCTGGTGGTACGAGCCGGAGTTCACCGGGCAGCGCACGCTGCTGCACCGCGACCGGGACGGCGTGCACCTGTACGGACCCACCGGGCGGAACGTCACTGCGCCATGGCCCGACCTCGCCCGGGCCGCGGCGGCGCTCCCGGTCGGTGCGCTCCTCGACGGCGTGGCCGTGATCTGGCACGACGGCTGCCTCGATCCGGGCGCGGTGCACGCCCGGGCGGCGGCCGGCCCGTACGGCGCCGCCGAGCTGGCCCGGTCGCTGCCCGCGGCGTACGCGGCGTTCGACCTGCTCCGCCACCCCCGCCACGGTGACGTGCACGACCGCGGCTACGTGGCGCGCCGGGCCCTGTTGCTCGCTCTCCTGGAGGAGATCGGGCCGCCGCTGCAGGCCGTGCCGGCCACCGACGACCACGAGACCGCGCTCGTCTGGTACGACGCGCTGCGCGAGCAGGGCGTCGACGGGGTCCTGGCCAAGGCCGCGGCCGACCCGTACCGGGCGGGGGAGGAGGCCTGGCAGCGCGTTCGGCACCGGGAGACCTTCGAGCTCCCGGTCGTCGGCTACACCGGGGCGGCCGCCCGGCCCAAGGCCCTCGTGGTCCGGCTGCCCGACGGCCGGCACGTGCCGACCGAGCCGTTGGGCGACCCGCAGCGCGACCAGGCCGTGCGCTTCCTCATGTCCGCGGGGCCGGCCGGTCGGGAGGACGCCGACGACGGTCGGCCGTACGCCGCCACGGCGGAAGGGCTGGAGGTCACGGCCCGCACGGGGCCGTCCCGGCACGCGGCCGTGCACGTGGTGGCCGTCCGCATCCTGTGAGCGGGTCCGGGGCGGCGTAACCTGGAAGTGGACTCGGGGACCGTACGCCTGCCAGGAGGCGGTAGGTATGGCCGGAATGCTGCGCCGGAGTTTCGACTCCCCCGACGAGACGCGCCCGTTCGAGGACGGCAGCGGCAGGCTCGACGTGCTGAACACGGACGGCGGCGCGGTGGGACGCGCGGTGTTCGAGCCGGGCTGGCAGTGGTCGAAGCACATCAAGCCGCTTGCGGGAACCGACAGTTGTCAGTCGGCACACACCGGATACATGGTCAGCGGCCGGATGAAGGTCATCATGGACGACGGCGAGGAGGCCGAGTTCGGGCCGGGCGACTTCATGCACATCGAGCCGGGCCATGACGCCTACGTCATCGGCGACGAGGCCGCCGTCGCCCTGGACTGGACCGGCTTCGGCGACTACGCGAAGAAGGCGTGAACGCACCGCAACGGGCGCCCGGTGGCCGGGCGCCCGTTCCGGCGCTGCTGCCTAGAAGGTCAGGTTCCAGGCGTCGATCTTGCCGGTGTCCTGGGACGCGACGTCCTGGACGCGCAGCTTCCACGTGCCGTTGGCGACCTCCGAAGAGGCGTTGACGGTGTAGGTCTTGAGCACGTTGTCCGTGCCGTCGCTGTTCGGGAAGTCCTCGAGCAGGTACACCGAGCCGTCCGGCGCGACCAGGGAGAGGACCAGGTCGCCGCGGTAGGTGTGCTTGATGTCCACGCCCACCTTGAGGGTGGTCGGGGCGTTGCCCGCGACGCCCGAGACGGTGATCGGGCTCTCCACCGTGGCGTTGTCGTTGACGGCGACGTCACCGGTGTTCTCGAAGTACTTGCCGGTCGGCGGGACGGTGCCGCCCACCGCCTTCAGCGCGTCCACCTGGCCCTCGCCGAAGAAGCCGTTCTTGGCGGTGGTACCGGTGCAGCGGCTGTCCGACGGGCAGGCCATGTCGTTGGCCTGGGTGGACAGCGCGGTGCGGATGTCGGCCGGCGTGAACGTCGGGTTGGCGCTGGCGATCAGCGCCGCGACGCCCGCGACGTGCGGCGAGGCCATCGAGGTGCCGTTCTTGCTGCCGTACTTGCCGCCCGGGAGCGTGGAGTACACGCCGCTGGCGCCGTCGCCGCCCGGGGCGGAGACGTCGATGACGTCACGGCCGAAGTTGGAGTACGAGGCCTTGACGTTGCCGCTGCCCATCGCGGACACCGTGACGACGCCCGGGAGTTCGGTCGGGATGTCGAGGCAGGCGTTGGTGATGGTGCGGGTCACCGGCGTCGAGTCGTTGGGGCTCTCGGTGTCGGTGGTCTTGTTGGCCAGGTCGATGTTGGAGTTGCCGGCCGCGGCGACCTGGAGCGAGCCCTTGCTCTCGGCGTAGGCCTGGGCGCGCCGGACGCCCTCGATGATGGCGGCCTGGTCGAGGTTGTCCGGGCAGTTGAACTGCCACGGGTCCGTGTAGTAGCTGTTGTTGGTGACCTTGAAGCCGTGGTCGCCCGCCCACATGAAGCCGCAGACGGTGTTCTCGGCGAAGAAGAGCGTCGAGCCCGGCTCGGCGATGCGGACCGAGGCGAGCTTCACGCCCGGGGCCACGCCGATGACGCCCTTGCCGTTCTTGGCGGCCGCGATGGTGCCCGCCACGTGGGTGCCGTGGGTGTCCACGTCGCGCCACGCACCGGTGCGGGTGTCGGGCTTGCCGTAGGCGCAGGAGGCCGAGTCGACCGCGTCGAAGTTCGGCGCGATGTCCTGGTGCAGGTCGTCGACGCCGGTGTCCAGGACGCCCACCTTGACCGTGGGGGAGCCGGTGGAGACCGCCCAGGCCTGGTCGGCCTTGATCTGGGTCATGTCCCAGCGGTTCGACTCGGTCAGCGTGGTGGCGGACTGCGACGGGGTGGTCGGCAGTGCCGGGTTGTAGGCGTCGGCCGGGACGTCGGAGGTACGGGTCGCACCCACCTGCTGGACGCCGGCGACGGAGCGCATCGACGGGGCGAAGGACGCCGAGGTCGAGTGCGCGAGGACCACACCGATCTGGTCGTAGTAGTTGAACACCGTACCGCCGGCGTTCGTCACCGCCGTGCGGACGGCGGAGGTGTCGCCCGGCGCGGTGATGACCAGGTACGCGCGGGTGCCCGCGGCCCAGGCCGAAGCGGCCTTCGCACCGGTGGCGGACGTGGGGGCGGAGGGGGACATCGCCTTGTGGGGGCGGGGCGTGTCCGAGGCCTGGGCGGCGTGGGCGAGCCCCGCGGGGCTCACGAACGCGGCGGTGGCGCCGAGCACGGCGGCGGCTGCGGCGGTGCGCCGCAGCCGTCGGGATATGTGGGGAGTCAATGCGTCCTCCATGGGTCCGTCGGCGCTGGTGGCGCCGGGCGGACCGGATCAATGACGGGGTGGACGCAAGATGTCACGTACATGCCCAGTTAGGGAAGTGGGTTGTTTTCCAGGCGACTTCCGGCCACTCTGGCAGGCTGCCCGGACTCCCCTCGCCGTCCTGCCGCTACGCCGGGCGGGCTCCCTCCGGGGTTCCCGGGGCGGGCAGGGCGGAGTGCACCCGCAGCAGCAGTGCCTGGAGCTGGGCCCGTTCCGCGTCCGTGAGCGGAGCCAGCACCCGCTCCTGTACCTCCAGCGCCTCCTCCCGCAGGTCCGCCAGGGCCGCCCGGCCCGGACCGGTGAGGGTCACCACGATCCGGCGCCGGTCCGAGGGATCGCGTTCGCGCCCCACCTGCCCGAGCCGGCCCAGCTCCTCCAGCACCTTGGCGATGTCGCTCGGGTGGATCGCCAGCCGCTGCGCCAGGTCGCGCTGCGCGTGCGGCCCGAAGTCCGCCAGTGCGGCGAGAACGGCCATGTGCCACAGCCGCAGCCCGCGCTCGGCCAGGCGGGCGCCCAGCAGTCCGCGCGCCTGCTTGCCGGTGCGGGAGAGCAGATAGGTCGTCAGATCCGTCAGGCTCGGGGGTGATTCGTGCATGCCCGGAGTGTAGTAGAAGGTAGGGTCACACCAATCATTGGTGCACACCTACGAATTGTGTGCGGCCCCGCACACTGCCCGAACGTCTCCGACCGCGACTGGAGTGAACCGTGGACGCCCTGCACCCCCGCCTTCTGGTGGACCGCTTCCCCGAGAGCTTCCGCTTCTACGACGCCCTGCTCCCCGAACTCCTCGGCGCCACCCGGACCCGCGGGACCGCCGAAGGCCCCTACGCCTCCTGGGACCTCGGAACCGAGGGGCTGATCGCCCTCTTCGACCGGGCGGCGATGGCGGCGTCCATGGCGGTGGAGCCGCCGGCCGCCGGGGGCGCACTGCTGGTCAGCCGGGTCGCGGACGTGGACGACGCCTTCGCCCGGTGCCTGGCCCGGGGGGCGGCCGAGGTGAGCCCGCCCACCGCCCGGCCGGCCTGGGGGCCGACGATGCGCACCGCGCACGTCCGCGATCCGGAGGGCAACCTCTGGGAGCTGCAGTCCTACTGAGAGGGCCGCGCTCCGGTTCCGGTTCCGGTACCGACTCCGGTTCCGGTCTCGGTTCCGGTTCCGGTCTCGGTTCCTGACTCGGTTCCGGTCGGCTCCGCGGGCGTCAGCAGCCGCTCGCGCAGCCGCTCGACCACCTCGTCCGCGACCCCGAGGTGCCCGGCGACGTACGCGGCCACCGAGCCGTACTCCTCCGCCAGATCGGCGAGGACCAGGCGGATCACCTCCTCGGGTGCCCGTCCGTACGCCGGCCAGCGCATCGTCCGGTCGGGGTTGGCCGCCCGCCAGTCGGCCCGCAGCCGCTCCGTGGCCAGCTCCGTGAGGGCGAAGTCCGCCGCCACGTCGTCCTCGGACACTCCGAGCAGGACCAGCACGAGCGCGGCCAGCAGCCCGGTGCGGTCCTTGCCCGACGCGCAGTGGAAGACCTGCGGGGCGTCGGCCGCCGCGATCACCTCCAGCGCCGCCCGCAGCTCCGCGGCACCGTCCAGGGCCACCTCCGCGTACCGGTCGGCGAGGTAGCGCCAGGGGTCCAGCTCGGGATCGATCTCCGCCTGGTCGTACGGGCGGTGCTCGACGCTCAGGTTGAGGTACCGCAGGCCGAGGTCCTCGGGCACGCGGCCGCGCGCCTCGACCTCCCACGGGTAGCGCAGGTCGATCACGGTCGAGACACCGAGCTCCAGGAAGCGCTTCCGGTCCGCCTCCGCCCCGTGCAGCTTCGCCAGCGAGTCCGACCGGTACAGGCGGCCCCACCGCACCGTCCGTCCGTCGGCGGTGCGGTAGCCGCCCAGGTCGCGGAAGTTGTGCAGCCGCTCGAATTCCACGTGTCTGATCATCTGCCCCACCCTAGGGGCGGTCCGGCGCGTTGCCGAGGGAGTTCGCCCGCCCCTTTCCAGCCCACATGCGGGAACGGGCGAGTATGGGCGCCGGGCACATAGGGGTGCGCGTCCTGCACGCCTACCGTCGGGCCATGACGAACGCACCCGCCCCCGGCGCCCGCCCCGCCCCGGCCGGCCGTACCGATCAGACCGCCCCCGGCACTCCGGCCGCCCCCGGCGCACCGGCCGGCCGCCCCGCCCCGGCCGGGGAGCCGGGCCCGATCGACCGCGCGCATCCCGCCGACGGTACGGGTCCCGCCGACCGTACGGGCCGGCACGGCCTCGCGGGCCTCGCCGGCCGCACGGCGCTCGTCACCGGTGGTGGCAGCGGCATCGGACGGGCCTGCGCGGTGGCGCTGGCGGCCGCCGGGGCCCGGGTGCACGTGGTCGACGTCGACGCCGCGGCCGCCAAGGCCGTCGCCGGGGCCGTCGGCGGCACCGCCCACGTCGCCGACCTCGCCGACCCGGCCGCCATCGAGGCGCTGCCCGCGGACGTCGACGTCCTCGTGAACAACGCGGGCCTCCAGCACGTGGCCCCGCTGCACGCCTTCCCGCCCGAGCGGTTCGCACGGATCCAGCAGGTGATGGTCACCGCACCGTTCCTGCTGATGCGGCGGTGCCTGCCCCACATGTACGACCGCGGGTGGGGGAGGGTCGTCAACATCTCCAGCGTCCACGGCCTGCGCGCCAGCGCGTTCAAGTCGGCCTACGTCGCCGCCAAGCACGGCCTCGAGGGACTCAGCAAGGTGCTCGCGGTCGAGGCCGCCCCCCACGGCGTGACCAGCAACTGCGTGAGCCCCGGCTACGTCCGCACGCCCCTGGTCGAGGGCCAGATCCGGGACCAGGCCGCCGCCCACGGGCTGTCGCCCGACGCCGTGCTCGACGACGTGCTCCTGGCCCGCTCCCCGCTCAAGCGCCTGATCGAGCCCGAGGAGGTGGCGGCCGCCGTCCTCTGGCTCTGCGGCCCCCACACCACGTACGTCACGGGCACCTCCCTGCCGCTCGACGGGGGCTGGACCGCGTCGTGACCCCCGCGCCCGGCCGCGCCCGCCCGCCCTGCGGGGGTCGGGGACCGTACGGGCGGACCGGCCACGCCCGTCGCCGCGCGCTCACCGCCGGACGGCGACCAGGATCTCCCTCGCGCCCAGTGCCAGGAGTTCGGCCGCCAGCGCGCCGCCGAGCTTCTCCGGGGCGTCGACCGGCCCGGACCCGGAGGAGGTGACCTGCCGGGAGCCGTCCACCGAGGTGACCGCCGCCGACAGCAGGAGGTCGCCGTCGGGCCCGATCCGCCCCCACGCCCCCACCGGCACCGAGCATCCGCCGTGCAGTTCGGCCAGCAGGGCGCGCTCGGCCCGCACGCAGGCGTCGACGCCCACGTCCCCCGTCCCGGCCAGCAGCGCCTCGACCGGACTGCCCGCGCGGACCTGGACGCCCAGCGCGCCCTGCCCGGGAGACGGCGGGAAGAGCGCCGGGTCCAGCACCTGCCGCCGGTCCGCCGGGGGCAGCATGCCCAGCCGGTTCAACCCGGCCGAGGCCAGTACGACGGCGTGCATCCCGCCCCGGCCCACGTGCCTCAGCCGCGTCGGCACGTTGCCGCGGATCGGCACGACCTCCAGGTCGGGGCGCAGGTGGCGGAGCTGCGCGATGCGCCGCGGCGCGCCCGTACCCACCCGGGCGCCCTCCGGCAGGCCGTCCAGCGTCGCGCCGCACAGCACGTCCGCCACGTCCTGCCGGGGTCCGGGCGTGGTGATCAGCCTCGTGCCGGCCGCCAGGGTGGTCGGCAGGTCCTTCAGCGAGTGCACGACGACGTCCACGTCGCCCTCGACGAGCGCGCGCTCCTGGTCGGAGGAGAAGGCCGACCCGCCCGCCGTCCGTGCGACCTCGGCCAACGTCGCGGTGGTCCGGTCCCGGTCCCCGCCCTCGGTCAGCAGCCGCCGCTTGATCCGTACGCCCGGAAGGTGCGGCTCGACCAGCGCCAGCCACTCCCTGGCCTGCTGCTTCGCGAGTGCGCTGGCCCGCGATCCGACCGTGATCACATCCGTCATGCCGGTCAACTCCTCACCGAGTACCGGTTGTTGACGTGGATCCTACGTGTCCCGGAACCATGCGGATTCCGACAGATTGTCACCAAGCGGCGGTCCGACCGGTCGGTCAGCCCTGGCGGCCCACCGCGAAGGTGGAGCAGGCCGACCCCTCGGCGATGACCGCGCCGTTGATGACGGTGGGCCGGGCCTCCGTGACGGTCGCCTCCAGGTCGACGGTCAGGTAGCCCGGCGGCTGGACGATCCACTGGTCGCCGCGCAGCACCAGGTGCCCGTCCTCGTACGACCCGACCATGGTGAACGAGCCCGACGGCACGGTCGGGTTGTCCGGGTGCGCGGAGAACGCGAACACGGCGCGCAGCCCGTCCCCGCCCGCGCTGTTGATGGTGAGGTCGAGGGAGGTCAGGCCCTGGGTGCACCGGTAGGCGCCCCGCCACACGCCGACCACCGCGGCCGTGCCCCCGTCCGACGGCGAGGGACCCGTCTGCCCGCCGGACGACGAACCGCCCGGGTCGGACGGGCCGTTGTCGGACGGCGACGGGCCCGGGTCGGGACTGCCGCCGTTGCGGGCGTCGGTCCGCCCGGTGCCGGTCCCGCTGCTCCTACCCGTATCCCCACCCGCGGTGGTTCCCGAGCCCGACTCGTCCCAGGCCCGCGGCAGGAGCCAGGCCAGCAGGCCGATCACCACGGCCGCGACCGCTGCGCCGCCGACGGCCAGGGCGGTACGGCCGCCGGCCCCCGACCGCGGCGCGTTCGGGTGCCGGTGCGGCACCGGCTGCTCCGGGAAGGTGGGCGGCAGCGGGGGGACGTCCACGGGCGGCGGCCCGAAACCGCCGGGGCCGGGCGTCGGTGCCCGGTGGTGCGGCTCCTGGTGCGGCGGAGGCTGGTGCGGAGGGTGCTGGTGGGGCTGCGGTGCGGGCGGTGCGGGCGGTTGCCGCGGCGGGGACGGCTGCGGGTTCGGCCCGGGCTGCTCCGGCGCGGCCTCCGTGGCGGCCGCGGGATCGACGCCGCCCCGCCCGGGTGCGTGCGGGTCGACCGTCGTCGGCATCCGCGGGTCGACCTTGGTCGGTACCGTCCCGTCGGGGCGTACGGCGCCCTCCGCGAACAGCACGGCGGCCAGGGCCGAGGGCAGCCACCGCACTCCCGCCGTGGCCTCGGTCTCCCCCGAGAGCTCGTCCAGCAGCTGCGACACGGTGGGACGGGCCGCCGGGTCCTTGGCCAGGCAGCGGCCGACCACGTCGCGCAGCCGGGCGGGCAGGGCGGCGAGGTCCGGCTCGTGGTGCACCACCCGGTACATGAGCTGGGAGACCGTGCCGGCGCCGAACGGTCCCGTACCGGTGGCGGTGAAGGTCAGCAGGGCCCCCAGCGCGAACACGTCGGTGGCCGCGGTGACCGGCTCCCCGGTCAGCTGCTCCGGAGCCATGAACCCCGGTGTGCCCACCATGAATCCGGTGCGGGTGAGATCGGTCGCCCCGTCGGCGACGACCGAGATGCCGAAGTCGATGACGCGCGGACCGTCGGCGGAGAGCAGCACGTTGGCCGGCTTGAGGTCCCGGTGGACGACGTCCTGCGCGTGGATGGCCTCCAGGGCCTCGGCCACTCCGGCGGCCAGGGCGAGCACGGACTGCTCGGGCCAGGGGCCGTGGGCCCGTACCGCGTCGTTCAGGGAGGGGCCGGACACGTACGCGGTGGCCAGCCAGGGCGGGTTGCCGTCGGGGTCGGCGTCGATGAGCCCGGCCGTGAACACCCCGTTGACCTGCCGCGCGGCGGTGACCTCGCGGACGAAGCGGCGCCGGAACCCGGCGTCCTCCGCCAGCTCCGGCCGCACCACCTTGACGGCGACGGAACGGCCGCCCCGCGAGCGCCCGAGGTACACGGTGCCCATACCGCCGCCGCCCAGCCGTCCGGTGATCCGGTACGGGCCGACCTGCACGGGATCCCCGGTCCGCAGTGCCTCCGGTTCGCGCTTCACGCCGCCCCCCTCCCGGGCCGGCCGAAGGAGGGCCACGGCCCGCCGTAGTGCCGTCATCATGGCAGTGCCGCGCGGGAGCGGGGGGCGGATTCCGGCCGTACCGCGTCATGGGTGCGACGCCCACGCCCCGGCCCGCCGTGCCCGGCCCCGTCCTGGCCCTGCCAGGGCGAAAGATACAGGCCAACCGGAACCGTTGACGCCGTTTCTCGCCGGCCGGACGGCGCGGCCGGTCCGCGGGATCCGGGCGAAACGGATGCCGATCACCCGCGGCACCGCATAACGTGCCCTGTTATGGATCGCGCCGAACGGTCGCTCCACGCCTCGTCGTTCGGCGCGGCGGCGGGCGCGTACGCCGAGCACCGTCCGGACTACGCGCACGACGCGGTGCGCTGGGCGCTCGAACCCGCGCCCGGCCCGCGGGTGCTCGACCTCGGCGCCGGAACCGGCAGGCTGACGGCCGCGTTGGTCGGGCTGGGAGCCGAAGTCGTCGCCGTCGAGCCCGACCCGGCCATGTTGGCCGAACTGCGCCGCGCCCTGCCGGCGGTCCGTGCCCTCGCGGGCAGCGCCGAGGCGATACCGCTGCCGGACGCCTCCGTCGACGCCGTGCTGGCCGGCAACGCCATGCACTGGTTCGACATGGCCGTCGCGGGGCCCGAGATCGCCAGGGTCCTCGCGCCCGGCGGCGTCCTGGCCGGCCTGTGGAACCTCATGGACGACGGGGTCGAGTGGGTGGCCGGGCTCGCGCGGGCCGGCGGGAGCGCGGCCGTCGGCCCGCGCGACACGCCCGCCCCCTGGCGTTCCGCCACGGCGGACGTGCACCTTCCGAAGACCGGTGAGGCCCCCCGGTTCGGTTCGCCGGAACGGTCCCTCCACCCGCACGGGCAGCGCCGCACCGCCGACTCCCTCGTCGAGACCCTCGCGACGCGTGCGGGGATGCTCGTGATGCCGCAGGCGGAGCGGGAGGCCGCGCTGGGCCGGATCCGGGCGTTCCTGGCGGACCGGCCGGAGACCGCCCGCGGCGAGTTCACCCTGCCGCTGCTGACCGGGGTCCTGCGCACCCGGCGGCTGTGACGCGCCCCGGCGTCCGCCCCGGCGTCAGGCGCCGTCGACGAGGCGCTGGAGACCGGGTGCGTACAGGTCGGCCAGCCGGTCGGCGCTCGTCCGCGCGCTGGCCCCGTCCGGCCGGTGCAGGCTCAGGGTGGCGCCCAGCCCCAGCAGCTGGCCGGCGATCAGCTCGGCCCGCAGGCCGGCGTCCGGTCCCGCCAGGGTGGCGGCCAGCCGGTCGGTGACCTGCTCGCGGAAACGCTCCCGCAGCAGGGTGCGCTCGTCCTCGATGCCGAGGGAGAACACCACCCGCAGCAGCGGGTCCCCGCGCAGCCGGTCCCGCAGTGCGACCATCGTCAGGACCAGGTGCCGTCCGAGCTCCGCCGGCGGGGCGGCGAACAGTTCGTCGGCGGCCGGGCCGAAGTCGGCGACCGTGTTGAACAGGGCCTCCTTGCTGCCGAACCGCTTGACGATCAGCGAGGGGCTCACCCCGGCGGCCGCCGCGATGCCGCGCATGGTGACCTCGGCGTACGGTCGCAGCGCGAACGCCCGGCGCGCGGCCCGCACGATGGCGTCGCGCCCGCTCCCGGCGCCCGCCCCGCCGTCGTCGGTGACCGCCGCCGAAGCGGGTCCGTCGGTGGTGCTCATGCGCTCTCCCGGGCGGCGGTCACGGAGGCTGACACCGTGACCGTACCGTCCTTCGCGGCCCGGCGGCGCGGGGCACTCCGCCCCGGCCGGTCCGACGGCAGGAGCGACGCGGCGACGAGCGCGGCGAGCGCCGCGCCGCCGGCGATCAGGAAGATCAGCAGGTACGCGTGCAGGGTCGGGGCGGTGCGGCCACCGGCCACGAACGTCACGTGGGCCAGCACGGCGGCGACCACGGCGCTGCAGCAGGCCTGCCCGACGGAACGCATCAGGGTGTTCAGGCCGTTGGCCGCGGCCGTCTCGCTCACCGGCACGGCCCGCATGACGAGGGCGGGCAGCGCCGAGTAGGCGATCGCCGTGCCGGAGGAGACCACGGTGGCACCGGCCACGATGAGCCAGAGGCTGTGGCTGGTGAAGAAGCGGACCACGTAGCCGACCGCCATGACGACGGCGGCGAGCGCGAGGGCGGTACGGGGACCGTACGCGGCGGAGATCCGCGCGGAGACGGGGGAGAGGGCCACCATCGCCAGGCCGCCGGGCAGCAGGCACAGGCCGCTCACCACGATGGAGGCGCCCAGACCGTAGCCGGTGCTCGTCGGCTCCTGCACCAGCTGGCCGGTGACGAGGGAGTTCGCGTAGAAGGCGAATCCGATCAGCAGGGCCGCGAGGTTGGTCAGCAGCACGGCGGGGCGGGCGGAGACCCGCAGGTCGACGATGGGGGAGCGGGTGCGCAGTTCGAACCGGCCCCACAGCAGGCCCACCACCACGGACGCGCCGAGCAGGCCGAGCGTGCGGCCGGAGGTCCAGCCCCAGTCCGCGCCCCGGGTGATGGCGAGCAGCAGCCCGACGAGGCAGCCGGTCAGGCCGAGGGTCCCCGGGAGGTCGAAACGGCCGGGGGAGCGGACGGGGGACTCCGGGACGATCCGCAGCACCAGGAGCAGGTCGAGCAGCCCGAGGGCGGCCGAGGCCCAGAACATCGTGTGCCAGTCGAAGTTCTCCATGACCAGCGCGGCCACCGGCAGGCCGATCGCCGCCCCGATGCCGAGGGTCGAGCTCATGAGCGCGATCGAGGGCAGGACCCGGTCGGCGGGCAGCTCGTCGCGGATGATGCTGATGCCCAGCGGGATCACCGCGAGGGCCGCGCCCTGCAGGGCCCGGCCGGTGATCAGCACGCCGATGTCCGAGCTGACCGCGCACAGGACGGAACCCAGCGTCAGGACGCCGAGCGAGGCCAGCAGTACGCGGCGCTTGCCGTACATGTCGCCGACGCGGCCGAGCACCGGGGTGAAGACCGCGCCGGTGAGGAGGGTGACGGTGACCAGCCAGCCGGCGGCGCCGGGGCTCGCGCCGGTCAGGTCGGGGACGTGCGGCAGCAGCGGGACCACGAGGGTCTGCATGACGGCGACGACCATGCCGCAGAAGGCGAGGACGGGCACCACGGAGCGGGATCGCGGGGCGGCCGCACCGGCGGCGGGTATCGCGGCGGGCATGCTGCTCCAGAGGGGGAGGGGAACGGAGGGGTGCACAGTTGTTCACCCCCAGGGTAAACGACTGTGCACCCCTGTGTCCGGCGCCCGGCGCGGATCGGTGCCGCACGCCGACTGCCGCACGCCGACCGAAGTGCCGAGTGCCGAAGTGAGGGCCCGTCGACCGCCGCATGGCCGACGCGCGCCCGGAACGGAAAATGTTTTCCGCCGGCGCCTATCGAAGGGGCGTCGACTGGGAATGCTGTGGGTGATCTCCCGCCCCCGCCCGACGCCCCGTCCCGGCGTCCCGCCCGGGCGGGCCTTCCGTTCTGAGCCTTCGGGAGGTACTACGCCATGCAGTCGGTCCCCACTCCGCCGCCCGCCGCCAGTCGCCGCGATCTCCTGGCCGGCCTGGGCCTGGCCGCCGCCGCCCCGCTCGCCCTCGGCGCCACCCTCCGCCCCGCACACCGTCACCGCCCCTCCCGCCCGCCCGTCCCGGGCGGCAGGACGGTACTGCTCCGCAGGGCCTCCCTGGTGCTCACCATGGACCCCGCCCTCGGCAGCGGCCCGCTGGGCGCCGTCGAGAACGCCGACGTGCTGATGCGCGACGGCACCATCGCCGCCGTCGGCACGGCGCTGCCGACGCCACCCGGCGCCCGGGTGGTGGAGACCTCGGGCAAGCTGGTCATGCCGGGCTTCGTCGACACCCACAACCACCTCTGGCAGGCGATGATCCGTGGCGGGTGTGCCGACCGGAACCTGTTCGGCTGGTTCCGGGCGTGCACCGACCCGCAGCGCGGCCGCCTGACGCCCGCGGCCCTCCACAGCTTCGTGCGGCTCGCCGCCCTCGACGCCGTCCAGTCGGGCGTGACGACGCTGGTGGACTGGGTCGACATCTTCGCGTACGACCTCGTCGAGAGCTACGTGCGGGCCCTGGCCGGCACCGGGATCCGGTTCACGTACGCCATGTTCCCGCCGACGCCCGACGCGGCGCCGCTGGTCACGAAGGTGAAGAGGGAGCTCGTCGACCCGGTGCCGCTCGGCTCCTTCCAGGTCGCCACGCACGCGGCGCGGGCCGTCGAGGCCCACAACCGCGCGCACTGGGAGATCGCCCAGGACCTGGGTGTCATGCTCAACTCCCATGTCCTGGAACGGCCCGAGCAGCGCGCGGACGACCCCATCGGGGTCCTCGCCGACATCGGCGCCCTGGGGCCGCGGCTCCTGATCAACCATGCGATCCACCTGACGGACGCGGAGATCGCCGCCGTCGCCGAGCACGACGTGCGCGCCGCCCACTGCCCGCTCAGCAACATGCGGCTGGCATCCGGGATCATGCGGCTGTCCGACCTGGGGAGGAAGGGTGTCAAGGTCGGGCTCGGCCTGGACGGCGGAACGAACGACAGCTCGGACTTCCACGCGCTCATGAAGACGGCCGTCGGCCTGCAACGCGCCCGCACGACCGAGGCCGCGGTCTTCCCGCAGGTGCACGACGTCCTGCGGATGGCCACCCTGGGCGGCGCCGAGGTCCTCGGCCTCGCGGACCAGGTCGGCTCCCTGACCCCCGGCAAGCGGGCCGACCTCCTGGTCATCGACCCCGCCACCCTGAACTTCGCACCCCGCTTCGACTGGATCGGCCAGATCGTCTTCAACGGCCGGCCCGAGAACATCGACGCCGTGTTCGTCGACGGACGGGCGCTGAAGTTCGCCGGCCGCCTGGTCGACGTCGACACGGACGGCGTCGTACGCGAGGCCGAAGCGGCCGCCACCCGCCTCCGGAGCGCGGCCGGATAACCGTCGGGCCCCACGCCGCCGGCCGTCAGAGGCCGGCGGCGTGGTCGGGGACGTAGGTCTGGAGGTCGCGCGGGGGCCGCTCGTAGCCCGTGGCCCGCGGGCGTTCCGGCAGGTCGAGCACCGGCGGCGGCACCTCGTGGTACGGCAGGGAGCCGAGCAGGTGGGCGATCATGTTCAGCCGGGCCCGGCGCTTGTCGTCGCTCTCCACCACGAACCAGGGCGCCTCGACGACGTCGGTGTGGACCAGCATCTCGTCCTTGGCCCGGGAGTACGCCTCCCAGCGGGTGATCGACTCCAGGTCCATGGGCGACAGCTTCCAGCGCCGGAGCGGGTCCTCCAGCCGGCGCTTGAACCGTGCCTGCTGCTCGGCGTCGCTCACCGAGAACCAGTACTTCCGCAGCAGGATCCCGTCCTCCACCAGCATCCGCTCGAAGACGGGGCACTGCCGGAGGAAGCGCTGGTGCTCCTCCTTGGTGCAGAAGCCCATCACGTGCTCCACGCCTGCCCGGTTGTACCAGGAACGGTCGAACAGCACGATCTCCCCGGCGGCCGGGAGGTGCTCGACGTACCGCTGGAAGTACCACTGCGTGCGCTCGCGCTCGGTGGGCTTCGGCAACGCCGCGATCCGCGCCACCCGGGGGTTGAGGAACTCCGTGACGCGCTTGATGGTGCTGCCCTTGCCCGCCGCGTCGCGGCCCTCGAAGACCACCACCAGACGGGCCCCCTCCGCCCGCACCCACTCCTGCAGCTTGACCAACTCGGTCTGCAGCGAGCGCAGTTCCCCCTCGTACACCTCCCGCGGCAACCTCGCCGCCTTCTTGCCGGCCATACCGCCTCCGCCCTCGGGTGGCTCGCGCGACGCCCTCGGTCCGAGCCCGGGAAGGGCGGGTCGTCGCCTTCGTGATCTCTGACGGCAACAGTACGCCCGGCACCCCCGCGATCCCTCGAACGGTTGCCGCGGGCGCTCACGCCGGCCCGGCCGGGGCAGGAAATACACTGGTGGGGTGAGTGAGAACCTTCCTTCCTGCCCCGAATGCTCCAGCGCGTACACCTACGAGATGGGCTCCCTGCTCGTCTGCCCCGAGTGCGGCCACGAATGGGCCCGCACGTCCGCCGGCACCGACGCCGCCTCCGAGGAGCGGGTCATCAAGGACTCGGTCGGCAACGTGCTCGCCGACGGAGACACCGTGACGGTCGTGAAGGGCCTCAAGGTCAAGGGCCACCCGACCGGGATCAAGGCCGGGACCAAGGTGCGCAACATCCGCCTCGTCGACGGTGTCGACGGCCACGACATCGACTGCAAGATCGACGGCCTCGGCCACATGCAGCTGAAGTCCAGCGTGGTCAGGAAGGGCTGAACGCCGCTAGTCGAGCGGGTCCGTGCCCGCCACCCGGTGCGCCTCCAGCCCCGGATCGGCGAGCAGGTCCGCGACCAGGGCCTCCGGACCGCCCACGTACGTGCTCTTCAGATCGGTGTCGCCGCCCACGCACCAGGCGCGGTCCCCGGGCCACCACAGGTCCGGGAGTTCCGCGTACGGGTCGAGCGACAGGGGCGAGGTGACGTCCGCCAGCGTTCCCGCCAGCAGCACCTTGTCGCGGTGCGGCGTCTCGAAACGCGGCACCGCGCCCCAGTCCCGGCGCCCGTAGCCGTCCCACAGCGCGTACCAGCACCGGTCGGGCGCGGCGGTGTGCCCGGCCAGGACGCGGACGAGGGCGCGGGCCACGTCCGGCGGCGTCGGCCCCTCGCCCGGCCACTCGTCCCAGACGCCCGGCAGGGACAGCTCACCGTACGACTCGTCCCGGGAGACGCCGAGGAGTTCGTGCCAGCGCGTACCGCCGGCCGGAGTGCGCCCGTACGCGGCCCCGACGACCTCCCAGCGCACCGGCCGCTCGCCGAGGTGCGCCGGGTGCAGGATGCGCGCGTACGCGGGGAAGCCGGGGGCGGACACCCCGGCCACGGTGCCGAAGTCGCCGTGCCCCGGGCGCCGTTCGGTCAGCCAGTCCGCGGGGGAGAGGTCGTCCGTCTGGACGCGCAGGCGGCCGTAGCGGCCCGGTCCGGGCACGCGGTGCGTCGATCCGTACATGGTCACCCGCCCAGTCTGCCGCCCGGCCGGCGCCGGCGCCGAACGGCTTACGCGACCGGCCGGCTTCAGACCATGCTGGGGATGTACTCGTTGCACCACCCGGCGTTGGTGACCTTCTCGTCGTAGCCGTAGTCCGGGTCGCCCTCCCACAGGAGGTTGTAACCGGTCTCGGGGCCGACGATGCCGTCGACCTTGGTGCGTCCGAGCATCACGTTCTGGAAGAACCGGATCGCCTCGTCCGTCTGCGGGCCGAACTTTCCGTCCTGGGTGATCTGCCCGTGGTACGGGCGCCACGACCAGTTGTGGGCGAACGCGTAGTTCAGCTGGTGCTGGACGCACCAGACTCCGTTGTAGGTGTTGGCCTGGCCGTACCCGATCCACGGCGCACCCTGCCGGGCCTGCGCGCTTCCGGACAGGGCGAGGACGCTCAGGCCCGCGGTGGCGAGGGCGACGGCGACGCGGCTGACGTTCTTCTTGAACACGGCGACTGGAGCCTTCCGAAGGAGGAGGGACGGGAACGGTCCGGTGGGCCCCGACGGGCCACTGCCGGACAGTCGGAACAGTAGGACGCCCACACCGGCATCCCGCCGTCCCAGGTGTCCCGTGGAACGCCCGTCCGCGTCCCGGAACGCCGCCCACCACGCCTGAGCAGCGGCTTCCCGGCGTCGCCGGCGGCCGGACCGCCCTCATCCCGGGAAGCGGCCCGCGTCCCGCACCGCCCGCGGCCGCGGGCGTGCCTTCCGATCAGGCGTCGGTGGCGTCCGCGTCGGTCGTGCCAGGCGTCCGAGAGTGACGTGGCGGCGCACGCGCCCGGCGTCCGGGTGATGTTGTGGCACGAGCCCGGCGTCGCTCGGCGGTTCCCGTGCGCCCGGGACCCTGCGTGCGCTTGCGTACGGGGCCATGAACAGTGCTGGGAAGGACTCCTGGAGCCGGCGGGCGGTGTGGGGGCTGCCGGCAGTGGTGGCGGCGGTCTGCGGCGTGCTGGCCCTGCCCACCGCGGCGGCCGCGGACGACGGACTGTCGATCACCGGCGCGGAGGCGGCGCAGGTCGAGCTGGACGCCTCCGCGGGCCGGCCCCACCGCATGCACGGCCCGCTGCGGGTCGTGCTCGTCAACTCCGGCGCGACCGCCGTCGCGTCGGTGCCGGCCGTGTACCTGGACGCACGAGGTGACGACGACGACCGCACCTGCACGGCGAAGGGTGCCGCCGGGGCCTCGGCCGCGGGCGGTGCCCTGACGGTCCCGGCACACGGGGCCGAGGCGGTGGCGTTCGACGTCACCGTGCCCGAGCAGTGCGTCGGCCGTGAGGGCACCCTGGTCCTCACCGCCCGCGGCGCGCCGCCGGCCGCCGCCGTCACCCCGGCGACGATGCGCTTCACCCTCGTCAAGGGCCAGGAGGAAGAGCCCGGGTACGCGGCAGGGCTGTTCACCGCGGCCGCGCTCGCCGCCGTGACCGGCCTCCTGATGCTCGTGCCCGCGGAGATGTTCGGCCAGCCGCGCACCGACTGGTGGAAGAGCCCCATGCACGGCATCGACTCGCCGTGGTCGGTCAAGGACAGCTGGCTGACGAACATCACCGCGCTGGGCGCGGTGCTGGGCACGGTGCTCACCACCACCGGCTTCCTGGACGACTGGCTGCCCGGCGTGTCGCTCGGACGCTTCCTCGGCATGAACCTCCTGTACGCGGGACTGATCCTCTTCGCTCCGATCGTCTACTCCGCCTCGTGCTACTGGGGCTGGCCGGAGCGGACGAACGCCGCCGGGGAGACCGTGCACGCGTTCGCCCCCGTCGCCCACGGGTGGGGCCTGGTCATCGCCGCCCTCGCCACGCTGTTCGGCGTCTACGGCCAGCTCGCGACGATCGTGGTCCTGACGATCGCGGCCGACGCCACCCAGGCCACGAAGTGGAGCCTCTACCTCCTCGTCGGCATCGCCGCCGCCTTCGTCGCCCTGTACTCCCTGCGCTTCGTCCGCGGAGCCCTCGCCGATCCACCCGCGGCCGCCCCGCACCCTGTCGCCACGAGCCGGTCGGGCACCTTGTAGGCGCTGGCTCGCCCGGCCCCGCCCCGCCCGGCCCAGCACGCAGGGCGGGGCGGGAAAGGCGGCCCGCCGGCCCGCGCCGTCCGGCCCGGACCGTCAGCGGGGACGGTCCGGAACCAGTCGGAGCGCCGCTGCGGCGGCGTGGCGGATCCGCCTGGTACGTCCCTGCACTGCGAGGAACTCGAGGGCGTCGGCGGTGCCCGACTCCGCGGCCACCTTGTACTGGAGCCAGTCGGAGGCTTCGGCCAGCGCGTCCGCCCGCCACGCCCCGTCCAGCGCCGCGGACCGGAAGAGGATCCACTCCCGCAGGCGCCGCAGGACGACCGGATGCCCGGCGCAAGCCCGCCCCACGGCTTCGGCCCATGTCGCGAAGGCGCCGCCGCGGTACAGCTCCGCCGCCCGCCGGTCCACGTGCCGCAGCACCGCGGACCGCGCCATCGTGGGATCGGGATCGGCGAGCACCTCGACGAGGCAGCCGATCTCCTCTGCCTCGCCCACCCGCCGCAACCGCCTCAGGTGACCGGCGAACCGCCGGTGCTCCGCGGGCGAGTCCGAGGGCGGCGTGTCGTCGGTCCGGTCCACGTGGCCGGTGAGGGCCCGGTTCATGTCACCCCAGCCTGCGGGCCAGGAGGTACGCGCGCTCCGTGTCCGCCTCACCCGGATACGGTCCTCGCATCAGCGTCGCCTCGATCGAGAACCCGGCAGCGGTGAGGCCCGCGGCCACCTCGTCGGGCCGCAGGGCGAAGAAGTCGAGCGCGACCGGGTGGTCGAACCACGAGTCCAGGTGCCGGATCTCCTGGCCCGCGTGGAAGGCGGCGAGGACGAGGCCGCCCGGCCGCAGCACCCGGGCGAACTCCTCGTAGGCCGACGTGCGCTCTTCCACCTGGAGATGGATCAGCGAGTAGAACGCCACCACTCCGGCCAGTTCCCCGTCGCCCAAGGGCAGGTCGAGCATCGACCCGACCCGCACGTCCAGGTCGGGCCGGCGCGTCCGGGCCACCTCCACCATGCCCGGCGACACGTCCAGGCCCAGGACCGGAACGCCGAGATCGGCCAGGAAGCACGCCACCTGAGCCGGCCCGCACCCCACGTCGGCCACCGGGCCCTCCTTCGGAACCTGCTCGGCGAACGCCGTCAGCATGGCCCGGTCCAGCGGCTTGGAGGCCAGATCCGCAGTGAAGCCCTGTGCGTACACGTCCGCGACCGCGTCGTAGGAGTCCCGGATGGAGGTGCTGTCCATCCGATGATTATGCGACAGGCCCCCGACCGGACAGCGGGCGGTGCGGCCCGGGGCGGACTCGCGGCGCGGCTCCCGGGCGCACGGCGCCGCAGGAGGACAGACTGAGATCGTGGGTGACGGGCGGGCCATCGAACTGGCCGGGCTGACCAAGCTGTACGGGCGGGTCGTCGGGGTGGAGGGGCTGAGCCTGGAGGTACGGACCGGGGAGGTGTTCGGGTTCCTCGGGCCCAACGGGGCGGGCAAGACCACGACGCTGCGGTGCCTGGTGGGGCTGCTGCGCCCGACCCGGGGGCGGGTCCGGGTGCTGGGGGCGGATCCGGTCGCCGAGCACCGGCGCGTCGCGCCCATGACCGGTTACCTGCCCGGTGAGCTGCGGCTCTACCCCGAGCTGACCGGTGCGCAGACGCTGGACTACCTGGCCGCCCTCCAGGGGGTTCCCGCGGAGCGGCGCGGCGAGCTGTGCGAGCGGCTCGACCTGACCGCCGGGGTCCTGCGGCGGGCCGTGGGCACGTACTCGCGCGGAACGAAGCAGAAGCTCGGGCTGGTCCAGGCGTTCCAGCACGACCCGCGACTGGTGGTCCTCGACGAGCCGACCGAGGGCCTCGATCCGCTGGTGCAGGAGACGTTCTTCGAGCTGCTGGGCGAGGCCGCGGCCGCGGAGCGGACCGTGCTGCTGTCCAGCCACGTCCTGCCGGAGGTGCAGCGGACCTGCGGCCGGGTGGCGATCGTACGGGCCGGCCGCCTGGTCACCGTGCAGAGCGTGGCCGCGCTGCGGGAGGCGCGGGCCCGCCGGATCCGGGTCGTGTTCGGCGACGGCCGCGGCCCGCGGCCGCTCGGCGCCGCCGACCGGTGGGGGCCGCGGTGGGCGGGGGAGCGTGCCGAGCTCCTGGTGCCGCCCGGCGAGGTCGTCCCGACGTTGCGGGAGCTGCTCGCGCTCGGGGTGGTGGACGTCGGGGTGGAGGAGGCAGGGCTCGACGAGGCGTTCCTGGACCTCTACCGGTCGGCCGGTAGCGGGACGCCCGGGACCGTGACGGGGACGGGGACGGGGAACGGTCCCGGGACGGGGGAGCGGGCGTGAGCCCGCGCGAGCGGTGGCCCCTGATGTGGCTGGCGCTGCACCGCCGCCGGCGGATGCTGGCGGTGCTGGTCGTGGGCATGGTGCTGTTCGAGACGCTGATCGTGGTGGTCGCCAACACCTTCGCGCCGGGGCAGCTCTTCTCGGGGGCCGGGAAGGGCCCCCCGTCGGCGTTCCGGGCCTTCAGCGGCTCCGGCGGGGACGTGTCCCTCGCCAGCTTCCCCGGGCTGCTGGGAGCGGGGCTGGTCCATCCGTTCTGGATCGCCATGCAGCTCACGGCCATCGGTTCGCTGGCCGCGGCGGCCGTCGCCGGCGAGGTGGAGAGCGGCACGATCGAGCTGGTGATGGCGCGGCCGGTGAGCCGCGACCGGCTGCTGGCCGAGCGGGCGGCCGCGCTGGGGCTCGCCGTGCTGGCCCTGAACGCCGCGGCGACGGTGACGGTCGCGCTGGGCGTCCGGCTGTGCCCGGCGATCCATCGCGAAGTCCCGGTGGGCGGGGTGTTCGCCGCGGGGGTCATGGGGTGCGCCTTCGCGCTGTGTCTGGCGGGGCCGGCGCTGGCCGTGTCCGCGGGGGGCCGGCGGAGGTCCCAGGTGGTGGGCGCGACGATCGCCGTCGGGGCCGTGGGGTTCGCGGTGAACTTCATCGCCCTCGCCTGGTCGCCGGCGGCCCCGCTGCGCTACGTCAGCCCGTTCCACTACTACACGCCGGGGGACGCACTGGCCCGCGGGCAGGTGCTCTGGCCGGAGCTCGGCGTCCTGGCCGGTGTCGGGGCGGCAGGGCTGGCCCTGGCCGTGGTGCTGCTGCGCAGGAGGGACCTGGCGCCGTAGCGCGGCGCCGGTTCCGGTCGCCGCCGTGCATGCCGCAGGTCGGGCGCGCCGCCGGGTGGGCGTGGGTGACGACGACGGCGTGGATGTCGGAGGCGTCGACACCCGGCTTCTCCCGGTTCCGGCGGCGCAGGTCAGCGACACCTTGGAAGGGGCCGCAGTCGACGAGGAGGCGGGCGTGGTCGCTCTCGACGAGGAACTTGCTGCCCGTGACCGTCCGCACGCCGCCGAGGAACCGCAGGAGGGCGGGCCGGGTGTGCGCGGCGGTCGGGGCGGGGGTCGGCTCGGACATGGCCGGAGCCCTCCTTCCGGGGACGGGCTGCTCCGATCTCCACCGTCCCACCCCGCGGCCGGGGCGGGAGGATCCCGACCGGCCCCACACGTCGCGGCCGCCGAGGCGTCAAGCCCCCGGACCGCACGTCGGTGTGTCCGGGCACGCCCGGGCCGAGCACCCGGAGGAGGGCCGAACGGCCCCCTCCGGGGACCCGACGGCCCAAGCGCCTCGGGTCCGTGCCGGAACAGATTGGAGGAGACCGCGGTGGTCACCGCCCGGAGTCCCGGACTACGAGGGTCTGGCGGTACCCACGACAAGGGAGGAACGCCATGGACAACAAGCGGGTCCTGGTCGCCTACGGCACCAAGCACGGCGCGACCGCCGGGATCGCCGAGGAGATCGGCAAGACCCTCCGCGAGGACGGCCTCGACGCGGTCGTCCTGCCCGCCGAGGACGTGGCCGACGTGCGCAGCTTCGACGCCGTCGTGCTCGGCGGCGCCCTGTACGCGGGGCACTGGAGCGGCAAGGCCAAGCGCTGCGCGGAACGCAACGCGCAGTACCTCAAGGACCGCCCCGTCTGGCTGTTCAGCAGCGGTCCGGTCGACAGCTCCGCCGAGCAGCGCGAGATCCCGCCGGTCAAGGCCGTGGCCCGGCAGATGGAACGGCTGGGCGCCCGCGAGCACATGACCTTCGGCGGCAGCGTCACCGACAGCACGCCGGGCTTCATCGCCAAGGCCATGGTCCGCCAGGGCAAGGGCGGCGACTTCCGCAACCCCGAGCGGATCCACACCTGGGCCCACCACATCAGCGAGGAACTCGCCGCCGCCTGAACGGCGCCGGCTCCAGCGCGGAGGCGCGTGATGTCCCACCGGAAGACCCGTTCGGTCGGCGATCCGCTGCGCCGGGCCGCCGACCGCACCCGCACCCGCTGGCACGCCGCCTTCGCGCTGGCCTGCGTCCTCGCCGTGATCGCGGGCGTCCTGGCCGCCCTGACCGTACGGGCCGCCGACACCCGCAGCACGCAGGAGCAGGCCCGCCACCGCCACCGGGTGACGGCCACCATCACCGCGGAACCGACCCTGATCGGTCCCACCCGCTTCGGTGTCCTCGGCACGACGGCGCATGCCACGTGGCAGTACCCGGCCGGAGCCGAGCACACCGGGACCATCCCCGTGGCGTCCCGTACGCACGCCCACGACCGGGTCCCGCTGTGGGTCGACGACGAGGGCGCGGCGGTCCCCCGCCCGTCCTCCGCCACCGACATCGACCTGGACGCGGCCGGCGTCGGCGCGAGCGTCTGCGCCCTGACGGCCCTGTGCACCGGAGCGGCCGTCCACGTGCGGCTCCGCCGCGTGGAAGCGGGCGTCCTGCGCGACTGGGACCGGGAGTGGGAGCAGGTCGAGCCGCTGTGGACCGGCCGGCTCCGCCCCGGACCGGGTGCCGGCGATGACTGAGACCTGCGGCCGGGCGCGTCCGGGGGACCGCGACGCCCGCCACGGGCACCGTCCCCGGGGCGGACCTCGACCCGCGCGACCCGCTGCCGCTGTTCCTCGCCCTGCTCGGCGGGCAGCTCGGCGTCGCCCTGGGCCTGCGCGCGCGGCTCCTGACGCGCGCGAACCCGTTCCTGCCCGCCTCCGTGGCGGCCTCCGCCCTGCTGGCGGCCGCCGCCCTCTACCTGCCGCCCCTCCAGACCCTGCTCGACACCCGGCCCGTGGGACGGGCCGGATTCGGCCTCGCGGCGGCAGCCGTCCTCGCGGGATCCACCGCCGCCCGGCTTCTGCGGGCCGCATTCCGAAGGAAGACGTGACCATGAACGCCATGGCTCCCGAGTACGTGACCCTGCACGCCGAGGTCGGCGACCAGATCGTCATCGGCGGCCCGACCGTCGGCTCGCCCGGCCGGGACGGCGAGGTGATCGCCCTGCACCACCCCGACGGCACCCCGCCCTACGACGTCCGCTGGTCGGACACCGGGCGCACCAGCGTCTTCTTCCCCGGCCCCGACGCCCGCATCAAGCACCTGCACCACCGCACCAGCGCACCGACGGACCGGATCCGGTCGGCGCGGCCGACGGCGCAGGGCGACCGCCGGACCTGACGAGGACCGGCCTCCCGGGAGGGCAGGGGCGGACCGGCCCGCGGAGCGGGACCGTCGGCCCTGGGGAGGCCGCCCCGCGACGCGCGAAGCTGGATGCCGGCGGCCTCCCCAGGGCCGCCGGGCCCAGCAGCCGCACCGTTATGGAGGGCAGACCCGTGACACCTGTCATCGCCGTGGGAGTGGACGGCTCCGACGAGAGCCTGCAAGCCGCCCGCTGGGCGGCCGACGAGGCGGTCCGGCGCCGGGTGGGCGTGCACCTGGTCCACGCCTGGCTCTGGCAGCCGCTCGCCCTCCCGGTGGTCCAGGACCGGGACGCGGAGGCGCGCCGGGCCGAGGACGTCCTGGGCGAGGCGGTGGACGAACTCGCCGCGCGGCACCCGGAACTGGCCGTCACCGCCGAGGTCGTCCAGGACGTCCCGGTCCCTGCCCTGCTGCGCGCGGCCGGGGCGGCGGAGATGCTTGCCGTGGGCAGTCGTGGCCACGGCGCCCTGGCCGGCTTCCTCCTGGGCTCGTACGGCCAGCAGGTGATCGCCGAGTCGCGGCGCCCCGTGGTCGCGGTCCGTGCGACGTACGGTCAGGAGCCGGCGCGCCAGAACGGCGAGGTCGTGGTCGGCCAGCAGGGCGGGGTCGAGGACAGCCACGACGTGCTCGGGTTCGCCTTCGAGACGGCCGCCGCGCGCGGCGTGGCCGTACGGGCGGTCCGTGCCTGGGCGCTGCCGAGCCTGTACGCCTACAGCCCCGGCTCGCTGTACCTGGTCGACCAGGCCGGCGGCCTGGAACCGTACGAGAGGGCGGCGCTGCGCCAAGCCGTGGAGCCGTGGCGCGCCAAGTACCCCGACGTCGCCGTGGTGGAGCACGTCGAGATGGGCAGTGGCGGGCAGGTCCTGCTGTCGGCCGCGGCCGGGGCGGGACTGGTCGTCGTCGGTCGTCGGGCCCGCAGGAGCGCCGTCGGAACCAGGATCGGCTCGGTGGCGCACGCGGTGCTGCACCACGCACCGTGCCCGGTCGCGGTCGTGCCCCTCGGGTGACCGCCCGTACGCGGGCCGCGTCGAGCCCGTACGCCCGTACGCCCGTACGAGCTTGTCACCGGCTTCCGCCTCCGCACCACCGCGTGGCCCCAGGCGCGCTTGCTCCTCCCCCTCGCCCTCCGCGCGGCACGATGGTGCGGCACACGCCCGCAGGCCGTCCCCGGAGGCGTCATGTCGAAGCACGGCCGGACCGCCGTGGCCCCGCTCGCCTTCCGCGGCTACCGCCCCGACTGGCTGCGCGGCGACGTTCTGGCCGGAATCACCGTCGCCGCCTACCTCGTACCCCAGGTCATGGCGTACGCGGGGGTCGCCGGGCTCCCTCCGGTCGCGGGCCTGTGGGCCGCCCTTCCGGCCATGGTGCTCTACGCGGTCACCGGATCGTCACGGTTGCTGTCCGTCGGACCGGAGTCGACGACGGCCCTGATGACGGCCGTGGCGATCGGCCCGCTGGCCGCCGGCGCCCCTGCCCGGTACGCGGTACTGGCGGCGGCACTCGCTGCCGTGGTCGGCCTGCTCGCCCTCGTCGCGTGGGCCGTCCGGCTGGGCTTCCTGGCCGACCTCCTGTCCCGGCCCGTCCTGGTCGGCTACCTCGCCGGAGTCGCCTTCATCATGATCGCGGACCAGCTGTCCCGCCTCACGGGCGTCCCGAGCACCGGAACCGGATTCTTCCCCCGCCTGCTCTCGACGCTCCGGCACCTCGACGAGGTCCACCGGCCGACCGCCGTCCTGGCGGCGTGCTGCCTCCTCCTGCTGTTCGCCCTGCCCCTGCTGTGGCGACCCCTGCCGGCACCGCTCCTCGTCCTCGTCCTCGCCACGGCCGCGGTGGCGGCGTTCGACCTCGACGACCGGTACGGAATCGACGTCACCGGAGCCGTACCGACCGGCCTGCCGGGCTTCGCCCTGCCCCGCCCGGACGACCTCGTGCACCTCGTCCCGCCCGCCCTGGGCGTCCTCCTGGTGGGCTACACGGACGTCGTCCTCACCGCCCGCGCCTTCGCCCGCCCGGACGACCCCCACCCCCTGGACGCCAACCGGGAGCTCCTCGCCCTCGGCAGCGCCAACCTCGGTGCGGGCCTCCTGTACGGCTTCCCGGTCAGCAGCAGCGCGAGCCGCACCGCCCTCGCGGCCTCGGCGCGGGCCCGCACCCAGGGGTACTCCCTCGTCGGCGCCGCCTGCGTGGCGGCCGTGCTCCTCCTCCTCGGCCCGCTGCTGGCCCACACCCCGTCCGCCGCCCTGGGCGCCATCGTGGTGTACGCCGCCGTGCGCCTGGTGGAGGTCGGCGAGTTCCGCCGGCTCGCCGCCTTCCGGCGTCGCGAACTGCTCCTCGCCCTCGGCTGCACCCTCGGCGTCCTCGCCCTGGGCATCCTCTACGGCGTCCTGGTCGCCATCGCCCTGTCGGTGGTCGAACTGCTGTCCCGGGTCGCCCGTCCGCACGATGCCGTCCTGGGCGTCGTACCGGGCCTGGCGGGCATGCACGACATCGACGACTACCCGGCCGCCCGCACCGTCCCGGGGCTGCTCATCTACCGCTACGACTCCCCGCTGTTCTTCGCCAACGCCGAGGACTTCCACCGCCGGGCACTGGCGGCCGTCGACGCGCAGGACGACCCGGTCCACTGGTTCGTCCTGAACACCGAGGCCAACGTCGAGGTCGACATCACAGCCCTGGACGCCGTCGAGGCCCTGCGCTCCGAACTGGTCGGCCGCGGCCTCGTCTTCGCACTCGCACGCGTCAAACGCGACCTGCGCACCCCTCTCGACGCGTACGGCCTCACCGCGAGCGTCGGCGCGGACCGTCTCTACCCCACCCTCCCCACCGCCGTCACCGCCTACCGCGCCTGGCAGCGCGCCACGGGCCGCTGACCCGCGCGGCGCACGGCCGCCGGCATGGTCGCACGACGCCGTCGCGGGGGTGGGCGCGCCGCGGTCGAGGCGACGCGAACGGCGTATAGGGGGCACATCCGCATGGCTGCATGGACACGCAGTAAGGGGCCCGCGGATCGTCGTGGGAGTCGACGGTTCGTCCTCGTCCCAGGCCGCGCTGCGCTGGGCGGTGCGCTACGCCGGACTCGTGGGCAGTCGCGGCCGCGGCGGGTTCCGTCGGGCGCTGCTGGGTTCCGTGAGCCAGCAGGTGGCGCTCCACGCCCCGTGCCCGGTGACGATCGTACGGTCGGACGCGCCGCAGGAGTGATCCGACGTTTCACCCCGGCCCCCGTCCACCGGGGTCGACGTGCCGCGTCCGGTCGATGTCCAGGTCCAGGAAGTGGGCCGAGCAGGAGATGCACGGGTCGTGGTTGCGGACGGCGCGTTCGCACAGGTGCTTGAGGCCGGCTTCGGAGTCCTCCCCGCGGTCGAGGCCGGCCTGGACGATGCGGCGCAGGTCGTCCTCGATGGCGCCCTGGTTCTGTGAGGTCGGCGGGACGAGGCGGGCGTCGGTGACGCGGCCGGAGCCGTCGAGCGCGTAGCGGTCGTAGAGCAGGCCGCGCGGGGCTTCGGTGGCGCCGTGCCCGGTGCCCGCGCGGGCCGGCACCTCCACGTACGGACGGCCCGGGGGCTCGTACGCGTCGATGATGCGGAGCGACTCCTCGACCGCGTAGAGGACCTCCACAGCCCGCACGAGGACGCTCCGGTACGGGTTTCTGAAGTCGCGGGCCTTCCCGGCGCCCGCCGCTCCGGCGAGCAGCGGAGGACTGCCCAGCCCGGCTTCCCGGGCCGCCTGCAGGGCCGTCGGGGAGAGCAGGTGTCCGCTGATCGCCCAGCGGGCCAGCGAACCGGTCAGGTGCCGGCGGCCGTCCAGCCGGGAGTGCAGGGCCGTGGAGTACGGGACCTGTTCCTCGGCGACGTGGTCGCAGAAGTCCCGCAGGGGGAAACCGCGCGCCACCAGGGGTCCGCCGTGCCGGAGCACGGTGGGGACGCCGGACTCGATGGCGTACGTGGCGGGCTCGGCGAGGGCGAACAGGTCCGCCTCGCAGGCGGCGTCGGGGAAGTCGAAGCCGGCGACCCAGCGCACCGTGTCCCAGGCGTCGTCGAGGGCGGTGCGCAACCGCTCGGCGAGGGGGCGGAGTTCGGCGCGGGTGGGGGTGCGGTGGAAGCCGCCGAGGCGGACGTTGACGGGGTGGATCGCCCGGCCGCCGAGCAGTTCGACCACCGCGTTCCCGGTCTGCTTCAGGCGCAGTCCGCGTTCGACGTGCTCCCGGTGGGTGCGGGACAGCCCGATCACGTCGTCGTGGCCGAGGAAGTCCGGGGCGTGCAGCAGGTGGATGTGCAGGGTCTGGCTCTCGATCCACTCGCCGCAGTACAGCAGCCGCCGCAGGGCCGCCAGCTGCCCGTCGACGGTGACGCCGCACGCGTCCTCGATCGCCCGGCAGGCGCTCATCTGGTAAGCGACGGGGCAGATGCCGCAGACGCGCGAGGTCAGGTCGGGGGGCTCGGTGTGGGCCCGGCCGCGGAGGAACGCCTCGAAGAACCGGGGCGGTTCGTAGATCGCCAGGCGTGCCTCGGTGACCGTGCCGTCCTGGATCCGCAGGTGGAGGGCGGTTTCGCCTTCGACGCGGGTGAGGGCGGGGATGCGCAGGGTCCGGGAGCGGGGCGCCGGCTCGCTCATCCGGTTCCTTCCGCGTCCGTCGCGCCGGGCCCCTGGTCCTCCACCGCGGTGAACGCCGTGGTGTTGTAGGTGTGCAGGAACCTGCCGACGTCCTCGTCGTCCATGCCGTCCCGGCGCAGCAGCGGGACCAGGGCGGGGAGGTTGGTGGTGCCGGCCGGTCCGAAGCAGCCGTAGCAGCCGCGTCCGTAGGTCGGGCACAGGGCGCCGCAGCCGGCGTGGGTGACGGGGCCGAGACAGGGTGTGCCGTGGGCGACGGTGACGCAGACGTTGCCGCGCCGCTTGCAGGCGAAGCAGACGCTGTGGTTCGGGATGCCGGGTTTGCGGCCGGCGAGGAACGCGGTGATCACCTCCAGGAGCTGGCCGCGGTCGATGGGGCAGCCGCGCAGTTCGAAGTCGACGGGCACGTGGGCGGAGACGGGCGTGGAGGTGGCGAGGGTGGCGATGTAGTCGGGGCGGGCGTAGACGGTCGCGAGGTACTCCTCGACGTGTGCGTAGTCGCGCAGTGCCTGGACGCCGCCGGCGGTGGCGCACGCGCCGATGGTGACCAGGTGGCGGGCCTCGGCGCGGATGCGCCGGATCCGGTCCAGGTGTTCGGGGGTGCTGACCGATCCCTCGACGAGCACGAGGTCGTACGGGCCGGGCGCAGTGTCTCCGGAGGCTTCCGCGAAGTGGGCGATCTCCACTTCGGAGGCGAGGCCGAGCAGTTCGTCCTCGCAGTCGAGGAGGGTGAGCTGGCAGCCGTCGCACGACGCGAACTTGAAGACGGCGAGGCGCGGGCGGGCTGGCTGGTGCGGTGCGTCGGGGGCGGTCATCTCACAGTTCCCGGACGGAGAGCAGGGACTCGGCCTGGTCGTAGCCGACGACGGGGCCGTCGCGGCAGAGCAGGAGCGGCCCGAGCTGGCAGTGACCGCAGTGGCCGGTGGCGCAGCGCATGTTCCGCTCCAGGGAGACCTGGACACGGGCCGGGGACACGCCCCGGTGGACGAGCGCCCGGCCGGTCGCGCGGATCATGACCTCGGGGCCGCAGACGAACGCGGTCGTCCCGACAGGTGTGAACGGAGCCTCGTCGAGCAGGGCGGTGACGACCCCGACCCGCCCGGCCCACCCCTCGGCGGGCCGGTCCACGGTCACGGCCGCATACGGCCTGCGCCAGTTCGCGAACTCCTCCGTGTACAGCAGGTCGGCCGGGGTCCTCGCGCCGGCGAGGACGGCGAGCCGCCCGTACGCCTCCCGTTCGGCCAGCACGGCGTCGATCAGCGGGCGCAGCGGGGCGAGGCCGATGCCGCCGGCCACGACGAGCACGTCGCCGCCGCGCGCGGCCGCCGCGTCCCATCCGGTGCCGAACGGGCCGCGCACCCCGACCGACGCACCGGGCCGGAGCCCGTGCAGCGCACGCGAGACGGGCCCGACGGACCGTACGGTGTGGCCGAGGACGCCTCCGTCGTGGATCCTGGACACGGAGACCGGGACCTCGCCCACCCCGCACGCGTACAGCATGGCGAACCGGCCCGGCGCGAAGGGTGCCAGGGGCTCGCCGACGGGCTCCAGGGTGAGGGTGACGACGTCGTGGGTCTCCTCCCGGCGATCGCGTACGCGGTGGGGGAGCGGTACGAGGCTCACGGCGCGGGCCCGCCCGGCTGCGGCGCGTACAGGTCGAGGAGCCGGGTGCGTGTGGCCCGCAGGCGTTCGCCGATCGTCCGGGCGACCAGGGTGACGAGGGCCAGGCCCAGGGCGGGCCGCTCGGTGCACAGGTCGCGCACCGCGGCGGCGTCGAACTCCCAGGCGAGGGTCGTCTCCCGGGTGCCGGCGCCCAGGTGCCACTGTCGGGGCGGGCACAGCCACGACCAGCCGAGCAGCCCGCCCGCACCGATCGTCTCGACGACCGCACTTCCCCTGCCGGGGACGTGGACGTCGAGGGCGACGGTGCCCGACCGGATGATCCAGAACCGGTCGGCCTCCCCACCCTCCTCGAAGACGCGCGTGCGGGCGGGCAGGACGACGGCCCCGGCCAGCTGCATGAGCAGCTCCCTGCCCTCTGGGGGGAGTTCGGCGAGCAGGCCGTCGGCCGCAGGGCCCTCCGTACCCGCCGTCACGGTGGGCTCCCCGGCTCTGCGGCCTCGTCGTGCAGGGCGCGGACCTCCTCGGTGAGGTCGATGCCGGTGGGGCACCACACGATGCACCGGCCGCACCCCACGCAGCCCGAGCTGCCGAACTGGTCGTGCCAGGTACCGAGCTTGTGGGTGAGCCACTGGCGGTAGCGGCTGTGCGGGGTGGCCCGGACCGGGCCGCCGTGCAGGAGAGAGAAGTCCAGGTCGTAGCAGGAGTCCCAGCGGCGCCACCGTTCGGCGTGGTCACCGGTCAGGTCGGTCACGTCCTCGGTCGTGGTGCAGAAGCAGGTCGGGCAGACCATGGTGCAGTTGCCGCAGCTCAGGCACCGGGACGTGACGTCGTCCCAGCGCTCCGCCTCCAGCGAGTCCCGCATCAGCGCCCGCAGGTCCACCCCCGCCGGCATGGACCGGCCCATCCGGTCCGCGGCCTCGCGCACCCCGCGGCCCGCGGCGGCCCGCGTGGAGTCGTCGGCGGCCCGGCCCGGGAGCTCCGCGAGCACCTCGGCGCCCTCCTCGCTGCCGCTCCGGCACAGGAAGCGATGGCCGCCGCCGTCCACCACCTCGGTCAGGGCGAGGTCGTACCCGGTGTCCACCGCCGGCCCCGAGCCCATCGACACGCAGAAGCAGGTGGCGCCCGGCTCCGTGCACTCGACCGCGATCAGGAAGGCCCCGTTCCGGCGGGCCCCGTACGCGGGGTCCTCGTACCGGCCCCCGGACAGCACCCGGTCGAGGATCCGGATGGCGCGCAGGTCGCAGGGGCGGACGCCGAGGAACGCGTACGAGACCTCCGCGGGTTCCTCCCCGCGCACGGTCAGCCCCCCGTCGGGCCGCCGGTCCGCGGTCCACTGGCGGACCCGCTCGGGATGCAGGAAGGACTTCCACGACTGCGGCCCCGCGCTGTGCGCGAAGGCGGCCCCGTCCTGGCGCCGGCGGACCCGGTACCGGCCCGCCGCCAGCTCCACGCCCCACCCGTAGGGCAGCGCCGCCGCCGAATCCAGCTCGTCGAGGACGATCGCGCCGTCGCGCACGGTCGGACCGATCACCGTACGGCCGCGGTGCTTCAGGACCTGGACGAGCACGCCCAGGCCATCGGGGTCGAGCACCGCTTCGGCCGCGCCGCCGCGGGCGGGTCCGGTGCCTGGGGGGTCGCTCATGCCCTGCCGTCTCCTGCCTGCCCTGCGGCCGGGAGGCGCGGGCCCGTCCCGGCCCGGTCCGGCCCGGCCCACCGGGCCGCGTCCGTGCGGAGTGCACCTGCTCACGGACAGGGTGTCAGGCGTGCGGCCCGAGGGCCGTCAAGCCGGTCCGGCGAGTCCCGGCCCCCCCCCCCGCCCCGGGGGGGGGGGGGGGGGGGCCCGGGGGGGGGGGGGCGCAGCGCGCCCCCCCCCCCGGCGGGGCCCACCGGGGCCGCCGCCCCCCCCCCACCCGGG
>NZ_JBIVNX010000005.1:32312-133268 GCF_044753805.1 Streptomyces sp. NPDC093225
GGGGGGGGGGGCGGGGTGGGGGGGGGGGGGGGGGGCGGCGGGGGGCGCGGCGGGGGGGGGGGGGCCGCCCGCCCCCCCCCGGGGGGGGGGGGGGGGCGCGGGCACTCGCCGGTGCCGTGCCGTCCGATGTCCGCCTCGACGCGTCGGACCACTCGGGGAACGGCCGCCACCACCTCCGGGGTCATGCCCGGCCCCACGGAGCGGTCGCCGCCTTCCACCGCGTACACGATCAGACGGCCGGGACCGCGCCCCAGGGCGGCGCCGAGCCGGAGCGCCTCGGAGAGGCCCAGACCGTGCGTACTCTGCCTGCCCGGCCCGTCCGGAAGCAGCTCGCCCCGCTCTGCGGCCTCCCAACGGTGCACTCGTCCAGGTTGCGGGGCCGGTGGGAAGAGCGCGTCGACGATGATCACCAGCTCGGTGTCCGTCCACAGCTCCAGCAACCGGCCGGGGTCGCCGTCGCACTGCGCGAGGACGGTGTCCGGCGGCCGCCGCCGAGCGGCCCGTGCCCGCAACACCGCGACCACGGCCCATCCCACCCCGTCGTCGCGGCGGAACTCGTTGCCGATCCCGATGACCGCCCTGCGCCGGGCGGGGACCGGGGGAGGGAACGACCGGTCGGTGGGCGGGTGCGTCACGCGCGGACGCCTCCCTCGACCCGGGGGACGACCACGACGGGACAACGCGCGTGATGCAGCAGGACGTGCGCGATGCGGCCCAGCTGCAGGCCCGGCTGGTGCGGGTGGCGGTACGTGCCGACGACCACGAGGTCGGCCGCCGCGGTACCTGCCAGGAGAACCTTGTGCGCGGGGCCCTCCACGAGGACCCGGTGCAGCTCGGGGGAGGAGGGCTCCTCCTGCCGCGCCCGTGCCAGTGCTTCGTCGAGCAGGGTGTCCGCGCGGGCCCGGTGGTAGAGGCAGGTGCCGTCGGCGAGGGCGGGGTGGGGGGTGTCGTCGTGCGGGGGGCAGCGCCAGGCGCGTACCGCCTCCAGGGCACAGTCCCGCGCGGAGGCTTCGCGCAGCGCGAAGCGCACGGCCTCCGTGGCGCCGGGCGTGTCCGAGACCCCGAGCAGGACCCGGTGCCGCCCGTCCCGCCGCCCCGGCCCGTCACCGCGGACGACCACGACGGGGCACAGCGCGCGGGCGGCGACGGCCAGGCCGACCGAACCCAGCAGGAGGCCGGCGAAACCGCCGCGGCCCCGGGCACCGGTGACCAGGGCCCACGCGGTGCGGCTCTCCCGTATCAGGGCCTGGGCAGGGTCGTCGGCGACCACCTCGGTCTCCACCTTGACGTCCGGGTTCCGCTGCCCGGCCCGCCTGGCCGCGGACTCGACGACTCCGTGGCCGACGCCTCGGGAGGACCGTCCGGCCGTGGGGGCCGCGAGGTCGTACCACTCCCACCGGGAGGCGTACACCACCCGCAGCGGGCACCGGTGCAGCGCCGCCTCGTCCACGGCCCAGTCCAGCGCCGCGAAACCGGGCTCGGAGCCGTCGAGACCGACCGTCAGGGGCAGCTCCATCGCAGCGACCTCCTCGCGGCCGTCCCGTGCGGCAGGGGGTCGGGAGTCGGGAGGGGAGGGACACCTCCATGCTGCTCGTACGCCCGTGAACGCGCGATTCGGCCCGGGAAGGGAGGGACCGGCGGTGCCGAGGTGGCCGGGGGCGGGTGGGCCGTCCGGCCCGAAGGATGTCCCGATCGGCCCAGCCCCCGCCGCCCCGCGCCGCGCGACCCTGGACGGAGGACGGGCGCGGCCGCGGGCCACGACGAGCATGCGCCCCCGACGCGCACGCGGCGCCGACGCGCTCGAGCCCTTCGCACCGACAGGAGGCCGGCCATGGCACGAACGGCACAGGTGGTCCAGCCCGTACACGTCCTCCTCGCGGACGGGGCGACCGTGTCCGTCCGTCCGGTCGTGCCGGACGACCGCGCCGAGGTGGCCGGGTTCTACGAGGCCATGTCGGCGGAGAACCTGCGCCTGCGGTTCTTCACCGCGAACCGCCGCTCGGGCGAGCAGTCCGCCGAACGGGTCAGCCGTCCCGCTTCCCCGGGGCGCGGGGCGCTGCTCGCCGAAGCGGGTGGGGAAGCCGTCGGACTCGTCGAGTACGAGCGGCTCCCCGGGACCGACCAGGCCGACCTGGCGTTGGCGGTCGCCGACCGCTGGCACCACCGGGGTGTGGGCACGGTGCTGCTGGAGCACGCCGTGTCCCGGGCGAGGAGCGAGGGCATCACCGCGTTCGCGGCCGACGCACTGGCGGAGAACCACGCCGTGCTCAAGGTCTTCACCGACCTCGGGCTGAAGGTCACACGCCGTTTCAACGGCCCGGAGGTGCACTGCCTGGTCCAACTGGACGCCGACGAGACGTACCTGTCCGCCGTCGAGGCCCGCGGCCGCACGGCCGACGTCGCGAGCCTCCAGCCGCTGTTCCGGCCCCGATCGGTCGTGGTGGTCGGGCCGGGGAGGCGTCCGGGATCCGTGGGACGCGCGATCCTGGGCAACCTGCGCCGCGGCGGCTTCGCCGGCCGCCTGTACGCCGTGCACCCGGTGGCTTCCGACGTCCTCGGAGTGACGACCTACCGTTCCGTGCCAGACCTGCCGCAGGCACCCGACCTCGCCGTGGTCGCCGTGCCGGCCGCAGCCGTCCCGGCCGTCGCGGGGGAGTGCGGCGCGAGGGGCGTGCGCGCCCTGCTGGTGGTCTCGGCCGGCCTGGACCGCGTACACGGCCACGCGCTGCTCGAGGCGTGCCGCCGGTACGGGATGCGGCTCGTCGGCCCGAACTGCCTCGGTCTGGCCAACACGGAGGACGGGGTGGGACTGGACGCCACGTTCGCCGCCGAACTCCCCCGGCCCGGCTCGGCCGGGGTCGCCGTCCAGTCCGGAGGCGTGGGCATCGCCCTGCTGACCGGACTGTCCCGCCTCGGCATCGGGGTCTCGACCTTCGCGTCGCTCGGTGACAAGTACGACGTCAGCGGCAACGACATGCTGCAGTGGTGGGAGACGGACGACCGGACGGAGCTGGCACTGCTCCACCTGGAGTCGTTCGGCAACGCCCGCGCCTTCTCGCGCACCGCGCGCCGGGTCACCCGCCGCATCCCGGTGCTGACCGTGGACGCCGGGCGCACGGCGGTGGGCCGCCGGGCCGCCGCCTCGCACACCGCCGCCGCGGCGACGCCCACGATCACCCGCCGGGCGCTCTTCCGGCAGGCCGGTATCACGTCCACCACGAGCATCGCCGAGCTCCTCGACACCGCCGCCCTCATGCACGCCCAGCCGCTCCCGGCCGGGCGCCGCGTCGCCGTCGTCTCCAACGCCGGCGGCACCGGCGTCCTCGCGGCGGACGCCGCGGTCGAGGCCGGGCTGGACGTGCCGGCCCTGTCGGCGGAGCTGACCGGAAGCCTCCTGGCCTCCCTCCCCGAGGGCGCGGCCGCCGCCAACCCGGTCGACACCACGGCCGCCGTACCCGAGGACCGGCTCCAGGACTGCCTGACCGCGCTGGCCCGCAGCGGCGAGGTGGACGCCCTGGTCGTCTCCCTGGTCCCCACGGCCGTCGCCACCGCCACGGGCAGCGACCTCACGCGCGCCGTCATCCGCACGGCGGGCGAGAGCCCCTGCCCGGTGGCCGTCGTGCTCCCGGACCAGGCCGAATCCGTGCGCTACCTGGCGGGCCGTCGCGTCGCGGTCCCCTCCTACGCGGACCCGCAGTCCGCGGTCCGAGCCCTGGCGCACGCCGCCGACCGCACCGCATGGCTCGCCCGCTCCACGGGAGCGGCGACCGACCTCGGCGACCTGGACCCCGCGCGTGCCTCCGAGGCCGTCGCCGCCTACCTCGCGACGCATCCGGAAGGCGGCTGGGCAGACCCCGCGACGTGTGCCGCCCTCCTGGACTGCTACGGCATCCCGCAGACCCCGTCGGCGTGGGCGACGAACGGGTCGGAGGCCGTCCGCGCCGCCCGCCGACTCCGCGACCGGCGCGGCGGGGCGGTGCTCAAGGCCCACTGGCCGGGCCTGGTCCACAAGAGCGAGGAACACGCCGTCCGGCTCGACCTGAAGGACGACGCCGAGGTGGCGGCCGCCTACCGGGACCTGGCCGAGCGTTTCACGGGCAAGCTCTCCGGCGTCCTGGTCCAGCCCATGGCACGCAGCGGAGTGGAGCTCTTCACGGGCGTCGTGCAGGACGCGGTCTTCGGCCCCCTCGTGATGTTCGGGCTCGGGGGCACCGCCACCGAGGTGCTCGCCGACCACGCCGCCCGGCTCGCACCGCTCACCGACCAGGACGTCAGCGACCTCCTGCACGCCCCCCGCTGCGCCCCGCTGCTCCTGGGCCACCGCGGCGCGGACCCGGTCGACGCCGGGGGCCTGAGCCAACTCCTGGCGCGGCTCTCCCGGCTGGCGGGCGACCTGCCGCAGCTCGCCGAAGCGGACCTCAACCCCGTCATCGCACGCCCCGACGGCATCGACGTCGTCGACGTCCGGATGCGACTCGCGCCCTGCCGGCCGTACGACCCGTACCTGCGCCGACTGCGCTGACGACTCCGGTCCGACGACCGCAGCACACCCCGGCCGCCGGTGGAATCGCTACCGAACCGTTCGGTCCGGATATTGGCTATCCTGCGCCCATGGGAGCGGCAAGAGGGGCCGGGCGTCCGAGGTCGGCCGAGAAGGACCAGGCGATCCTGCGGGCGGCGCTCGAACTGCTGGCCTCGCAGGGGTACGTACGGATGACGCTGGACCAGGTCGCGCTGGCGGCCGGGGTCAGCAAGTCGACGATCCACCTGCGGTGGAAGAGCAAGGGCAACCTGGTCACGGCCGCCCTGGAGTCGATCCGGATGGTCCAGGCCCCGCTCGCGTCCGGTGACACCGCGGCGGACCTCACGGCGGTGCTCGAGGACTTCGCATCCACCGTCACGCGGGTCCGCGGGATGGCGCTGATCGGGACCTGCCTCGCCGAAGAGGCCCACACGCCCGAGCTGATGGCCATGCTGCGCGAGCGCACCGTGCTGCCCCGCCGGGCACTGCTGCGCGAGGTGCTGGAGCGGGCCCGGGCGCGGGGGGAGATCCGCGCCGACAGCGATCTGGAGGCCGCGGTCTCGGGGCTTCTCGGTCCCTTCTACGCCGACTACATGGCCGGCCGGACGGGCCGGGCCGGATGGGCACGACAAGCGGTCGACCTCACCCTCGCCGGGCTGCGGCCGCCCACTGCCTGAGGGGGCGGGTTCGCCGCCGGCCGGTGGCCCCCCGGGGCGGCCCGGCTGCCGCTGCCGTGCGGGCCCCCGGGGCGGGGCCGGGGCCCGGACCGCACGGTACGGGTCAGGCGCCGGTGCGGGCGCCCTGGATGTGGAAGTTGAACTCCCCGTGGCCGAGTGCGCCCCACAGGCGCAGCCAGATCGGCAGCAGCATCTCGGTGCCCCGCGCGGTGGTGATGTCGCCGAGGTCGATGATGCTGGCGGCCGGCCATCCGAACGAGAGCAGGAGCTCGGTGGCGGTCTTCTTCGCGCCGATGTCGTCACCGGAGACGAAGACGTTGTGCTCGCCGGGGACCCGGGCGGGGTCGGTCATGACGGCCGCGGTCATGGTGTTGAGCGTCTTGACGACCTTGGCGGCGGGGAAGGCGCGCTGGATCTGTTCACCCAGGCTGTCGGTGTTGACCGGGTCCAACGAAGGCGGCATGCCCCGCGAGAAGTCGAGGGGGTTGGCGATGTCCAGCAGCGGCTTGCCCTCGAGGTTCTCGGCGCCGGCGAGTCCGAGGGCCGCGAGGGCAGTGGCGCCGGAGGTCGCGTTGACGACGACGTCGGCGTGCGCGGCGGCGTCGGCGAAGGCGGCCAGCCGTACCTGAGGGTGGTCCCGGCCCCATTCGGCGAAGGGCGGGGTGCCCGTGGCGTCGGGCTCCGTCCGCGAGAGCGTCGACCGCGGGTCCCGCGTGCCGATGGTGACGTCGTGGCCGAGCAGGGCCAGCTTGGCGGCGACGGTTCGGCCGACCGTGCCGGTCCCGAAAACTGCGTAGCGCATGGGGAAGTTCCTTCTTCGAGGGTCAGGGCGCACCGCGGCCGGGCTCGACCGCTCACACCTCCCCTGAAAACTAAACCGAGTCGTTCGGTATTTCAAGGGTCGATGCCGGAAGTGCGGTCACGCCCCCGGCCCCTCCAGGCCGAGGGTCGGCGTCGCGTCGTCGCGGACGCTGAGCGTCGGCGAGAACCGGCGGCTGCTGCGCGTGAGGGCGGCCCGAAGCCATTGGGCGTCGCGCCGGTGGGCCCGGCGCAGCGTGAGGCGGTGGGCCTGGAAAGGGCTCACGCGCAGTGCGCGCAGCGCGCCCGTGGCCGCGTCGAGGCCGCGGGCACGAGGGCGACGCCGCCGCGGTCCGGGGTGGCCGCCCAGCTGAGCGGGATGCCGCTGCAGGGAAGCCCCACCGAGAACACCGGCAGGCGGGGTCCGTCCCCGTCCGAGGGCCCCGCTGCGGGCGGGGCGGGCCCCAGCGCCACCTGCGCCGGGCTCCAGGCCTCGGCACTGTCGCGCCCCGCGCCGGCGGCACGCAGCCCGGCGGCGCGAAGGCTGTCGAGGGTCTCGGCCAACCCGTCCCGGCCGAAGTCGAGGACGTGGTTGTTGGCCAGCGCGCACACGTCCGGCCGCGCGGCGGCCAGGCACGGCAGGTTCGCCGGCCCACGGCTCGGCCAGCTCCGGGTCGCCGGGATGCGGCAGCACCTGGTCGAAGCCCCGGCCGAGCATCACGTCCCCGGCCAGGCAGACCGCGACCTCCCGGGCGGCCACCGGGCCGCTGCTCGCTCCCACTCCGCCACGGTAGGCCCGGGCCGTCGCTCCGGAATCGTGCGCAGCAGGCCGACCCACGCACCTCCGTCCGTGCCACAGGTGCCCGGTCGCGGTCCGGACCGGCTCTGGTGTGGTGGTTGTGACGGGGTCGACGCCCCCAACTATGGCGGTCCACCACATACGCCCTTGACCTGGGCGTTCCTATGGTGTGGCGACACGACGACGTCCCCCGAACCCCCTCGGAAGTGGTGACCATGGCCGCCGCAACATCCGCTCCCACGCCTCCCCGATCGCTCGCGCGCATCGTCGGCGCCAGCCTCGTCGGCACCACCGTCGAGTGGTACGACTTCTTCCTCTACGGCTCCGCCGCCGCGCTCGTCTTCAACACGCTCTTCTTCCCCACCACCGACCCGCTGACCGGCACCCTGATCGCCTTCATCACGTACGCCGTCGGGTTCCTCGCACGCCCCCTCGGCGGCATCGTGTTCGGCCACTACGGAGACCGGCTCGGCCGCAAGAAGCTGCTCGTCGTCAGCCTCGTGATGATGGGCGGCGCGACCTTCGCCATGGGCCTGCTGCCCACCCACGCCACCGTCGGCGCCGCCGCCCCCGTCCTGCTCACCTTCCTGCGCCTGGTGCAGGGCTTCGCCCTCGGCGGCGAGTGGGGCGGCGCCGTCCTGATCGTGGCCGAGCACGGCGGGGAACGGCACCGCGGCTTCTGGGCCTCCTGGCCCCAGGCCGGCGCCCCCGGCGGCAACCTGCTCGCCACCGGCGTCCTCGCGCTGCTCGCCGCCGTGCAGTCGGACGAGGCCTTCCTCGCCTGGGGCTGGCGCATCCCGTTCCTGCTGTCCGGCGTCCTCGTCGGCGTCGGCCTGTGGATCCGCCTGTCCGTCTCCGAGTCCCCGCTGTTCCTGGAGGCCCGGGCGCGCGCCGAGGCCGCCGCCGAACAGGGCGCGAAGGAGACCCCGCCGGTGGTCGACGTGCTGCGCCGCTCCTGGCGCGAGGTGCTCACCGCCATCGGCACCCGCTTCGGCGAGAACATCTCGTACTACGTGCTGACCTCCTTCCTCCTCGTCTACGTCACCGTCCACCTCGGCCTGCCCAAGAGCACCGCCCTCGACGCCGTGCTCATCGGCTCGGCCGTCCACTTCGCCGCCATCCCCGCCTGGGGCGCGCTCTCCGACCGGATCGGCCGCCGCCCGGTGACCCTGATCGGCTCGGTGGGCATGGCCGGGTGGGCCTTCGCCTTCTTCGCGCTGCTCGACACGAAGTCCTTCCCGGTCATCGCGCTGGCCGTGACGGCGGGCCTGCTGCTGCACGGCGCCATGTACGGCCCCCAGGCGGCCTTCATCTCCGAGATGTTCGACACCCGCGTGCGCTACTCGGGCGCCTCGCTCGGCTCGCAGCTCGCCTCGATCGTGGCCGGCGCCCTGGCCCCGATCCTGGCCGTGGAACTCCTCAAGGACTACGACTCCTCGACGCCGGTCTCGCTGTACCTCGCCTTCGCGGCCCTCGTCACCACCTTCACGGTCCTCGCGGCCCGCGAGACCCGCGGCCGCACCCTCGACACGTCCGCCGCCACCGGCACCCCCGTCTCCGCCGCCGAGCGCGTCTGAGCGACGGCGCCCCACCGCCCGGACCCCGACGCCCCACCGCCCGGACCCCGACGCCCCACCACCCGGACCCCGACGCACTCCGCGCCGGGGTCCGGACCCGCCCGCCGTACGCACACCCCGCAGGCCTACGATCCGCACCATGCGCAGCCAGAGCCATCACCCCGACGCCCCCGACGGCGACCGACCCGCCGCGGCCGCCGCCACCCCCGTGGCCCGGGCCCTGCTGGACCTGCTCGACGCCCTGGCGCACGGCGGCCCGGCCGAGGAGCTCGACCGCCCCGTCGCCACCGCCCGGTCCGCCGGGGCCGCCCCCGCGGAGCTGGCCTTCCTCGCCGAGGCCACCGGGGCCGCCCGCGCCATCCACCGCACCCTCGACCAGCACCGGCGCCGCGAGGCCGAACTGGAGGCCCTGTTCGACACCGCCGGGGACCTCGCGGGCCTGCGCGACCTGGACGCCGTCCTGCGCGCCATCGTGCGGCGCGCCCGGACCCTCCTGCGTGCCGACGTCGCGTACCTCACCCTCCACGACCCGGCGGCGGAGGACACGTACATGCGCGTCACGGAGGGCTCCGTCTCGGCCGCCTTCCAGCAGCTGCGCCTCGGCATGGGGGAGGGCCTCGGCGGGCTGGTCGCGCAGACGGCCCGCCCGTACGCCAGCACCGACTACCGCACCGACACCCGCTTCAAGCACGTCGCCGCCATCGACACCGGCGTCGCGGAGGAGGGCCTGCGCGGGATCCTCGGCGTACCGCTGCGGCTCGGACCGCGGGTGATCGGCGTGCTGTTCGCGGCCGACCGGACGGTCCGCGAGTTCACCCAGGACGCCATCGCCCTGCTCGGCTCGCTCGCCGACCACGCGGCCATCGCCATCGACAGCGCCCGCCGGCTGGAGGAGACCCGCGCCGCCCTGGTCGACCTGGGCACCGCCAACCAGGCCATCAGCCGGGCCGCCGAGACCCACGACCGGCTCACCGACCTGGTGCTGCGCGGCGGCGGGGCCGGGGACGTGGCCCGGGAGACCGCCGCCATCCTCGGCGGCGAACTGGTCGTGCACGACGCGGACGGAACCGAACTGGCCCGCACCGCGGCGGCCGCCGCCGAGCCCCCGCCCGCCGGCGTGGCGGCCTCGCGCACGGCCGGCCGGGCGGTACGGGTCGACGGCGTGTGGGTGTGCGCGGTGCTGGCCGGGCCCGAACTCCTCGGCGCCCTCGCCCTGTCCGGTCGGCCGGAGCTGCCCGACACCGACCGCCGGCTGTTCGAACGCGCCAGCCTCGTCACCGCCCTGCTCCTGCTGATGCGCCGGTCCGTGGCCGAGGCCGAGGACCGGGTCCGCGGCGAACTCCTCGACGACCTGCTCACCCTCGCCCCCGACGCCGGGACCCGGCAGGTCTCCAGCCTCGCGCTACGGGCCCGCCGGCTGGGCGTCGACACCTCCCGCCCGCACGCGGTCCTGGTCGCCCAGTGCCCGCCCGGGTCCCGCTCACGCCTGGCCACCGAGGCCACCCGGCACGCCCGCGCCCTCGGCGGCCTGGCCGGCACCCACTCGGGCCACGCGGTCCTCGTCGTCCCCCTCCCGGCCCCCGAACCGCCACCCACCGGCGGTACGCCCCCCGCCACCCCCACCCCCACCCCCGGCCCCCTGGCGGCCGCCCTGGCCGGCGACCTCGGCCGCGCCGTGGGCACCCCCGTGACCGTGGGCGCGGCCGGCCCCGCCGCCGAACCCCAAGCATTCCCGGCCGCCTACGCGGAGGCCGCCCGCTGCCTGGAGGCCCTGCACACCCTCGGCCGCACCGGCGAGGGTGCGGCCCTCGCGGACCTGGGCTTCGTCGGCGTACTCCTGGGCGAGCGCACCGACATCGCCGGCTACGTCGACCGCGTCCTCGGCCCGGTCATCGCGTACGACCGCACCCGCGGCACCGACCTCCTGCGCACCCTGGACACGTACTACCGCCAGGGCGCGAGCCTCACCCGGGCCAAGGACCACCTGCACGTCCACATCAACACGGTCACCCAGCGCCTCGACCGCATCGCCCACCTCCTCGGCAAGGACTGGAACACCCCCTCCCGAGCCCTGGAGAACCAACTGGCTCTCCAACTCCACCGCCTCACCCGCCCCTGAGCCCTGCGAGGTCGGTCGCCGTCCCCGGCCGGTCCCGCCCCGTCCCCGGCCGGTTCCCGGCCCGCTCGTGGACGGACCGGGAACGATGTCGGCCGGGATCAGCCGGCCGCCGCGCCTCCCGCGGCGTGCGCCCGTCGGTCGGTGCGGCGTTGCAACTGTGCGAGGTGGACCACGACCGTCGCGTAGAAGCGGTCGACCGCCTCGTCGACGCTGCGGATGAAGCCCGACTCCGTGGTGCCGCGCGCCCCACCCATGCCCTTGAAGAGCGACAGGCGGAAGCCGGTGATCGGGGCGCCGTCCTTCGGCAGGAGGTCGCCCGGCTCGGGCCGCAGCCGCTCAAGCGTGCCGCGCGGGCCGTTGCGGGCCTCGACGAGCGTCTCGACGTGCAGGTCGGCAGGCGCCTCGGCGAGCATGCGCACCAGCCGTTTGGCGGCGGTCAGCGGGTAGCCGCCCTCGGGTGCGGGGATGTCCATGGACGTGCGCAGCTTGCCGGTGCGCAGGTCGGCGCTGAGACCGAGGACTCCCGGCGAACCGTCGACGCGTACCTCGGCCGCGAGGCGGCCCTCGGCGGACAACACGTCCGCGGCCTCCGCCCGCCGCGACCGCGGATCGCTGCCGCGGCGGGCCCGCTGTACGGGCAGTGCCTTCTGGCCCAGTTCGCCGCCGAGTCGGAGGCAGACCTGGCGCACCAGCCGCTCCCAGCTCTCGACCACCTCGACGGCGCGCGGGTCCCCCGCGGACAGCGTCTCGGTCTCGATGCCGGTGCGTACCGGCACCCATGAGGGACCCATGTTCTGGAAACCGTGGCAGCCGGAGTTGTCGTGGTGCAGGTAGTGCAGCAACTCCTGGAGGAGCCAGGCGTGGGCGGCGTTGCCCACGCCCTCGTGCCGGATCAGGAGCTGGGCCTGCTGGGCCACCTCCGCCCAGGACAGGTGCCAGAGCCCGACTTTGTGCTTGCGCCGGCCGTCGAGCTTGACCGTGACGAGGGGACTGCCGTCCAGCGCGACGTCGTTGGAGAGGGTGATCACCGCCTCGTATCCGCGGCGGGCGGCGATGTCCATGTAGTCCTGGACCTGTTCGCTCTTCAGCGGATTGCCGTTGGTCTTCGTCTCGACCAAGGCCGTCCACAGCTTGCCGGCCCGTTCGACGCGGACCACGCCGTCCGGTCGCCGGGGCGTGTCGCCGTGGGGCAGCGACACCTCGGTGAACGTCTGCATCCGACCCGCGGGGGCACCGAATCCGGCCGTCAGGCGGCGGCCGAGCTCGGGGACCTCGGCCATGACGGCGAGGAGCACCGACGTGGCCCGCGCCTCGCGCTCCCGGTCGCTCTTGGCGTTCGGTACGGGGAAGAGGCGCGCCGGCCGCCACGTCTCGTTCTCCGCGAGGGACTTCTTCGCGACCCGCGGGACGGTGATCTTCTTCTTGGCGGTGCGGACCGTACGGGTGCGGGCCGGCGCGGGGCCGGGGTCCGTCGGCCCGGCCTGTGCCGGCACGACGGGGGCGGCCGTGGCGGCCGGGTCCGCTCCGGTCCCGCCGCCGGGAGCGTCGGCGGAGGTGGATCCGGCGGGCCCACCGGCACCGGTGAGGGTGGGGCCGGCCCCGGCCGCTTCCATGTCGGCCTCTTCTCCCGCTTCCTCGGCACCCTCGTCGTCGACGATCGCGATGCCGAAGTCCGTGGCCAGCCCGGCGAGGCCGGAATCGTACCCCTGTCCCACGGCCCGAAATTTCCACTCCTCCCCGCGCCGGTAGAACTCGCCGAAAATGAAGGCCGTCTCGATGCCCGCATCCGGGATCGAGAAGCCGAGCAGCGTGTCCCCGGAGCCGTCGGAGAGCGTCATCCGGAGGTCGGCCAGGTCGCCGAACCGGGCGCCGCCATAGCGGCTCGCCGCGACGACGATGCGGGCGACCGCCTTCGGCACGACCGCGAGGTCGAGGCTGATGCGGTCCTCGCTGCCGTTGGAGGTGGGCGTCTTGCCCAGGAGCTGGACGCTGCCGTCCTGGGCCGCGGGGTGGTTGTAGAAGTAGAAGTCGTCGTCGCCTCGGACCTTGCCGTTGTCATCGAGCAGGATCACGGAGACGTCGGCGTCGCCGTCTCCCGTCGCGCTGGTCCAGCCGAGGCTGACGACCATCGCGCCGGGCTGCTCGGTGAGTGCCGCGAGTGCGACGTTGGCCCCCTTGGGCATTTCGTGCATGTGGAGTCCCCCCGGACCCGCGGCCGCCGGTGTCGGCGCGTGTCGGCTGCCGTGTCCAGTCGTTCGGTTCGTGGTGTGACGTGACACACGTTGGCGTCAGTGAGTGAACCGTAACGCTGTGCAGCGATGTGACGGGAGGTCACTTTCCGGCCACGGGACGGGCGGGGTGCGTCCGTCAGGGGCGGTAGCGCAGGGGGTGGTCCTCCGGTACCTCGACGACCGCGATCCGGACCCCGTCCGGGTCGGCGATCCACATCTCGACCAGCCCCCACGGTTCGCGCTGCGGTGGTCGGAGGACCTCGACCCCGCGGTCGCGGAGTTCGTCGTACGCCGCCCGGCAGTCGGCGACTTGGAGCCACAGTCGCATCGCGGGGCCGGCCGGCTCCGCCGACCGTCCGGACACCTCCAGGAACCCGCCGCCCAGGAAGTACACGGTCCCGCGGTCGACGCCGGTCCCGAACTCCCGGTACACCGCAAGCCCGAGCGCCTCCCCGTAGAAGGCGCGGCTGCGTTCCGGGTCGCTCGGCCGCAACAGGACCCGACTGCTCAGTACGTGCACCATGCCCCCGCACCCTAGGCCGTGCCGTCGGGTACACGTGCCGCGCCGTGCCGCGCCGTGCCGGGGAGTCCGGATCCGGGCGGGTCGTGCCGTCGGTGCACCCGGTCCGGGCGTGGTGCCGGGCCCGGGGCCGGTTCCGAGCCCCTCGTCGGGCCGTGCGCGGGATCTGGTCGGGGGCGGGGCGGTGGGGCTATCGTCCTCCGCGCGGTCGGCGCCGCCGGCGGGCCGGGGAGGGGGAGGGCGGCATGACGGGTGGGGGCGGGGCGAAGGCGCCGCGGGTTCCGCCGCGCTGGTTCGTGCGGCTGGCCTGGGCCGTGCACCGGGGGCTGTACCGCGCCTTCGGCGGCCGGGTCGGGCTGTGGCGCCCGGGCCGCAAGGGCTGGGGCACGCTGCGGCTGACGACCACCGGGCGTCGGACCGGCCGGCCGCGCAGTGTGATCGTCGCGTACGTGGCGGACGGACCCGACCTGGTCTGCCTGGCCATGAACGGCTGGGGCGCGGGCGGGCCCGCCTGGTGGCTCAACCTCCTGGCGCACCCCGACGCGGCGGTCCAACTGGTCGACGGGCGGCGGCCGGTACGGGCGCACGCCGCGACCGGCGAGGAGCGGTCCCGGCTCTGGGCGCGCTGGCGCACGATCGACGCGAACCTCGACGGGTTCGCGGCGCTGCGCCCCTCCGGGACCGCGGTGGTGGTGCTGGCGCCGCGGTCCGAGGGCGGGGCGGGTTCGAAGCAGTCGGAGCGGGGCGGCGGGGGCGGCGGTTAACCGGGCGGTCACCCCCAATTTCCTACCGACCAGTAGACATGGCGACGCAGCCCTCTCATTCTGGGCCGTGCACATGCCAATTTCTGCCGGCGGTCCCGCCAGACCGCCATGGTCGGAGGAGCAACTCCCCATGCCCGCACGCAAGTTCATCGCGCGCACCACGGCCGCTGCCGCCGCTGCCGCCACCGCCGTGGTCGTCCTGACGGCCCCGGCGCAGGCCGCCCCCGCGTCGGCCGCGCCCCGCCCGGCGCCGGTCGCGCCCGGAGCCTCGTACTCCGCCCCCGGAGGCAACGCGGTCTTCCTGGGCATCGACTACGACACCTGGCTGCGCGACGTCGGCACCGTGGTCGACCAGGCTCGCCCGTACCTCCGCCAGCGCATCGCCAACTCCCCGGCCGGCGAGAAGCCCGCGATCGTCCTCGACATCGACAACTCCTCGCTGGAGACGGACTTCCACTGGTTCTGGACCTGGCCCACCCCGGCGATCGCCCAGGTCCGCGACCTGGTCCAGGAGGCCCACGCCAGCGGCGTCGCGGTCTTCTTCGTCACCGCCCGCCCCGGCGTGGTCTACAGCCCGACGCTGTACAACCTGAAGACCGTGGGCTACCCGGTCACCGGCCTCTACGTGCGCGACCTCCCCGACCTCTTCCACGAGGTCAGCACGTACAAGACCGCCAAGCGTGCCGAGATCGAGGCCCGCGGCTACACCATCGTCGCCAACATCGGCAACAACGACAGCGACCTGGTGGGCGGCCACGCCGAGCGCACCTTCAAGCTGCCGGACTACGGCGGCAAGCTCTCCTGACGCGGGCTCCCGGGCCTGGCGGCCCCGCCCCCGTTCCCGTACCCCCGGTACGGGAACGGGGCCGGGGCGCAATGGGGTTGACGGCGCCCGGGACGCCGGATGGGATGGCCTGCCGATCACTCCGCCAGGAAGGCAGGCCGTGCGCAAGACTCCCGTAACCCCCGAGGGTGACGTCATCCGCTGGACCGAGTTCCCCGGCCGCGAGCCGGTCCGCCTGTACCTGCACGGACTCGGTGCCATGTCGGCGTACTTCAACGAGATCGCCTGGCACCCGCTGCTCGCCGGCCACCGCTCGCTGCTGGTCGACCTGATGGGGCACGGGACCAGCGACCGCCCGACCGGGTTCGCGTACACCCTGGAGGCGCACGCCGACGCGGTGGCCGCCGTGCTCGACGCGGCCGGGGTGGCCGGCGTCGAGGTGGTCGGGCACAGTATGGGTGGCGCCGTCGCCATCGTGCTGGCGGACCGTCATCCCCGTCTGGTGTCACGGCTGTTGCTCGTGGACGCCAACCTCGACCCGGTGCCGACCGCTCCGGCGGCCCCCGGCAGCAGTGGCATCGCCTCCTACACGGAGGAGGAGTTCGTCGCCCACGGCTGGGACCGGACGGCCGAGCGCGTCGGCGCCCACTGGTGGGCCACCATGCGGCTGGCCGGCCCGGTCGCCCTGCACCGCAGCGCCACCCACCTGGCCCGGGGGACCCGGCCCACCATGCGCGAGCTGCTCCTCGACCTGAAGGTCCCGCGCACCTTCCTGTACCCGGCCCCGGACGGCGCGCTCGACGGTGCCGACGCCCTTGCCGCGGCGGGCGTCGCCGTGGTGGCCGTTCCCGACTGCGGGCACAACATCATGCTGGACAACCCGGAAGGGTTCGCCCGCGCCGCGGCCGCGGCCCTCGCCTCCTGAGCCACGCTCGGGCGCCAACCCCCCTGCCGAATCGAGGGTTTGACCGCGCGCACCTCTTGACGGGGTGCGCGTGCATTGGTTGAGTGGCTGAGCCACTAGGCCACTGGGTCGCCGCCGACCCGCCGGCCGTCCTGGCCGCTCGGCTGGCGAGCCGCCGGACCGGGGGCCGCCCCGGAGGAGACCGCTGTGGAAGCCCTGCCCCGCGAGACCATCGTCGACGTCCTGGAAGGCCGGCTGCGCGAGGACATCCTCGCCGGCCGGCACCCCGCCGGAAGCCTGCTGCCGCCCGAGCGGCAACTGGCCGACGGGTACGGCGTCACCCGCACCACCCTCAAGCACGCCTTCGGCCGCCTCGTCCAGGCGGGCCTGCTGGAGACCCGGCACGGGGTGGGGACCCGGGTCCGGGACTACATCAGGCTCGGCGGTGCGGACCTGCTGCCGATGCTCGTCCGGCACAGCCCCGACTGGATCGGAGAGATCTTCGAAGTCCGGCGCAGCATCGGTGCACTGATCGCCGAGCGGGCCGCCGACCGGGCGACCGCACGCGACAGCGCCGCACTGGTCGAACTCCTCGCCGCGGTCCGGGAGTCCGAGGGCGGCGACGCCGTCCAGCTCGCCGACGCCGAGGTCCACCGGGCCCTGGCCAGGGCCACCGGCAACCGGGTCTACGTCCTGCTCACCAACACCCTGTTCAACGCCTACCTGCCGGTCCGGGCGGCGCTCGTGGCCCCCTTCACCGACCCCGCCGCCGCCCATGCGCGGCTGGCCCCCGTCGTCGACGCGGTGACCGCCGGCGACCCCGCGGCCGCCCGGACCGCGGCCGGGGCGTACCTCACGGCCACCGAGCGGATCATGCTGGAGGGGCTCGCGTGAGCGCCCCGCGCGGCACCCGGTTCGAGGAGGCCCTGCTCGGCACCCTCGACCTCGCCCCCGCCCTCGCCCCCGCCGGAGCCGGCCGCTCCGGCCTCCCGGTCCGCCTCGACCTGCGCGCCGCGTCCGACCGGCCGCTGCGGCCCCTCGGCACGACACCGGCCCGCCTGACCGGCCGGGTCCGCATCCGCGGCTGGGCCGACGACCCCGACGCCACGGGCGAGTTGGAGATCTCCCCGCTGGCCCGCCGCCGCATCCGCTACCGGCTGCACTTCACCGCCGCCGACGGCCGCGCGCTGACCCTCGACGGCTGGAAGTCGATCACCCCGGGGCGCCCCGTGCGGTCCATGACCGTCCTGCCCTTCACCCTGTACGAGCGCCACGGCGCGGCTCCCGAGCACGACGCGACCCCGTCGGAAGCCGGGCCGGAGACCCCCACCCCCACCCCCACCCCCAACGAGGCGACCCCGGGTCGGCGGATCGGCACCGGCAGCCTCCGCTTCCCCCTCGCCACCGGCCTCCTCCCGTTCCTCGCGAGCTTCCGTTTCCCGCGCCCCCCGGACGACCCCGGCGGCATCGGCCCCGCGGGCGACACCCGCGACGACCACACGGGCACCCCGGCCCGGGCGCTGATCCCGGCCCGGGCCGGGACCCCGGCCCCGACCCAGCTGCTCGCCCCGCGCTGGTCCGGCGAGCCCGGCCGCACCGAGGTCTGGTACACGACCCTCACCGACCCGGCCACCGGAACCGGCCTCTGGCTGCACCACGAACTCGTCGCACCCACCGATCCCGCCCGACCCGCGCACGCCCACGGCTGGATCGCGCTCTACCCGCCCGAAGGCCCCGTCGCGCACGCGCGCTTCGGACCGGAGCCGTGGCAGCCCGGCCCCGACGCGGACGGCTTCGCCGCGCGGGAGGTCCGGGTGCGCCCCGGCCGCCTCACCGGGACCGCGGCCGGGTTCACGTGGGACCTGACCGAACGGCCCGCCGACGAGCCGCTGTTCACGTTCCCCCGCTGGTCCTGGCGGCGCCCGCTGCTGCCGGCCGCGCAGATGCTGCCCGCTGCCCGGTCGACGTACCGGGGCACCGTGACGCACCCCGGTGGCACCCTCACCCTGACCGGCGCCCCCGGGGCCACGGCCCGCATCTACGGCCACGGCAACGCCCGGCGCTGGTCCTGGCTGCACGCCGACCTCGGCGGCGGCGACGTGCTGGAGGTCGTCGCCGCCGTTTCCACCCGGCCGGTGCTACGGGCCCTGCCCCCGCTGGTGTTCCTGCGGCTGCGCCGCGGCGGCCGCACGTGGCCCCGCCGCGCCGAGCGGACCGCCGTCGGCTGGGCGGGACCCGGCCGCTTCAAGGCCCGGCTCGGGCTCCCGCGGTGGACGGTGACCGGCCGCGCCGGGCTGCGCCGCATCCACGTGACGGTCACCCAGCCGCCCGACCGGACCCTGGCCCTCGACTACCACGACCCGGACGGCTCCCACGCCGTCTGCCGCAACAGCGAGCGCGCCGACGCGGTCGTACGGCTCGAACGCTGGCGCGGCCGCTGGCGGACCGAGGCCCTCTGGACCCTCGACGGGACCGCCCACGCGGAAGTGGGGGAGCGGTGAGCGCCGCCGGACTCGTGGCGGCCCTGCTCGCCACCGGCCTGCCGGACGCGCAGGATCCGGCCCCGCACGCACCCGGCGCCGAGCGGAGCGCCCCGCCCCCCGACCCGGCCTGGGAGCACCGCGTCCCCGGCCGCCTCCACGCCGTGCTGCGTACGATGCCGGGCCCCGCCCGGGCCGGGGTGCGCGCCGCCGCGGCCGCCGTGGACGCGTACGCCGTCGCCCGCACCGGGCGGCGGCTCGGCGCCCTCGACCCGGCCGCCCGCGAGGAACTCGTCCGTACGCTCGGCGCCCACGCGGCCCCGGCGGCCCTCCTGGACCTCGTCAAGGTGCCGGTCCTGCTGGCCGCCGGCACCGAGCGCCTGCTGGCCGCGCAGCCGCCCGCGGGCCCCCGCCCACCCGGTCCCGAGGACCCGCCGCTGGACTGCGTGCCCGTGGCGCAGTGGCCCGCCCGCAGCACCGCGGACGCCGTGGTGATCGGCTCCGGCGCCGGCGGGGCCATGGCGGCCCGCACCCTCGCCCGGGCCGGACTGCGCACCCTCGTCCTCGAAGAGGGCGAGCACCACACGACGGCCTCCTTCGCGGCCCGCACCCCGCTGGAGCGCTTCGGCGCCCTCTACCGCGACGGCGGCGCGAGCGCGGCCCTCGGCCGGCCCCCGCTCCTGCTCCCCACCGGCCGGGCCGTCGGCGGCACCACCGTCGTCAACTCCGGTACCTGCTACCGCACTCCGGACCACGTGCTGGCCCGCTGGCGCGACCGGTACGGCTGCGCCCTCGCCGACGGCCTCGAAGCCCGGCTCGACGACGTGGAACGCACCCTGCGCGTGGCCACCCAACCGCTCGGCCCACTGGGCCGCAACGGCCTGCTGGCCCTCGCCGGCGCCCGTGAACTCGGCTGGCGAGCGGCTCCGTTGCGGCGCAACGCGCCGGGCTGCAAGGGATCCTGCCAGTGCGTGGTCGGCTGCCCGACCGGGGCCAAGCAGAGCGTCCAGCTCTCCGTGCTGCCCGACGCCTGCGCCGCCGGGGCCACCATCCTCACCGGCGCCCGCGCGCTGCGCGTCCTGGTCGACCGCGACCGGCCCGGCGGACCCGCCGCGGCGGGCGTCCGGGTACGCCGGCCCGACGGCGGCGAGTGCGAGGTCCTCGCCCCGCTCGTGGTGGTCGCGGCCGGCGCCCTCCAGTCGCCGCCCCTGCTGCGCCGTTCGGGCCTCGGCGGCCACCCACGGACCGGCCGCAACCTCAGCGTCCACCCGGCCGCGGCGGTCGCGGGCCGGTTCCCCCGACCCGTGACGGCCTGGGAGGGCGTCCTGCAGAGCGTGGGCGTGGCGGAACTCCACGACCGGGGCGTCCTCATCGAGGCGACCGCCACCCCGCCCGGGATGGGCGGCGTCGTCCTTCCCGGCCTCGGCGCCGACCTGCGCCGCGAACTCGACGCCGCCGACCGGCTCGCCACCCTCGGCGCGATGATCGCCGACCTCCCCTCGGGCCGGGTCCTCGGCGCGGGCCGCCGCCCGCTGGTCCGCTACGACCTCGCCCCGCGCGACGCCGGACGCCTGCTGGCGGCGGTCCGGGCCATGGGCCGGCTGCTCTTCGCCGCCGGCGCGCAGGAGGTGCTGACCGGCATCACCGCCGCGCCGTACGCCCGTACCCCCGACGAACTGGACGCGGTACTGGCCCGGGTGAGGGCACGTCAGCTGCACCTCTCCGCGTTCCACCCCACCGGCACGCTGGCCGCCGGCGCCGACCCGGAGCGCTTCCCGGTCGATCCCGAGGGCCGGTTGCGGGGCGTACGGGGCGTGTTCGTGGCCGACGCCTCGGTGCTGCCCAGCTGTCCGCAGGTCAACCCGCAGCTGACCGTGATGGCGGCCGCCCTGGCGGTGGCCGACGCGGCCCTCGCGGGACCCGTCGCGGGCCCCGGCACTGGCACCGCCACGGGCACGGGCACGGGGCGGGTGTAAGGGGGAACGAAGAGTCGATTCCGCCGATCGGCCGCAGCTCGTGATCAAAGGGCGCCCGCGGCCGTTGGACGGGGCAAGGGCCCTGCCCGGACGGTGGCGTGGCGTGGCGCGGGGAGCGAGGGAGGACCGCTCGTGTCGGAGAGCGTGGCCGAGGTGATCGAGGTCGCGGGAGCCGAGCTCCGGTTCCTCCGGAAGCTGCTCGGCGGCGTCGGGGAGAACGCCTGGGAGCGACTGCTCGAGCGGTTCGTCGACGACTGGTTCCGGCTGGACGTGCTCGGGCTCGAGAACATCCCCCAGGACGGCCCCGCCGTGCTCGTCGCCAACCACTCCGGCGCCTGGGGCCTGGACGCGTTCGTCCTGCAGAAGACGCTGCTGCGGTCCCTGGGCCGGCCGCTCTCCGTGCTCGCCGCGCCCTTCGTCTTCCGGCTCCCGGTGCTGGGCCCGTACGCGGCGAGGAAGGGGGCGGTGCCGATCGGCCCCCGGGCGTGCATGGAGCGGCTGGCCCGCGGCGAACTCGTGGGCATGTTCCCGGAAGGTGTGTCCGGTCTGGAGAAGTCGTTCCGCGACGGTCACCGGCTCCGACCGTTCGATCCCGGCTTCGCCGTGGCGGCCCTGCACGTGGGTGCGCCGGTCGTGCCCGTCGCCGTCATCGGGGCGGAGGAGTCCAGCCCGAAGATGGGTGAGCTGCCCGGGCTGGCCAAGCTCCTGGACCTCCCCTACGTTCCGCTGACCTCGCCCTTCCCGCTGCCGGCGAAGTGGCTGATCACCATCGGTGAGCCGATCGGACCGCCCGACCGGCCACGGGCGTGGGGAGCACGTTCGGCAGCGGCCCGCCGGCTCTCCGAGGACGTCCGGGACACGCTCCAGGACATGATCGACCGCGAGCGGCAGCGGCGGGGCGGGCTCGTGCCGTAACGCCCGAGGGGCGGCGGCGGGGCCGTCGCGGGGTCCGGACCTCGGCGGCGGCACGGGCGCACCGTTCGGCGTGGTCGAGCAGCCGCATCCGGAACCGTTCGCCCGTCTCGGTCCCGTTCCAGCCGGGTCAGGCCCGGGCCGGCCCGCGGTCGCCGTCGGGCGTCGGGCAGGCGGCCACGGCGCCCTCGTGGCACAGGCTGCCCTCCACCTTCGCCAGCAGCCGCGCCAGTTCGGTCCGTTCGGGGCCGGTCAGCCCGGCCAGTGTCTGCTCCTCCAGCACGCCCCACGCGGTGCGCACCTCGCCGTGCAGGTCGCAGCTCGCCTCGGTGGCCTCGATCAGTACGGCCCGCCGGTCCGCCGGGTCGGGCCGGCGCCGCACGTGCCCGGCGTGCTCCAGGCGCTGCAGCATCTTCGTCACGGTGGACGGGTCGAGGCCGACCGCCTTGATCAGCTCGGCCTGGCGCACCGCGCCGTTGGCCCACAGGTGCATCATCAGGAACTCCTGGCCCGGGTACAGGCCGAGGTCCTTGAGCAGCCGGCCCGCCGCGGCCCGGTGCAGCCGGGCCACCCGGCTCACGGCGTGGCTGACCGGCCCGCCGAGCGCGGCGCCGGGCGCCGGCGCGCAGACGGGCGCCTCCCGGTGGGGGCCGCCCGTGCCCGGGTCCGTGGGCGCGCCGGCCCCGACCTCGGTGCCGGTCCCGGCACTCGCCCCGGCGACGCCGGTCTCGGCGTGGGTCGCCATGTGCTGTCCCTCCCTCGGGTGCTCCGTCCGCGGTCGTCCCCGGACGTGTCCGGCGTGACCGGACGCGTCCGGTCGACCGTACGTGCTGCTCAGAGGCATTTTACCTTGGTCGGCCAAGCTTTACCTTGGCCGACCAAGTAAATGGGTCTACAGTGTCTTCCGAAGCCATTGCTTGGCCGACCCATTAACTGTGAGGCACCACATGACCACAGCGTTCGAGCCCGTCGTCCTCGCCGGCACCCCGCTGGCCAACCGCATCGTCCTGGCCCCGATGACCCGCAGCCGCGCGGTCGAGGGCGGCGTACCCCCGCAGCTCACGGCCGAGTACTACGCCCAGCGGGCGTCGGCCGGACTGATCGTCACCGAGGGCGTGCAGCCCTCGGTGGAGGGCCAGGGCTACCCCTTCACCCCCGGTCTCCACACCGCCGAGCAGGTCGCCGGCTGGCGCACGGTGACGGACGCCGTGCACGCGGCGGGCGGGCGGATCTTCGCGCAGCTGATGCACACCGGCCGCATCGGCCACCCGGCCCAGCGCCCCGGCGCCGCAGGTTCGGTCGCCCCCTCGGCCGTGAGGGCGGCCGGCCAGTCCTTCACCCCCGACGGGCTCCAGGACCACGCGACCCCGCGCGAGCTCACCGTCCCCGAGATCCGCCGTGTCATCGCCGACTTCGCCGCGGCCGCCCGCAACGCCGTCGACGCCGGCTTCGACGGGGTCGAGGTCCACGGTGCCAACGGCTACCTGGTCCACCAGTTCCTCGCCCCCGGCTCCAACCGGCGCACCGACGAATGGGGCGGCTCCGTCGAGAACCGCATCCGCTTCGCCGTCGAGGTCGTCAGGGCCGTGGCCGCCGCGATCGGCGCCGAGCGCACCGCGCTGCGCGTCTCGCCCGGCAACGGGTACAACGACATCGAGGAGCCCGAGCCGCTCCCGGCGTACCTGGCGCTGGTCAAGGAGCTCGCCCCGCTGGGCCTCGGCTACCTGCACGTCCTGGAGTCCTCCGCCGAGACCCGCGAGGTCACCCTCGCGCTGCGCAAGGAATTCCCCGGCCTCCTCGTCCTCAACCCCGCGACCGCGGAGCCGACCGACCACGAGGCGCTGGCGCTCGTCGAGGAGGGCGTCGCCGACCTCATCGCCTTCGGCCGGCTCTTCCTCGCCAACCCCGACCTGCCGGCCCGGCTGCGCACCGCCGGCCCGTACAACACCCCGGACCCGGCCACGTTCTACGGCGGCGACGGCCGCGGCTACACGGACTACCCGGCGCTCTGAGGGCCCGTGACCGCACGGGCGCTCCCCGGCCGGTTACGGCGAATGGGGCCGTGTCGGGGAGCCCCGTGTGAAACCATCCGCCCGAAGATGTGAGGATGGGTCCATGAGCAACAACGTCTTCTTCGACATCACCATCAACGGCGAGCCGGCCGGCCGCATCGTCTTCAAGCTGTACGACGACGTGGTCCCGAAGACCGCCAAGAACTTCCGCGAGCTGGCCACCGGCGAGCACGGCTTCGGCTACGAGGGCTCCTCGTTCCACCGCGTCATCCCCGCCTTCATGCTGCAGGGCGGCGACTTCACCGCCGGCAACGGCACCGGCGGCAAGAGCATCTACGGCGAGAAGTTCGCCGACGAGAACTTCGAGAAGAAGCACACCCGCCCGGGTCTGCTCTCGATGGCCAACGCGGGCCCGAACACCAACGGTTCGCAGTTCTTCATCACGACCATCGTCACCGACTGGCTGGACGGCAAGCACGTCGTCTTCGGCGAGGTCGTCGACGGCATGGACCTCGTGAAGCAGATCGAGGACCTGGGTTCCCGCAGCGGCACCCTGTCCGCCAAGGTCACCATCGCCAAGTCGGGCGTCGTCGGCGAGTAGTTCGGCCGCGGACCGCTGGCGGCGGCCCCGCCGCCGGACGCCCCGTGCACCGCGTACGGACCCTCCCCGAGCCGAGCTCGGCGGAGGGTCCGCGTGTTTTCGGTGCGGAGATCGCCGGCCCCCTCCCCGGTGACTGATCCAGCGCGTACGGTGGAGTAGGACGGAGGAGGACACCATGAGTGCGCTGCCCCACGAGAGCCCCACCCGCCCCTGGGCGGACCCCTACCGGCTCGCCGCCGCCGAAGGGCCCCAGACCATCGCCGACCTGCGGGCCGCGCTCGCCGTCGTCTCCCCGCCCGACCTCGTCGCCTTCGACGCGCGCCTCGGCGCCGCCCGGCTCGACGAGGTGCCGCTGGTGCTCACCGAGTACCGCCACGTGTGGGCACTGCGCACCCGCCCCGAGGTGGCCGACGCGATCGGCGCGGCGCTCGAGGGCAGCGAGAAGACGGGCGGCCTGGACGAGTTCTTCGCCCGCTTCGACGACACCTACGCGGACACGTACGCGGACGCCTACGGCGACACCTACGGGGACGACTCCGGCGACGCGCGCGAGGGGGGCCGTTGAGCGACTGGCACGTCCTCCTGCCGGAGCGCCTCAACCGCGAAGTCGCCGAGCTCAGCCCCGGCGAGCGCCAGGCGCTCTACCGCGCCCTGAAGCGGCTGGTCGGCGACCCGCGGGCCGACAGCGCCGCCGAACCCGCCGCCAGCATCGAACTGCGCCGCGTGCTGGCCGGTCCGGCGACCGACACCGGGCGGATGGTGACGGTGCTCTACCGGGTGATCACGGAGACCCGGACCGTGGCGATCATCTGGATCATCAGCGGTCCCTGAGGGGCAGCGTGCGCACCGCCTGGTCGGTCAGTTCGTAGCGGGCACCCACGATGGCGAGCCGTCCCGCCGCCACCCGCCCGGCCAGGTCGGGCTCCGCCGCCAGCCGCTGCCTGACCAGCCGGACCTGCGCGGTGATCGTCGCGTCGACCCGGGCCGCGCCCTGCTGGGTGCGGTCGATGGCCGGGCGTATCTGATCGGCTATGTACTGGATGTGGTTCGGCAGCCGCTCGCCCGTCTCGTCGGCGTGCACGGCGGCCTTGACGGCCCCGCACGACTGGTGGCCGAGCACCACGACCAGCGGGATGTCCAGCTCCAGCACGCCGTACGCGACGCTGCCCAGCACCGCCTCGTCCAGTACCTCGCCCGCCGCCCGGACGGTCATCAGGTCGCCGAGCCCCTGGTCGAAGACGAGCTCCGGCGGCACCCGGGAGTCGATGCAGCCGAGCACCACCGCGAAGGGGTGCTGGCCCTCCACGAGTTGGCGGCGCACCGCCGGCGACTCGTGGGGGTGCCGCTCGCGGAACGCGCGCCAGCGGCGGTTGCCGGCGGCCAGCTCGCGCAGCGCCTCGGCGGGCGTGTCGGGGCGCGCGCAGCCGACGGGCGCCGCGGCCGCGGGCGGGGCCGCGCCCACGGCCAGGCCGGCCCCCGCGACGGCGGTGCCGGCCACGGCGGCGCGCAGGAGCCCGCGGCGGCTGGCGCGGGCGGGGGTGGGCGGGGTGTTCGTGTCAGTGGTCACGCCCGCAGCCAACCCTGAAGCTGAACTTGATAGTTGAACAAAAAGACGGATTGTCGGCTTGTCGGACAAAAGTCGGCCGGATCTGGACGAACCCGTCTCGCGGAGTGGGCATCCGCCCGCGCGCTAGACGGCCCGCAGTTCCGCCGGCAGGGCCTCGCGCAGCGCCTCCGCGAGCGCGGCCACCGCCGGGTGCCCCGCCGCCCCGCCGCGCGACGCGATCCGCGTCCACCGCCGCACCGGCAGCCGCGTCAGCGACACACCGACCGGTACGTCCACCAGCCCGAGCTGCGGCACCACCGCCACGCCCTGCCCCGCCGCGACCAACGCCAGCACGGTGTCGAACCCGTCCACCCGGTGCCGCACCCGGGGTGTGAACGCGGCCGCCTGGCAGGCCCGTACGGTCATCGCCTCGCACAACGTCCCCGGCGTGGCCGTGATCCACGGGGCCTCCCGCCAGCGGGCCAGCCCGGCCAGCTCCGTCGCGACCGCCGGAGCCGGGTCGAGGGAGGCCAGGTACATCCACTCGGCGCACAGCGGCTCCAGGGCCAGCCCCGGCTCCGGCTCCGCGGGCACGAAGTCGTACTCGTGCACCAGGGCCACGTCCAGCTCCCCGGCCCGCAGCGCGTGCGCCACCCCGGCCGGATCGGTCTCCGACACCATCGGCTCCAGGCCCGGGTGGCGCCGGGCGAGCGCGACCAGGGCCGCCGGTACGATCGCCCGGGCGGCCGTGGGGAAAGCCCCGATCCGCAGCGGCCCCGCCAGGCCGTGCCGGGCCCCCGCCAGCTCCGCGGCCGCCTCCTCCAGCCGCTCCAGCACCGCCTCCGTGTGCCGGACGAGGTTGCGGCCGGCGGGAGTCAGCCGCACCCGGCGGCCGGTGCGCTCCAGCAGGGGCACCCCCGCCTCCCGCTCCAGCGCGCTGAGCTGCTGGGACACCGCCGACGGGGTGAAGGACAGGGCCTCGGCCACGGCCGCGATGGTGCCGCGCAGGGCGAGTTCGCGCAGCAGGCGCAGACGTCGTACATCGAGCATCAGCTCAGCTTACGGTTCAGCTCAGAAAAGCGAACTGGACCTGTGGTTCGCGGACCGACAGGCTCAGGGGCATGACAACGCGCACCCCTCATGCCCCGTTCCGCCCGTACGGGATCCACGTCCCGCTCGTCACCCCGTTCGCCGCCGACGGCTCCGTGGCCCGGGACGCCCTCGAAGCCCTCGCGCACGACGTGCTCGACGCCGGCGCCGTGGGCCTGGTCGCCCTCGGCACCACCGCTGAGGCCGCGAGCCTCGACCACGCCGAGCGGGACGCCGTGGTCGACACCTGCGCCCGGGTCTGCCGCGAGCGGGGCGCGAGCCTGGCCGTCGGGGCGGGCGGCAGCGACACCCGGGCCGGTGGGCGGGCCCTCGCGGAGCTGGCCCGCCGGCCCGAGGTGGGGGCCGCGCTGGTGACCGTGCCCGCCTTCGTGCGGCCCGCGCCGGCCGGGGTGGTCGCGCACTTCGCGCGGCTGGCCGAGGACAGCCCCGTCCCGCTGGTCGTCTACCACATCCCGTACCGCACCGGCCTGCCGCTGGACGCGGCGACGCTGCGCGCCCTCGGTGCGCTCCCCGGGGTCGCCGCGATGAAGTACGCCGGGGGCGGGATCGACCAGGACGCGGTGGCCCTGCTGGGCGACCTGCCGGCCGACTTCGCGGTGCTGGCCGGCGACGACGCGTTCGCCTCACCGCTCATGGCGCTCGGTGCGACGGGCGGGATCCTGGCCTCGGCGCACCTGGCCACCGGGCGCTTCGTCGCGCTGGAGGCCGCCTGGCGCGCGGGGGAGGCGACGCGGGCGCGCGAGCTGGGCCACGGCCTGGCCCGGCTTTCGGCCGCGCTCTTCGCCGAGCCGAACCCGGTGGTGGTCAAGGGCGTCCTGCACGCACAGGGCCGCATCCCGACGCCCGACGTCCGGCTGCCGCAGCTGCCCGCCGGACCGGATGCGGTGGCGGCGGCGCTGAAGGAGCTGGCCGAGCTGGGCGCCTGAACGGTCTCAGGGTGCCGACGCGCACCGGAAGCCCAGGTTCCCGGCCGTCAGGACCGGAACCAGGCCCGCCCGGGCGCCGCCCGTTCGGACGGTCCGCGTCCCGCGCCCGGGGTCGTGGGCGTCGGCTGTCCACTCCCAGTGGTCGCCGGGCGCCCGGTGGGAGCCGGACCGCTCGTACCCGACGCCCCGGGTGGCCGCCGCGCGCACCCACTGCGCCTCGGACGGCAGTCGCTTGCCCGCCCAGGCGGCGTACGCCGCCGCGTCCGACCACGCGACGTGCACCACGGCGGCCTGCGGATCGGCGGCCGCGCCGAGCCGGTACGGGGTGCGCCACGTCAGCCCCGCGACGGCCCGCCGGCCGTGCTCGCCGACCTCGTACGTCCAGCCGGTCCGCTCGGCGGCGGTGACGTGGCCGGTCTGTCGGGTGAACCGGGCGAACTCCGCGGCGGTCACGGAATGCGCATCGATCCGGAACGCCGCCACGGGCAGCCGGTCGGGCCCGCTGCCGCCCGCCACCGGCACCATCGGCGCGGTCGCGCGGATGTGGGAGGCGAGCAGGACCGGCGGCGGCCCGCTCCGCGCGGGGTCGGGCCGGCTGCCGGCCCGCGGGCTCTCGATCAGCACGCGTTCCACCCCTGCCCCGCTCGACTTCCGGTACGGCGACCACTGTCGCCCGTCGGAGGGCGCGGGAGAACCGCGCCGGGCGTCTTGTCACGCGTTGTTCATGCGCAGTGCGCACCCGGGACGGGGAAGGGACTGGGGACGGGAGGGCAAGGGGAGGGGCGGGAGCCGGAAACGCCTCCGACCGCGCGTCGTGGGCGGCGGCCCGGGTGACGGCGGTCGGAGGCGTTCTGGTGCGGCCGCGGACGTCGCCACGCAGGTGGCGGCGGGTGCGGCGCGCCGCGACTACTCGACGACGAGCTCGACGGGGATGTTGCCGCGGGTGGCCTTGGAGTACGGGCAGACCTCGTGGGCCTGCTTGACCAGCAGGGTGCCGGTCTCGTTGTCCAGCTCGGCCGGCAGCTCGACGCGCAGGGTCACGGCCAGGCCGAAGCCGGTGTCGTCCTTGCCGATCGAGGCCTCGGCGGTGACGGAGATGTCACCGGTGTCGACCTTGGCCTGGCGGCCGACGAGGCCGAGGGCGCTGGCGAAGCAGGCGGCGTAGCCGGCGGCGAAGAGCTGCTCGGGGTTGGTGCCCTGGCCGTTCCCGCCGAGCGCCGGAGGCATCGCCAGGGCGAGGTCCAGCACACCGTCGGAGCTGACGGCGCGGCCCTCTCGGCCGTTGGCGGTGGCGACAGCGGTGTACAGCGCGTCCATCAGAGGGGTCCTCTCGTGGAGAGATCGGTGGTCGCGGCCGTCGTCCGGCCGCCCCATCAATAGACCACACAATTCAGTTGTGCACAACTGAATCGCCGTCGAGGTAACATGGGCCACATGACCGAGAACTGGACCGCAGCCGTCCCCGACGAGGAGTTCCTGCGGCTGGACCGGCAGATCTGCTTCTCGCTGGGTGCCGCGTCCCGTGCGTTCGGCGCGCTCTACCGCGTGATCCTCAAGGAGCTCGACCTCACGTACCCGCAGTACCTCGTCATGCTGGTGTTGTGGGAGCACGGTCCGACGCCCGTGAAGGAGCTGGGCCGGCGGCTGCGGCTCGACTCGGGGACGCTCTCGCCGCTGCTGAAGCGGCTGGAGGCGAACGGCCTGGTACGGCGCGAGCGCAGCGCTGCCGACGAGCGGTCCGTCTCCGCCCACCTCACCGCGGCGGGATCGGCGCTGCGGGAGCGCGCCGCGGCGGTGCCGCGCCGCATCGCGTCCTCGACCGGCTTCGACCTGGCCGAGGTCGCAGACCTGCAGGCGCGGCTGGACCGGCTCACCCTCGCCCTCGACGCGGCGGCGCTGGACGCGACCGCGGAAGAGGGCGGGCCCGTGGCGGGCGCCTGACCGCCCCGCCCCCGGCCGCCCCGGCCTCGGCCCGAAGGCCTCGCTCCCGGAGTTTGCCTCTGAGGCAAGACGGTTTGCCGCTTAGGCAACACTCTGGCTCAATCGGGGTATGAACCCCGTTCCCGAAGGGCCCGCTCCGCACGGGCTCCCCGGTACGCCCGACGAGGCCGACGGGTCCCCGCCCGTCCCGGAGGACGAGCTCCCGGTCGTCGCACCGCAGCTGCGCGAGCTGCGCCGGCGCACCGGGCTGACCCTGGAGGCCGCGGCGGCGCGGGCCCGGATGTCCCCGGCCCACCTGTCCCGGCTGGAGACCGGACGCCGCCAGCCCTCCCTGCCGATGCTGCTGGGCCTCGCCCGCACCTACGGGACGACCGTGTCCGAGCTGCTCGGAGAGACCCCGGCCGCCGCCGATCCGATCGTACGCGGCGGGGGAGCCGGGGCCCGCGAGGCCGACGGGTGGACGTACTGGCAGGCGGGCGGCTCCGGCCGCGGCATGCAGGCACTGCGCGTCCACGTCCCGTACGGGAGGAGCCAGGGGGAACTGGTCCGCGTGCACCCGGGCGAGGAGTGGCTCTACGTCCTCAAGGGGCGGCTGCGCCTGCACCTCGGGGAGGCCGAGTACGTGCTGGAGGCCGGGGACGGCGCGCACTTCGACTCGCTCACCCCGCACCGCATCGCGGCCGCCCGGCCCGGCGGGACCGACCTGCTGTTCGTCCACACGCTGCTGCAGAGCGCCGTGTCCCAGCTGTGCCTGGGCGGCGATCCGCGGCGCCCGAAGATCTGAGGAGACCCGCCGTGCCCGAGGAACCCACCGTCGTCCCGTCCGAGCGCCCCGGCGAGCTTCCCGCCGGGCGTCCCGCCCGCTTCGAGAACGGCTTCCCGCGCGGGCTGGCGATCCGGCTGTTCGCCTATCTCTTCGTCGGACACGTCTTCGCCGCCTTCCTGTACCTGCTCTTCGAGGTGGGCTCGCGCCGCGGCTGAGGCCGGCGCGCACGGGCGGAAGGGCCGGCGCGCACAGGCGGAGGGGCCGGGGTCCATGCGGACCCCGGCCCCTCCGTGTTGCTGTCCGCGCGGCCGGCGGGGAGGCGGCCGGAGCGGGTCAGAAGCCGAACTGCCGGACCGGCCGGTCGCCGGCCGGGTCGTGAGGCGACGGCGTCAGATGCCGAACACCGTGCCGCTGCCGTTGTGGAGCGTGCACCGGTTGGCGAAGGTGTGCCGGTAGGAGACCCGGCTGCCCTCCCAGACGCCGTCGACCGTGACGGTCATGGGGTGCCACTCGCGGGTGCACACCGCCGCCGACCCGGCCTTGGTGATCTGGTCGAACTTGGCGTTGTTGGCGCGCAGTTCGCCGCACGCCCCGGCCGGGTCCGGGTGCGTCCCGGTCGGCGTCGGCATACAGCTGAGGGTCACCGCACGTATGATCCCCTCGCTCGGGTCGACCCCTTCGGCGAGCGAGATGACGAGCGCGGACGGCGCGTAGAGGCGGGCTTCCCCGGTGGGGGCGGCGTCGGCCGTGCCGACGGCGGTGACCGCGGTGGCTGCCGTGAGGGCCATGGTGGTGGCCGCGAGTCCCAGACCCCTGACGATGGACCGCATTTCGAACACTCCCTGTGTGTGGTTGCGGATTGCGAACGTGAGTCTTGCCGACTCCGGGACCGCACGCATGGTCGAACCATCAATTCCGGTCACCTCGGGTGACCGTGCGGACGCGGGACGTGGTCGGCCGCACCGCCCTGACCAGGGCGGATGGGAATCCGTGAATCGGCTGAAGAAAGCCGTAACCAGTAGTTGATCAAGTGAACTTAAGGGCAGTAAACCGTTGAACCATTGATTGCAAGGTGTCAACGGAGAGGTGTTCGATCGGGGGTGCGGCCTGGCGGTGCGTCCCGCCTGATGGGCCCTCAGGTGGCGCGCGGCGCGGGGGATTTGCGTACGGCGGGTGTGCGGAGCGTGAAAGTTGGTCTAGACCTTGACAGGTCCAGACCAGTTTCGCTTCAGTGGCGGTAGCCGCCCCCCACCACGGCAACTCCCCCCACACAAGGAGCAGTTACGTGTCCCGTGCATCCCGCCGTCGTGCCCTCTCCCTGCTCGCCGCCACCGCTGCGGCCGCCGCTCTCGCCCTCGTCGTCCCCGCCTCGCCCGCCGCGGCCGCGGCCTGCGCGAGCCCCTGGAACTCCGGCGCTGTCTACACCGGTGGCATGACGGCCGCCCACAACGGCCACAACTGGCAGGCCAAGTGGTGGACCCAGGGTGAGACGCCCGGCACCACCGGCCAGTGGGGGGTCTGGGCGGACCAGGGCGCCTGCGGGGGCGGCGGCACGCCCGACCCCGACCCCGGCACCCCCTCCGGATTCGTGGTGAGCGAGGCCCAGTTCAACCAGATGTTCCCGAACCGGAGCTCCTTCTACACGTACCGCGGCCTGACCGCCGCGCTGTCCGCGTACCCGGGCTTCGCCACCACCGGCAGCGACACCGTCAAGCGGCAGGAGGCGGCCGCGTTCCTCGCCAACGTCGCGCACGAGACCGGCGGGCTCTACTACGTCGTCGAGCAGAACACCGCCAACTACCCGCACTACTGCGACGCGTCGCAGCCGTACGGCTGTCCGGCCGGCCAGGCCGCGTACTACGGCCGCGGCCCCATCCAGCTGAGCTGGAACTTCAACTACAAGGCCGCCGGCGACGCCCTCGGCATCAACCTGCTCGCCGACCCCTACCTCGTCGAGCGGGACGCCGCCGTGGCCTGGAAGACCGCCCTCTGGTACTGGAACACCCAGAACGGGCCCGGCACCATGACCGCCCACGCGGCCATGGTGAACGGCCGGGGGTTCGGCGAGACCATCCGCTCCATCAACGGTTCGCTGGAGTGCAACGGCGGCAACCCCGCGCAGGTCCAGAGCCGGATCGACAACTATCAGCGCTTCACGCAGATCCTGGGCGTCGCGCCCGGTTCCAACCTGGGCTGCTGACCGCCCGCGGTTCGCCCCCCCCGTGACCGCGCGGGGGCCGCGGTGCCGATCCCGCAGCCCCCGCGCGTCCCACCCGTCTCCCTCCGTCTCCCTCCGCCCCCCGTTCCACCCGTCCGGTGCTCGTCCGCCGCGGTCTACTGGCCCAGCTCGAGGACCCGGCCGGTCTCCGTCCCCTCGATGGTCCGCACGTAGGCCTGCGCCACCTCGGCCAGCGGCACCGGCGGGAAGCCGGGGAAGAAGTCCCCGTACGCCTCCAGGGACTCGGTGAACACCGTCGGGCTGATCGCGTTGATGCGCAGCGGCGCGATCTCCGGTGCGGCCGCCTGGACGAACGCCTCGACCGCCCCGCTGGCCATCGCCGCGGCCGTGGCGGTGGGCACCGGCCGACGCGCCGTGATCCCCGTGATCAGAGTGAACGAGCCGCGCGGCGCCAGCCGCCCCAGGCCCTGGCGCACGAGCTCCAGCTGTGACAGCACCTTGCCGCGGAAGGCCGCCGTCCAGTCCTCCGGGGTCATCTCGGCGACGGGTCGGTACGGCACGTCGCCGGCCGCGCTGGCCACCGCGTCCAGCGGGCCGGCCGCCGTGGCCGCCTCGTACAGGGCGCCGATCTGCGCCGGGTCCGTCACGTCGTGGCGCAGGTCGCCGCCGGTCCGGCCCGCGGTGATCACCTCGTGGCCGCGTGCGGACAGGGTCGTGTGGACGGCCGCGCCGAGCGTGCCGCCCGCGCCGATGAGAAGGATTCGCATGACGACGACGCTAGGCGAGCCCCCTCGGGCGAGGGAAATACCCGTCGCACAGCACTTATGCTCGGTGGTTATGAATGTGGACCTCCGGCACCTGCGCGCCCTCGCGGCCATCGGCGACGAGGGCACCGTCACCGGCGCCGCGGCCGCCCTGCACGTCAGTCAGCCCGCGCTCTCCCGCACGCTGGAGCAGTTGGAGAGCCGGCTCGGCACGGTGCTGGTCGAGCGTACGACCCGCAGTCTGCGGCTGACGGCGGCGGGCCGGCGCCTGTACGAACACGCGCACCGGATCCTCCACCAGGTCGAGGACGCGCTCGCCGAGGCGGCGGCCGGGGCGCGGCCGCTGCGCGTCGGATTCGCGTGGGCCGCCCTGGGCCCGTACACCGTCGGGCTGCTGAAGGCCTGGCGGCGCGACCACCCCGCCACCGAGCTGCGGGTCCACCGGCTGGCGGACCCCGAGGCGGCGCTGCGGCGGGGCGAGGTGGACGCGGCGTTCCTGCGCACCCGCCCCGAGGGGGACGGACTGGGGTGGCTCGACCTGTACGAGGAGCCGCGGGTGGCCGCCCTCGCGGAGGACGACCCGTTGGTGCAATCGGGGCGGCCGCGGGTCACGCTCGCCGAGGTCGCGGCGCGGACCGTGGCGCTGTGCGCCACGGCCGCCACGACGGGGGAGGAGCTGTGGCCCGGGGACCGGCGGCCGGCGGCCACGTTGGAGGTGGCGAACGTCGACGAGTGGCTCACGGCCATCGCCACCGGGGACGCGGTGGGCGTCACGGCCGACGCCACCCGCCACAGCCACCCGCAGCCGGGCGTGGTGTACCGCCCACTGGCCGACGCGGCGCCGGTGACGGTGCGGCTGGTGTGGCCCGCCGAGCCCGCGCACCCCGCGACCGGGACGTTCCGCGACCACGCCCGCCGCACGCTGGCCGCCCTGCACTCCGAAGCCACCGGCTGACCGGTACGGGGACGGAATTCGGTTGTCGCGCGGGCCCGCCGGGGCCTAGAACGTGCGGGTGATACGAGCACACGGAATCGGGCTGCGCGCCCGCCTCGCCGCGGACACGGCCGTCCTGCACGCCGAGTTGTACGACGACGTGGCCGGCCAGTCGCGCGCCGACACCAGGCCCTGGCGGCCGCTGCCGGCCGACAGCGCGCACGCGCCCTACGCCGTGCGGGACCCCTCGGAGACCGACACCCCGTTCTCGGTGGTCGAGCTGGCCGGCGGCGAGCTGATCGGCGAGGCCATCGTGTGGGGCATCGACACCCACAACCGCTTCGCCCACCTCGGGGTCGCCCTGCGGCCCGCCCACCGGGGCCGGGGGCTCGGCGGCGACGTCGTCCGGGCGCTGTGCCACTACGGCTTCGTGGTGCGCGGGTTCCACCGCCTGCAGCTGGAGACCCTCGCCGACAACGCCGCGATGATCGCGGCCGCCGAGAAGGCGGGCTTCGTGCACGAGGGCACCCTGCGGCGGGCTGCCTGGGTGTACGGCGAGTGGCTGGACGAGGTGGTGTACGGCCTTCTTTCGGAGGAATGGAGTCCGCTTCAGCCCACGGCGGACGGTCACGGAAAGTAGCGATCTCCTTGGATTTCAAGGCCGAGTGGCGGGGCAAGTAGCCCGTACGGCCGTGAAAACCGACGCAGATCGTCCCGTCCGCGTCACTGCGCGTTACTTTTTGAAGGGGGTGGAAAGCATGTCCGATCCGAGTTCGAGGTGAGGAGTGCGGGCATGGACCTGCGCGTGCGTGAGCTGTCGGACCACCTTGTGGCCAAGTGGACCTCCCCGACGGGGGTCGCCCTCATGGCCGCCGGGGCCACCCTGGTCGGAGGGCTGCTGGACCGGGGCGCGCTGTCACCGGCCGCGGCGGGCGCGCTCCTCGGCTGGCCGGCCGCGGAGGTGCTCGACCGCTTCCGCGACATGCGGTTCGACCTGGAGACCGACCCGTCGGGGGACATCATCGGCGCCGGTGTGTCCCTCAACGCGGACCGGCCGCACGCGATGGAGCTCCAGGGCGTCCGGCGCTACGGGTGGTGCGCCATGGACGTCCTGATGTTCCCCGTCGTGTTCAAGGAGACCGCCAGTCGGGTCACCTCGCGCTGCGCCGCCACGGGTGCGCCCGTCTCGCTCACGGTCACCCCGGACGGCGTCCGCGACCTCAGCCCGGTCACGGCCGTCGTCACCCTCGCCCCCGCCACCGGCGCGGACATCCGGGAGGTCTTCTGCGACCGGGTGAACTTCTACGCCACGCCCGAACTCGCCCGCCGCGCCGCCGACGCCGACCACGACCTCGCGGTCTGCCCGGTCGACGACGCCTGGGCCATCGGGAAGCGCCTCGCGGACCTGTTCTGACCCGTGCCGTCGGGCCGCGCCGGACACTGCCGGGACGGAGAGGGGAGGGGGCAGGGGGAAGGAGGGGAGGGGAGGGGGCGGGGCGGGGCAGCGGGAGGGGCGGTCAGGCGCCGCCGGCGAACCGCGTCACGAGCTCCGCATACTCCCGGGGGTGCGTCATGTGGGGGATGTGGCCGGCGCCCTCGAAGGTGTGGCGGCGGGCCCGGGGCAGGGCGGCGGCCAGTCGGTCCAGCAGCGGTGCGAACCAGGCGGGGCTCTCCGTGCCGCCGCTGAGCAGGACCGGCACCCGGCAGTCGGCGAGCGCGTCGAGGTCCAGGGCGCCCCACTCCGGGTCCTCCTGCTCGTCCCGCCAGGTCTGGGCGTGCCGGACGAAGCGGTCCTGCACGGCCTCGGGCAGCGCGTCCCACGCCCCGGGGCCCATCGCGACCTCCTCCACGAACAGGCGGGCGCCCTCGGTGTCGTGGCCGCGCCGCAGGTGCTCCAGCACCGCCTCGATGGCGGTTCCGGCCGAGCGCAGCTGCGCCGCGGCGGCGGGGTCGTCGGCGGCGACCCCGACGAGCGGCGGTTCGTGGGCCACGAGGCTGCGCAGCAGCTCGGGCCGGCGCGCGGCCAGCCCGAGGGCGATGGACGCGCCGAACGAGTTGCCCGCCACGTGCGCGGGAGCGATGCCGAGGCCCTCGATGAGCCCGGCCAGGTCGTCCTCGTCCTGGCGGCGCGTGCCCTGGCCCGGTACCGCCTCGCTCTCCCCGTGGCCGCGCCGGTCGTACGCCACCACGCGGAACGACGCCCGGACGTCCGCCTCGATGGCGGCCTGCCAGGAGCGGTGGTCGTTCCACGAGCCGTGCACCAGCACGAGCGGATCGCCCTCGCCGGTCTCCACGTAGTGCAGTCCGACACCGCCGACGCGCACGTACGCCATGTCGTCACACCTCCCAGCCGGGGACGGCGCCGCCGCCCCACGCGTGATCCGGCGGCCACGCTCCCATACGGGGGCTCCGCCCCCGGCCCGACACGGGTGCCGGGGGAGGGGGGACCACCCGCCTTCCCCCGTCCGGCGGGGAGCGGGCTCACCGGGTGGCGGCGCCGTTCGGCCGGCCGCGCGGGCAGCGGCAGCGGCGGTACGCGCGGCAGACGTGACCACGGAAGGTCGTGTGGACGGAGGACGGAGGGCGGCGGACGGAGGGGCGGTGGACGGCGGAGGGCGGCAGCGGAGGGTGCCGCTGCCGCCCTCGGACGCGTCTCGCCGGAGCCGACTAGGCCATCATCAGGAGGCCGCTGCCGCCGTCCTGGCCGAGGCGCTCGCGGTCGATCGCCCGGTTCAGGGCGGTCGGGGAGGCGGCCGCGGCCAGGCGCAGCTCGATGATGGCCCGCACCGCCGGCCACTCCTCGTCGAGGATCGAGTAGAACGCCGTGCTGCGCACCTCGCCGTCCAGGCCCCGCGAATGGGCCCGGCGGACCCCTTCGCAGGTCGCCCCCAGCCGTTCGATGGCCGCCCGCGAGCGGGCGTTGCGGGCGTCCGCCCGCAACGAGATCCGCCGCACGCCCCACGTCTCGAAGGCGTGCCGCAGCATCAGCAGCTTCATCTCGGCGTTGATCCCGGTACCCTGCGCCCGCGGGGACAGCCAGGTATTGCCGATCTCTGCGGCGTCCGGCACCGCCGTCGCCGGATCGCCGTACGGGACGCCCGGTACGGAAGGCCAGATCAGCGGGCCCTTCCAGTAATCGAGCTCCAGGAATCTGGTCGAACCGACCACCCGCCCGTCGGCAGCGCTGAGCACCGCGAAGGGCAGCATCCGGCCCGCCGCCTGTTCGGCGAGGGCATGGTCGACGTACCGCTCGGCCGCCTCCAGGCCGTGGGGCACGGGAGTGAAGGCGTACGACGTACGGTCCTCGGACCCGGCCTCGGCGAGAGCCGGGGCGTGGTGGGGGGCGAGGGGCTCCAGCCGCGCGAGGCGGCCGGCGAGGGCTACGGGTACAGGCACGGGCCCTTCGGTCCTTCGGAGGTCGGAGTGTGCCCACACATCGTGGTCGCGATGCGGGGACGGTGGAACAGCATGCTGCCGAGGCATGGCTGGGGTGGGAAAGGCAATGCAAAGGCCGGCAGGCGGTCAGGTGAACGCGGGGTTCTCCCTGCCGTGGTCATGTTTGCCGGGTGTCGTGGAGCCGCATCGCGGATCACGGACACGCGCTCACCATAAGGCCTAGTCGGGCCGTAGTGAAGGTGGTGGGAGCATGTGGCCGAACACGTCTTTCCCGGACCTCCCGAGCGGGGCCGGAAACGACCCGCGTTGGGCCCCCGACCAGCGCAAATGCGGCCGGCGAAGGTTAGCAATCCGAAGGGTTTTCGGGGGCCTCCCGGCGTGCCGGGAGGCCGTGCCCGCGGGCCCCGGGGACTTCCTCCCGGCCGGCCGCGCGAGGCCCCTGCAAGACCTCCCGCGAGCCCCGCCGCGAGCACTTCCGTGCGGCCCCCGCCGGGCTACTTCGCGGCGGCCACCACCGCCTCCGTGGTGACCACCTTCGCGAACCGCATCGTGTGCAGGACGGCGGCCGTCGCCCGGGACAGTTCGGCGGCCGGGATCACCGCTCCGTCCGGGCCCGCCATGTCGAAGGTGTGCATCGCGTCGACGGGGAAGACCGCGTCGTAGCCGAGGTTCCCGGCCATCCGGGCCGTGGTCTCGTTGCAGACGTTCGTCATGATCCCCGCGATCACCACCTGCCGCGCGTTCCGCTCCCGGAGCCAGGCGTGCAGGTCGGGCGTCCCGTAGAAGGCGCTGTTGACGGTCTTGGTGACGTGCAGGTCGGGAACCAGCTCTGCGACGCCCGGCTTGAGGTCGTAGCCCGGTGTGCCCGGCTGGAGCGGGCCGCGCGCCGAACCGTGCTGGACGGTCACCAGCGGCCGTCCGGTGGCCTGCCAGGCCTCCGCGAGCGCGAGGATGTTCCGCTCGGCGTCGGGGTTGTCCCGCGGCCCCCAGAAGGCGTGGTCCTCGAAGCCCTTCTGGACGTCGACGAGGATCAGGACGGCGTCGGGGTCGAGGGCGAGCGGGGCGTCGAATGCGTCGGTGTTCGTCATGACTTCATCCTGCGGCGGGCGGGCCCGGGGCCGTGATCGTTCCGACCGCCGCCGATCGATACATTCCTGCCATGAGCATCCGAGCCTTCCGCACCGTCGGCTGCCTGGTCTTCGACGGGGTACGGGCCTTCGACCACGCCGTCGTCGGCGAGGTCTGGCGCGGTCGTTCCGCGTTCCGGCTGACGGTCTGCGGCCCGGGCGGGTCCCGGGTCCGGCTCGGCGGCGGTCTGGAGTGCGTGCCCGACGCGGGGCTCGACGCCCTGGCGGACTGCGACCTGGTCCTCGTACCCGGCATGGAGGAGCCCCTGGCGGCCCGCCCGCCGGAGGTCCTGGAGGCGCTGCGCGCCGCGCACGGCCGCGGGACCCCGATCGCCTCGCTCTGCGCCGGGGCCTTCGTCCTGGCCGAGGCGGGGCTGCTGGAGGGCCGGGAGGCCACCACCCACTGGGCGATCGCCGGGCAGCTGGCCCGTGCCTACCCGGGCGTCACGGTGCGGCCCGAGGTGCTCTTCACCGGGGACGGGGAGATCTGGAGCTCCGCGGGCGTGGCCGCCGGCATCGACCTCTGCCTGCACCTGGTGCGCACCGGACACGGGCAGCGGGCCGCCGCCGAGATCGCCCGTGCGATGGTCACCGCGCCCTTCCGGCCGGGCGGCCAGGCGCAGTTCATCCCCTCCCCGGTGCCCGAGGAGGGCCCGGCGGACGACCCGCTGGCCCGGGCCCGGACGGAGGTGCTGGCCGCGCTGGACGCGCCCTGGACGGTGGGCGGGATGGCGCGGGCGGCGCTGATGTCGGAACGCTCCTTCGCCCGCCGGTTCGTCGAGGCCACGGGCACCACGCCGCTGCGCTGGCTGCTGGAGCAGCGGGTGCTGGCGGCGCAGCACCTGCTGGAGGAGACCGACCTCCCGGTCGACGAGATCGCCGTACGGACCGGCTTCGCCTCGGCGGTGTCGCTGCGGCCGGCGTTCGCGCGGCGGGTGGGCGTGGCGCCGCGGGACTACCGCAGCGCCTTCCGGGGCCGCGCGGCCCCCGCGTAGCCGCGGCCCCGGGCCGGTCCCGTCCCGCTCCGGGCCGGCCGGGGCCGGTCCGGAGGACGACGGGACGGGGCGTGACGCGACGAAACGTGACGCGAGGGGACGTGACACGACGGGCCGGGGCCGCCGGTGTGCCGCGTCAGCGCGGCATGACCCGGGTGACCTTGCCGTTCAGGTCGGCCTCCATGTACCCGGCGCCGTAGTCGTCGGTCAGGTAGATCCGCATCGAGGCGACCTTGTCGATGAGGCCGCGGTCCACGATGACGTACCTCATCGTCGGGTTCTTGACGTTGAGTTCCTTCTCGGCGCGCTTGAAGAGGCCCGGCAGGGCGTCCCAGTTCACCTTGTTCAGGTCGATGGTCTTGTCGTCGGCGTCGAGGGTGCTGCCCGGCCCGGTGCGGGTGGCGATGTCGGCGCCGGAGTCGTACCGGTAGTTGTCGTAGGCGTCCGTACGGCCCTTCGGGGAGATCTCCGCCATGGCGTACTCCTCGTAGAACGTCACCTCGATGACGTCCTTGCTGGCCGCGGCGGCGAACGCGGACACGGTCTTGCGGATGTTCGCGGGCGTGAGCAGGTTGCCCTTGGCCGCGGTGCTGCCGCCGCCGTCGTCGCTCCCGCTGTCGTCGCCGCCCGAGGCGGTCTGGCCGCTCCCGGGGGTCCGGCTGGCGGCGACGGACGGGTTGGCGCCGCCCCCGCTGCTGCTGCCGTGGTCGTCCTCGGTGTCGAAGATCGGGAGCTGGGTCGCCAGCGTGACCAGGCCGGCGATCATCCCGACCGCGACGGCGGCGCCGATGACCCTGCTGCCGCGGCCCGGCGGCTTGGCGACGCCCGGCTGCGGCACGGCCGTGGTCGTGCCCAGCGGACCGAGCGTCCCGCCCAGGGGTCCGGTCGGGCCCGACGGGCCGCCGTACCCGGGAGCGTGCGGCTGCGGTGCGTAGGGGGAGGCCGCGGCCGGTCCGAACTGGCCCGCACCGTACGGCGAGGAGGCGTACGGGTTCGAGGCTGCCCCCGGCACGGGAGTGCCGTGGCCGGGCGCCCCGGGAACGGGCGTACCCGGTACGGGGGTGCCGGGCACCGGCGTACCGCCGGACAGCGGGCCGGGGGCGGTCCCGACCGGGGTGGCGGCGCCGAAGCCGGCCGCGGGGGCGGGCGGCACGGCGGCCGCGACGTCCGCGCCGGAGCCGCCCGGGTTGGCGGCCACGGCGCGCAGGAGCAGCTCGAGCCGCTCCGCGTCGGGGCGCATGTCGGGGTCCCGCACCAGCAGCTGGGCCAGTACGGACGCCAGCGCGCCGGACCGGGTCGCGGACGGGATCGGGTCCTCCAGGACCGCGACCATGGTCGCCATGGTGGTGGTGCGGCGCAGCGGGTGCGCGCCCTCGGCCGCCACGTACATCAGCATGCCCAGGGACCACAGGTCGGACGCCGGGTGGCCCTCCTCGCCGCGGATCCGCTCGGGGGCGATGTACTCGGGGGAGCCGATGAGGTCGCCGGTCGCGGTGAGGCTGGTCGAGCCGCGCAGGGCGGCGATGCCGAAGTCGGTCAGCACGGCGCTGCCGTTGGGGCGCAGCAGCACGTTGGCGGGCTTCACGTCCCGGTGGTTGACGCCGGCGGAGTGGGCGGCGCGCAGCGCCGACAGGACGTCGAGGCCGATCCGTGCGACCTCGGAGACGGGCAGCGGGCCGTGCTGCAGGCGGTCGTTCAGGGATCCGCCCTGGACGAGCTCCATGACGATCCAGGGGCTGGAGCCGTCGGCCGGCTCGAGGATCTGGTGGATCGCCACCACATGGGGGTGCGCCAGCCGGGCCATCGCCCGGGCCTCGCGCACGGCCCGCTCGCGCAGCGTCGCGGCGAGCGCCGGATTCCCCTCCGTGACGCTGGGGTCGGGCGGCTGCACCTCCTTGAGGGCGACCTCGCGGTCCAGGGAGATGTCCCGGGCACGCCACACCGTGCCCATGCCGCCGCTGCCCAGTCGTCCCAGCAGTTCGAAGCGGCCCTCGACCAGCTGTCTGCCGGCCTCACTCGTGTCCATGGCAGGACATGTTAGGAGCAACCTCGGACACCCGGTCACCGCCCCCGCGTACCGTCCGGTCGGCTCGGAGGACGAGGTGTGCGCGGGGCCGTGGCACCGGGGGTGCGCCGCCCCCCTACTGCACCCCGCGCGTGCGGAACTGGATGCTGATGCGGGGGCCCACCGCGCGGGCGGACTTGGGGATCGCGTGGTCCCAGGTGCGCTGGCAGGAGCCGCCCATCACGACCAGGTCGCCGTGTCCGAGCGGCAGCCGCAGGGCCACCGGGCCGCCGCCGCGCGGGCGCAGGGCGAGGTCGCGCGGGTCGCCGACGGAGAGGATCGCGACCATCGTGTCCTCGCTGGAGGAGCGCCCGGTGCGGTCCCCGTGCCAGGCGACGGAGTCGCGTCCGTCCCGGTACAGGCACAGCCCGGCCGTCACGAAGGGCTCGCCGAGCTCGCCCGCGTAGTGGCGGCCGAGCGCGTCGCGGGCCTCGGCGAGGGCGGGGTGCGGGAGCGGTTCGCCCTCGCGGTACGAGGCCAGCAGACGCGGCACGTCGACCTCCCGCTCGTACATCTGGCGGCGCTCGGCCCGCCAGGGCACGTCGGCGGCCAGCCGTTCGAACAGCGCGTCGGCCCCGTGCAGCCACCCGGGCAGGTGGTCGACCCAGGCGCCGGAGCCCAGCCCGGTGCGCTCCAGCCCGGTGAGGGGGCCGAGCCGGATCTCGTCGCTCTGGTCGAACAGGGAGGCCTGGAGGTGCGCGTGCATGCTCCCAGCGTACCCCCGGGACTCGAACACGTGCACGATTAACGGTGGGGGGTGCCCTGGTGCGGCGCTCCGGCGGACGCGGGAGGATGACGGCATGCAGCTGGCGGACGTGGCGCGGGTGTCCCGCGAGGTCGCCGGGACCTCGGCGCGGTCCCGCAAGACGGCCCTCATGGCGGAGCTGTTCGCCGCCACCCCGGCCCCCGACGTCGACCTGGTGATCGCCTACCTCTCCGGCCGGCTGCCGCAGGGCCGCCCCGGCGTCGGCTGGACCACCCTGTCCCGTCCGGTCGCCCCCGCGGCCGAGCCCACCCTGACCGTACGGGCCGTCGACGAGGCCGTGACCGCGCTCGCCGCGGTCTCGGGAGCCGGCGCCCGGGCCGAGCGGCGGCGGATCCTCGACGAGCTCCTCTGCGCCGCCACCGCCGACGAACAGCCCTTCCTCCTGCGGCTGCTGTCGGGCGAGGTGCGGCAGGGCGCACTGGACGCGCTGGCGCTGGAGGGCGTGGCCGCCGCGGCCGGGGTGCCGGCCGAGCGGCTGCGCCGCGCGGTGATGCTGGACGGCTCGCTGCCGCGCGTCGCACGGGCGGTGCTGGCCGGGGGCGCCCCCGCACTGGACCGCTTCACCCTGCGCGTGGGACGGCCGGTCCAGCCGATGCTCGCCCACACCGCGAAGTCGGTGGCCGAGGCGCTCGCGACGCTCGGTCCGTGCAGCGTCGAGGAGAAGCTCGACGGCATCCGCGTCCAGGTGCACCGCGACGGCCCGGAGGTACGGGTCTACACCCGCTCCCTCGACGACGTCACCGCGCGGCTGCCCGAGGTGGTGGCCCTGGCCGCCGGCCTGCCGGGGGACCGGTTCGTCCTCGACGGCGAGGTGATCGCGCTGGACCCCGTCGGGCGGCCGGTGCCGTTCCAGGAGGTCGCGAGCCGGGTCGGTTCGCGGCTCGACGTCGCCGGGGCGCGCGCCGCCCTCCCGCTCTCCCCGGCGTTCTTCGACGTCCTGGCGGTCGACGGCGAGGAACTGCTCGACCTCCCGGTGCGCGACCGGCAGGTCCGGCTCGACGCGCTGGTGCCCGGAACCGCCCGCGTCCGCCGGCTGGTCGTGGCGGACCCGGTCGCCCAGGCCGCGGCCGCCGAGGAGTTCTGGGCCGAGGCCCTGCGGCGCGGGCACGAGGGCGTGGTGGTCAAGGCCCTGGACGCGCCTTACACGGCCGGGCGGCGCGGCCGTTCGTGGCTGAAGGTCAAACCCGTGCACACCCTGGACCTCGTGGTCCTCGCCGCCGAATGGGGCCACGGGCGGCGCACCGGCCTGCTGTCCAACCTCCACCTGGGTGCCCGGACCGCCGACGGCGGGTTCGTCATGCTCGGCAAGACCTTCAAGGGCCTCACCGACGAGATGCTGCGCTGGCAGACGCAGCGGCTGCGCGAACTCGCCGAGGACGACGGCGGATACGTGGTCCCGGTCCGGCCCGAGCTCGTCGTGGAGGTCGCCTTCGACGGTCTCCAGCGCTCCTCGCGCTACCCGGCCGGCGTCGCCCTCCGGTTCGCCCGCGTCGTACGGCACCGGCCCGACAAGCGGGCCGAGGACGCGGACACGATCGAGACGGTGCTCGCCACGTCCTCCGCGCCACCTCCCGCCCCGTCACCACCCGGGGGGCCGGACGGGGCACCGTCGGAACCCCCGGACGCGTCATAGCCGATCGTGCCCACCGGGGCCACGACCTCCAGACGCGGACGGCCACGTACCCGACCGTCATCCCCTGGCCGAACGGGCAGCTGCCCGCCCCTTCATGACGCGGTGTCGTCGTGCTCGTACGTCAGGCGGTCCACGACCTCGATCACGCCGTCCACGCTCTCGCACAGCCGCACGGTGATCGGCACCAGGCTCCTGCGCTCCACGGTGCCGCTCAACGTCACGCGGCCGTCGCCCACCTCGACCGTCAACGCCGACGGGGACAGGCCCAGGGTGCGGGTGAGCACGTCCTCCAGGATCTCCTCCTGGATGGCCCGGTCCCGGCGCAGGAAGACCCGCAGCAGGTCGCTGCGGCTGATGACGCCGATCAGGAAGCCCGCCCGGTCCACCACCAGCAGCCGCTTGACGCGCGCCTCCTCCATCACCCGGGCCGCCTCGACGGCGCTCCACTCGGGACGGGCCACCACGGGCGGACTGGTCATCAGGCCCTCGGCGGTGGCGGCCGTTCCGGTGCCCGCCCGACCGGCCTGGCGACGCAGCAGGTCGGCTTCCGAGACCACGCCCACCGGGCGCCCCTCGTCGACCACGGGCACCGCCGTGATGCCGTACTCGTCGAGCAGTCGGGCGATCTCCTTGAAGGAGGTGCCCCGCTGGACGCTGACGGCGGTGGGCGTCATCAGGTCGTCGACCCGGCGGTGCCTCATGCGGCATCCATCCCCTGTGGCGATGTGCGGACAATGCCCCATTGTCCACGTCAGGGCCGTACGGCGCCCAGTTCGCGCGCGTCCAGCGGCAGCCCCCGGGCGTTCCTGCGCCGTACGGTCTCCAGCGCGGCCTCCAGCGGCGAGGGCGGCACCACGAGCACCGGGCAGGCGGCCCGGGTCAGGCAGTAGCGGGCGGTCGAGGGCGCCAGCGCCCGGCGCAGTCCACGGCGCGTGCCGGTACCGACGACCAGGACGTCGTCCGGGGCCTGCGCCACGTCGACCAGGACCGGGCCGGGGGACCCGAGGGCCGTCAGGCCCGCCAGCGGCACGCCGGGCCCGGCGGGGCCGAACGCCTCGTCGAGGATCTCCCGCAGCCGCGCCACCGCTGTGCTCCGCCAGGTCTCGCGCCGGTCCGGATCGTGCCCGGGCAGCTTCCAGGCCAGTACCGTCCACAGGTCCGCACCGCGCACCCGGGCCTCGTCCGCCGCCCGGTGCAGTGCCGTCGCCCCGTGCGGGGTACCACTGACTCCGACCACCACGCGCATCGCTCGCACCCTCCTGTGCCCGTGTCCGCCGTGCCATAGAAGCGTGCGCACGGCGCGGGGCGGGCCGTGCTGACGTCATCCTGACGCACGGCGCCCGAACCCTGACACAGCCCTGACGGAGTCCTGGCGGAGCGGCCCGGCCGGCGCCCGCGGCGCGGTCAGGCGCGGTCGATGAACACGCTGGTGGACTTCACCCGGGCGGTGGCCTGCATGCCCACCTCGATGCCCAGCTCGTCGACCGCCTCGCGGGTCAGCAGCGAGACCAGCCGGTGCGGGCCGGCCTGGATCTCCACCTGCGCCGCGACGTCACCGAGCTTCACCGCGGTCACGATCCCCGGGAAGGCGTTGCGGGCCGAGGTGTACTGGGCCTCCTCGTCGCCCTCCGCGTCCTGGGCCACCTCCACGCAGAAGGCGGCCAGCTCCCGCCCGTCCACGAACCGGCGCCCGCCCTCGCGGCGCGTCACGAACCGGCCCGCGTCCGCCCAGCGGCGCGCCGTGTCCACGCTGACGCCGAGCAGTCGGGCCGCCTGCCCGATGGTGTAAGACTCCATGCCCCCACCCTACGGCCCGCCCCTGACGCCCCGACGAAGCCACCCCCGCCGTCCGGGCCCCCTGCCGTCCGGTCCCCGTCGGTGGGCCGGGGCACTTTCGGTGGGCCGGGCAACCGAATCCGGCGGACCGGTGGTCTGGAGGGCGGAAGGGGGATGCGCGATGCATGCCGAGGAAGAAGAGGAGTTCCAGGCGTTCGTCAGAGCGCGCTGGAGCCATCTGGTGCGCACGGCCTACCTGCTGACGGGCGATCCGCACGACGCGGAGGACCTGACGCAGACCGCGCTGGCGAAGGCGTACCGCTCGTGGCGGCGCGTCTCGCGCAGTGACCGGCCGGAGGCGTACGTGCGCAAGGTGCTGGTCACCTGCAACAGCGACCGGTTCCGCAAGCGGCGGATCGCCGAGTGGCTGACGGGTGCGCCGCCGGACACCTCCGCGCGGTCCGACACGGCCGTGCAGTGGGCCGGCGAGCGGACCGCGCTGACGGCCGCCCTCGCGACGCTGCCACCGCGGCAGCGGGCGGTGGTCGTGCTGCGGTACTGGGAGGACCTCGCGGAGGCCGAGGTCGCCGAGGCGCTGGGTTGCTCGCCGGGAACGGTGAAGAGCCAGGCGTCCAAGGGACTGGCGAAGCTGCGCGCCCATCCGGGCCTCGCGCTGCTGCGGGACGGGCGGGACGAGCCGGACCGGACGGAAGGCCGGGACGGGCGGCACGCACGGGGCGGTGCCCCCGGCGGGGGCCCGGGCCCCGGACCCGGCCGAGCGGCGGCGTACCCGAAGCGGACGGCCGCACCGACGGCGCGCACCCCGGGCGAGCCGAGGGCGGCGATCGGGGCGCGGGGGCTCACGGACACCCCGAGCAGGGGCACGGAAACCAGGAAGACGATGGAGCAGGGGGCACGACGATGACGAACGACGACGGGCGTCCGGAGGACGCCGAGCGGGCCCTGCGCAGGCTGCTGGCCGAGGACGCCGAGGGCCTGCGCCCGACTCCGGTGCCGTACGCCGCCATCCTGCGGCAGGGCCGGACCGAGCGGCGGCGCCGCACCGCGGCCGTCGCGGCGGCGGTGGTGGCGCTGGCACTCGTACCCGCCGCGGCGTACGCACTGACGGACCTGACCCGCGGCGAGCAGCGGCCGTCGGCGGCGGGGCCCGCCCCGAGCACCACTGCGCCGGCTGCCCCGAAGCCCGGGACGAAGCCGGCGCCGAAGGGGCCGGGGGCGCCCGCCACGCCGGGCCAGCTGGTGGACGGGATCACCTTCGCGCAGGCGGCCCACGGGCTGGAGGCGTGCCTGGAGTTCCGGCGCGCGAACCACCTCGACCCGCGCAATCCCGGCCCGGGGCGGCCCGACGACTACCGGATCCTGCTCGCGCACCGCAGCACCGGCGACGACAACGCCCCGGGCGACGGCACGTACGTCGTCGCCGTGCCCGCCGCGGGGCGGCAGGGAGAACGGCTGATCTGCTCCCTCAAGGACGGCCGGGCGAACGGCCTCAACGCCTCCACCCCCGACGCCGATCCCGGGGCGGGCCCGGTGCAGCCCGACGTCAACGGCCAGAAGCTGTACCGGCAGGCGCTCGTCACCAGCACCGGGTACCGGCTGCCGTTCCGCTGGGGCGCCATCGGCACCGTCGACGCGGCGGTGGCCAAGGTGACCGTCTCGTACGGGGGCCGGACCGAGGCGGCCGCGCTGGACCACGGCTGGTTCGCGGCCACCGGGGTCCTGACCGACCAGCCGCAGCGCGCCCCGCACATCATGGGATACGACGCGGCCGGCGCCCAGGTGTACGACTCGGACGACGACCGCTCGTACGACGGCGGCCTGTCCTGAGGAACCCGGCCCGAACGTCCGGCGCCCGCGCCGCGTCCCTCTGGTAGAAAGCCGTCATGGCCGACCTTGAGATCGCGAGCGCGAGCGCCGCGGACCTGCAGTTGATGCGCGACTGGGCCGAGGAGGAGGGCTGGAACCCGGGGGACTCCGACCGGTTCGCCTTCTCCGTGGCCGACCCCCGCGGCTTCCTGGTCGGGCGGCGCGACGGCGTCCCGCTGGCCTGCATCTCGGCCGTCCGCTACGGCTCCGGCTTCGGCTTCATCGGCTTCTACATCGCCCATCCGTCGGAGCGCGGACGGGGGTACGGCATCCAACTGTGGCGGGCCGGCATGGCCGCCCTCGACGGTCGCCTGGTCGGGCTGGACGGCGTGGTGGAGCAGCAGGACAACTACCGGCTCTCCGGGTTCCGTTCGGCCTGGACCAACATGCGCTTCGAGGGCGTGCTGCCGGCGGCGGCCCCGCCCGCCGGCGTCGAGCTGGTGGACGCCCGGGAGGTCCCGTTCGCCCAACTTGCGGCGTACGACCGGCGGTTCTTCCCCGAGGCCCGCGACGGCTTCCTCGCCGCGTGGACCGTTCTGCCGGGCCGCGCGGCGTACGCCGCCGTGCGCGACGGGCACCTCGAGGGGCTCGGGGTGATCCGACCGGCCGCCGCCGCGCACCGCGTGGGTCCGCTGTACGCGACCACGCCGGAGATCGCCGCCGCCCTGCTGCACCGGCTGGCGGCCACCGCCCCCGGCGAGCCGCTGGCGGTCGACGTGCCGGACGCGAACCCCGCCGCGTTCGCCCTCGCCGAGTCCCTGGGGCTGGCCCCGGCGTTCGAGACCGCCCGCATGTACACCGGACCGGTCCCGGACCTCGACCTGCCGGGGCTCTACGGGATCACGAGCCTCGAACTCGGCTGAGCCGCTCCCTCGAGCCGCTCCTACGGCAGGGGGCGGGTGTTCCAGCCCGCGATGACGGGTTCGCCGTGCTCGGTCGAGAGCCGGCCGACCGTGCCCGTCTGCAGCAGGAACAGCCGCCCGTCCGCGGGCGGCAGCCGCAGGTAGCGGGCCGTCAGGACACGCAGGAAGTGGCCGTGCGCCACCAGCACCGCGTCGCCCGGCCGGTCGGCCAGCGCGTCCGCGACCCGCTTCAGCACCCGGTCCGCGCGGGCGCCCACCTCCTCGGGCATCTCGCCCGGGTGCTCCGCGTCGCCCGCCGGCACCCCGTCGTGCCACAGCGTCCAGTCCGGCCGGGTGCGGTGGATCTCCGCCGTGGTGATGCCCTCGTACGCCCCGTAGTCCCACTCGTGCAGGTCCGGGTCGACCGGCGCGTCCGGCAGTCCGGCCAGCCGGGCGGTGCTCCGGGCCCGGCTGAGCGGGCTGGTCAGCACCAGCGCGGGGGAGAGCCCGGAGAAGTAGGGCGCGAGGGAGATCGCCTCCTCCACGCCCCGCGGGGCGAGCGGCACGTCGGTCAGCCCGGTGTGCCTCCCGGTCGCGCTCCAGGCCGTCTCGCCGTGCCGCACCAGCAGCACATCGCCCATGCCGTACGCCTCCTCGCTCGTCCGGGCGGGACGTCGTCCCGCCCGGGCCGTTGCTTCCGGTCATGATCATGCCGGTACGCACACCCCGCGTGTCCACCCGGGCCCGTGACGCGCCGGTCCGGTCCGCCGGAACGCGTCCCGGGTCGGCCTCAGTCGACGGTCGGCCAGTCCCAGCCCAGCTGGAGGAACAGGCCCAGGCGGTCCGACACGGCGCGCATCTCGGTGATCCGTCCCCCGGCGAGCGTGAACACGAACATCGCCTCGTTCTCGAAGGACCGGCCGGTCGGCCGTGGCATCCGCGGGTGCGCGCCGGAGTTGACGCCGCTCTGGGTGATCCGCGCGACCACCCGGTCGCCCTCGACCAGCAGCTCGTCGACCCGCGCGTGGTACGGCTCGAAGGCGGCGAGCTGCATCGCGATGGCCTCGAACGCGGCGCCGGGCTCGTCCGGCTCGCCGTGAATGATCTTGTTGTGGTCGATCACGTCGGCCGCCAGGTAGCGGGGCAGGTCCGCCAGCCGGCGCTCGTTGACGGCCGCGAAGAACCCGGTCACCACCGCCCTGTTCGCCGCGGTGCCGGGGACCCCGGCGCGGGCGTCGGTGGGGGCGGGGGGCTGCACGTCCTGGCGTAGGGCGGTCATGGTCCGACCTCTCTCTTACGGTGTAAGGATCCGATGGCGGCTACTCTTGCTCTTACGCCGTAAGAAAGTCAAGGGGGCAGAGATGGCCGGGACCCGCAGCCGCACCGGAGCCAAGGCGGGCCTCAGTCGGGACCAAGTCCTGCGCGCCGCACTGGAACTGACGGACCGTGAGGGGATCGAGAAGCTCTCCATGCGCAAGCTGGGTGCCGAGCTCGGCGTCGAGGCGATGACCCTGTACCACTACGTGCCGAACAAGGCCGCCCTGCTGGACGGCCTGGTGGAACTGGTGGTCTCGGCCGTCCGTCCCGCGGCCGGCCCGCCGGTCGGCGACGCACCCGCCGACGCGTGGTCCGCCGACGCCTGGCCGGCACGGCTGCACGGCTTCGCCGTCGCCTTCCGTGCCGAACTCCTGCGCCACCCGGGCGTGATCCCGCTCGTGGCGACCCGGCCCGCCCGCTCGGCGGCGGCCCTGCGGGCGGTGGAGGACACCGCGGCCGCCCTCGCCGGTGCCGGCCTCGAGCCGCTGCGGGCGCTGCGCATCGTCAACGCGGTGGCCACGTTCGTGATCGGGCACTGCCTGGCCGAGGCCGCCACCACTCCCGGGCACCCCGAGGAGGCGGACGCGCCGCTCGACCTCGCGGACTTCCCGACCCTGGCGGCGGCCGTCGCGGCCGGACTGGGCACGCCCGAGGACCACCGGGCGCGCTTCGACCTGGCCCTGGACGCCCTGCTCGGCGGCCTCGCGGCCGCACCCGCGGCCGGCTGAACCGACCCTGGCCCGCAGGGCTGCCGCGGTCCTGGGGGTCGCGGCGCCGTCGCGCCGCCCGGTGTCGCGGGGTGGGGTCGGGTCAGATCCTCCGCAGGCGCCGCGAGACCTCGCCCAGGCCGTCGGCCAGGGCGTCGAGCTGCTCGGGCGTGAGGACGTCGATGAGGTGCCGGCGGACCTCCGTCACGTGGCCCGGCGCCGCCTGCTCCAGCCGCTCGCGGCCCAGGTCGGTGAGGACCGCGAAGACGCCCCGGACGTCGGAGGGGCAGCTGCGGCGGCGCACCAGGCCGGCCTTCTCCAGCTGTGTGACCTGGTAGGTCAGCCCGCTCTTGGAGTTGATGAGTCCGTCGGCGAGCTCCGTCATGCGCAGCTCGTGGTCAGGGGCGGCCGAGAGCCGCACGAGGATCTCGTACTGCGGGTGGGAGAGGCCCGAGTCGTCCTTCAGCTGCTGGTCGAGGCGGCGGTTGAGGAGTGCGGAGGCGGCCAGGAAGCCGCGCCAGGCCCGCATCTCGTCGTCGTTCAGCCATCTCGTGTCACCCATGCCTCCCAGCGTACGTCAGTTGTTCGGATTCGAACGACCCGCTATGGTCGGACGCCTGGTGGTTCGAATTCGAACCACTTTTGCGTGGCGGCGCCCGTACGGACGTACGGCGTCCCGCGCTCCCCGACCAGCCACCCGCCCCAACGAGAGGGACCCCCCATGTCCTCCCCGTCCGCCACCCTGCGCCCCAGCCACGCCTCCGACGCCGGTCTGCTCCTGCTCCGCCTGGCGGTGGGCCTGACCATGGCCGCCCACGGCAGCCAGAAGCTCTTCGGCTGGTTCGGCGGTGGCGGCATCAGCGGCACCGGCCAGTTCTTCACCGCCAGCGGCTACCCGGCCGGCGACGCCATGGCCGTGGTCGCCGGCCTCGCCGAGACCCTCGGCGGTCTGGGGCTGGCGGCCGGCCTGCTCACCCCGCTCGCGGGCGCGGCCCTGGTCGGCACCATGATCAACGCGCTGGCCGTCATCTGGAGCGGCGGGTTCTTCGCGCCCGAGGGCGTCGAGTACGAACTGCTGCTCACCGTCTCCGCGGCCGGCCTCACCCTCGCGGGGCCGGGCCGCTACGCGCTGGACTCCTTCGTGCCCGCCCTGCGGACGCACCGCCTGCGCACCGGCCTGTACGCCCTGCTGCTCGCGGTGGCGGCCGCGGCCGTGACCCTGCTGCTCCGGAAGTGACCGGCGCGGATCACGCGATCCCGGTGCCGCGCGGGTGACGACCGGCGGACACCCGGCTGCCGCGCGTGCCGATCGGCGATCGGCGCACGCGGCAGCCGGGCACGTGAACGACGCCGGTCACCGGGCGGGCTCCGCCTCCAGGAACCGGCGCCGGCGCGGCCCCCGGTAGAGCAGGCAGTCCCAGCCCCACCGGCCCAGCACGTCCGCGCAGTCCGCCAGCCGGGCCGCCTCCTCCTCGGCGGCCCGGCTGCCGGCCGGTCCCTCCCAGGTCACCCTGACCCGGCCCGGTCCCTCGCCGGCCCGCACCACGTAGCCGGTGCGGTCGCGCCGGCCGTCCGGGGCCACGGCCGACGGCGGGATCCCCGCCGCCTCCAGCACCAGCGCCACCGCCCGCACGGAGCGCTCGCGCTCCCACGGGGCCGGCCGGCCCTCGGCCGCCGCTCCGTCCGCGCCCGTCGCCCCCGGCCCCGTCGCCCCCGGCCCCGTCGCCCCCGGCCCCGTCGTCCCCGGCCCGTCGTCCGGCACCGCGCCCAGGACGCGGCGGATCTGCCGCAGGCCCTCGTGGGCGGTCCGCACCTCGGCCGCCCGTAGCGCGGCCCCCTCCTCCGGCACCGGCGGTCCGTCACCCGTGGCGGGCTCGAAGCCGTGCCCCCGGCCGCCGGCCGTCCCGGCGCCCCCGCCCCCGACCCCCGTCACGCCGGGTTCTCCCGCAGCCAGGTCAGGACCTGCCGGCCGTGCTCGTTCGGCGGGAAGACCGGGTAGAAGACGTGCTCGACCAGCCCGTCCCGGACGATCATCGTCAGCCGCTTGTACAGCGTCGTGCCGGCCGCGTCGAACTCCGGCAGCCGAAGTGCCGCGCCCAGCGCGCGGTCCGGGTCCGAGAGCATCGCGAAGGGCAGCCGCAGCCGCTCCACCACCTCCCGCTGGTAGGCGGTGTCCTGGCTCGACAGCCCGAACACCCGCGCCGCCCCCGCATCCCGCAGCTCCGCGTGGTGGTCGCGGAAGTCGCAGGCCTCGGCCGTGCACCCGCGCGCCCCCGGAATGCCGTCCCAGCCCTCGGGCAGGTCGGTGTCCGGCCGGCCGGTCAGCGGGTACACGTAGAGGACCGTACGCCCCGGCCCCAGCGCGTCCAGCCGCACCGGAGCGCCGGTCGTCGCCGTCAGCCCCAGCCCGGGGAGCGGCAGTCCGGGCAGGTGGTCGGCACCACCGTCGTCCTCGGGCACCGGCAGCCCGGCCGGCAGCACGGCGTGGTCGTGCGGCGGTGCGGTGCGGTCCTGCGGGGCGGACCGTCCGCGGTCCGCGATGGTGGTGGTGGTGCTCACGGGGTGCTCTCCCTCCCGGCCCGGGACGTCGGACGCCCGGGCGACGCTGTTGCGGTACGCGGCCCGCCGGAGGTGCGCGGCGAGGACCGCGCGGCGCTCGGTGAGCGCCTCGATCCGCGCCGACAGGTCGTCGATCGCCTCGCGGTAGCCGGCCAGTGAGGCGGGGCAGTCGTCCGCGTGCGCGCCACCGGCCGCCAGGCAGTCCAGGAACGGCCGGGTGCGCTCCACCGGGATGCCCAGTCCGCTCAGCGCCCGTATCTCGCGGACCACCCGCACGTCGTGCTCGCCGTAGTCGCGGTAGCCGTTGGCCAGCCGGTCGGGGGTGACCAGGCCCAGTGCCTCGTAGTAGCGCACCGCCTTGAGCGTCGTCCCCGCACGCCGGGCCAGTTCTCCGATCCTCATCCGCCCCTCCTCACACCCCGCACGCTAAACCCTGCCCCGAGGGGCAGGGTCAACCCCTCCGGCAGGGCGCTCCGGGATGCGCGGCCAGGCCCCGCGCCCGACGCTGGAGGCATGCGCCACGCACCGATCGTCGTGCACCGGATCTCGCCCTCGGGCGGGCGCCGCGTGACCCTGCGGACCGAGGGGCACGAGGACATCCTGGGGCTGGCCCGCTCCGACGCGGACGTGATCGAGTTCCTGCGCCGGGCCGAGGTCCCGGACCCCGACGAGCTGGTCCTCGGGGACTCGCGGCTCATCGACTGGGTCGGTGCCGAGCCGCACGTGTACGCGCTCGAACCCTCGGACACCGACATCCCCTGACCGACGGGCATCCCCTCAGCCGGCCGGCGGCCCCCGGCGCGGACCCGGCCGTCAGCACGGGCCCGCCCCGGGGCGTCCGGCGGATCAGGGCCGGACGGCCCCGGTCCCCCGGACACCCCTTATGCGGCGCGGGTGTTCACGCAGCGCCGGCGCCGGCCGGTTCGGCCGTGACGGCCGTGACGGCGGTCAGGACGCTCAGCACCTCCGCGCAGATCGCCAGGGCCGTCTCCGCGGGGGTGCGCGCGCCCAGGTCCAGCCCGATCGGGCCGTGCACGTGCGCCAGCTGCGCCTCGGTCAGCCCCGCCGCGAGCAGGTCCTCGCGCCGCCGGGCCTGCGTGCGGCGGGACCCCAGCGCGCCCACGTAGGGGATCCCGAGCCGCAGTGCGCCGCCCAGCACCGGCGCGTCGAACGACGGCTCGTGACTGAGCATCACCAGACAGGCCGAACCCCGCCGTGCCGTCAGCCGCTTCTCCGCCTCCGCACGGTCCTGGGTCGTCAGCCACTCCCAGCCGAGCAGTTCCGCCTGCCGCCCGATCAGCTCGGCGAGCTCGCCGGTCCCGCCGATCACCAGGTACGGATCGGCCGGGTACGCCTCGATCAGGACCAGGCCCTCGTCGCTGTAGCGGGCCTCGCGCCCCGCCCGGTGCCGCCCCAGGAGCTCCAGGGCCTCGCGCACCGCCTCCGGACCGCCGGCGGGAGCGGCGCCGTCGCCGACGCGCACGACGGTGCTCACGGCCTGCGTGCCGTCCTCGCTCAGCCGCGTCACCAGGGCCGCGCTCGACCCGAGCGCCAGCTCCTCCCACCACTGCCCGGGAACGGACGCCAGCGGCTGCACCAGGATCTCCGACTGCCCGCCGCAGGTGAGGCCCGCGCCGGTCGCCTCGGTGCCGTGCACCGACACCTGGCAGACCCGCGCCGTCACCCCGTCCGGGACCGCGGCCGCCTCCGCGACGAGCTGCTCGTCGAACACCCCCCGGTACAGGCTCCCCGCGCACTCGCCCCGCGGATCGACGAGCAGCGCCCCGGCGGGGTCCCGGGGGCCGAAGCCCTGCTCGGTCACGGGCCGGGCCAGGAACGCCGTACGCCCCTCGGCCGCCCACCGCCGCGCCGTCTCCACCAGCTCGCGCATCACACGCCGCCCTTCTCGCGTCTTCCCGGTCTTCCCAGGTCAGACCCCAACGTATGCCCGCCGGCGGCCCGCGCACCCGCGCCGGACGGAACTTCGGCCGGTCCGCCAACCCGCTCGCTTGGACGATCTGCCGGGGCCGGCCCGGGACGGCCTTGGTGGAAGTCGATCAAGGCCCGGTCGTACCCCGCGCCGGCAGGGCGCCCGGCCCGGGCGCGGGGGGCGCGCGCCGCGCGACGGGGCGGTACACGGGCTGAAGACAACGAATTCATACCGGTGTGCCAGGGCGCCGTTTCCCGTTCGGCGAGGTCCGGGTTGAGCCGTCCGTGACGACTCCTCCCGGCCCGGCCGCCCCGCCGGGCGCACGCCACGCACCCGTGGCCGCCCTGAGCGGTGCCTACTGGCTCGACTCACCGTCCCGCCACGAGGGCGAGGACTGCGGCCGCTGCGACCAGCTGCGGCGCGCGAACGCCGCGCTCGTCCGGCTGCCCGGCCCCAGCGAACGCCGGGAGCGTCCCGGGCTCCCTCCGCAGGAGCGGGGCGCGGCGGCGCTGCGCGTGGTCATGACCATCCTCGCGGTCCTCACCATCGCCTCGGCCCTGGCCGTCACCGGTCTCGGCGACTGACCCGCGCGTCAGTCCTGCGAGCGCTCCGTGACGGCCGCGTCGGTGCGGTCGCTCAGGAACTCGTACCACCGGCGCTGCAGGCAGACGTAGCGGGTGTCCGCCTCCACCAGGCGCAGGAAGGCCGCCACCGTGTCCGTCAGGCGCGCCTGGAGCCCGGTGTCGGTCAGGTTGCCCTCCGGCGTGAAGCCCTCGTGGGCGCGGGCGAGGCTGAACATGTCCGGGTAGACACGGGTGCCCAGGTGCTCCAGCGGGACGCGCAGGGCCCACAGCCCGCGGTTGCCGCCCACCAGCGAGGGCGAGGCGGACACCAGCAGGGCGTGCTTGTCCTTGAACGGCTGGGGGCGCACTCGGGAGACCCAGTCGATCGCGTTCTTCAGCACGCCCGGTACGGAGGCGTTGTACTCGGGCGAGGCGATCACGAAGCCGTCGCAGGAGGCGATCCGCTCGCGCAGCGCCAGTGCGCCCTGCGGCAGGCCGGTCTCCTGCTCGGTGTCGCCGTCGTAGACCGGCATGTCGAAGTCGGCCATGCGCGCGAGGTCGACGGCGCCGCCGGCCTGGGCGGCGAGCCGGGCGACGAGCTCGGCGAGCCGCGAGTTGAGGGAGTCGGAGCGCCGGGAGGCGCCGAAGACCAGCACGCGGACCGGCTCGCGGCCCGTCCCGTGCGCGGAGTCTGCGGTCATGGGGTGGGGCCTCCAGGGCGGGCGGTGGCGGGCGGGCGGCGGGCCGCCGACGGGGCCGCCGACGGGGCCGCCGACGGGGCGGCGACGGGGCGGCGACGGGGCGGCGACGGGCGAGGCACACCGAGCGGAGCACACGCGCGGAGCCGGGGGCGGGTGCCCGGGCCGTCGCGGGACGGAAGTCACCCGGGCAGCCGCACACCCGGCGCACCGCAATGCTCCATCCTCACCCAGTTGATTCCTTAAGTCCGATTTGGGCTGGAGTGATGGTTTCTGTTGCGTGACGCCCGGCTCGGTCAATTCCTCGGGTTTGGCTGGTCTTTCCCGCTTATGTGGCACCGTCGTGCATTCGGTGACATGTGTCACGTGGGACGCGTCGGGGCGGGGAGATCGACTTCGCGACTGCGGCTCTGTGGAGCCTCAGTTGGCCATCGGCGTGTCGGCCGATCATGTTCGTTTTCCGTCGCCGTTCCTGCGGCAACTTTGCGTTAAGGAATTCGGGACTTGTTCAGCCGTGCAGCTCTCGCCTACGGTCACGCTCATTCCGGGTGGAACGCCGAATCCTGCCGCCGCCCGGATTCCCCACACCACTCACTCATTCACGTACGGCAGGAGCGGGGGACCCAGGTAAGCGCCGCACCGGCCCATCCGGTGCGGCTTGGGGTGAAGGCGCGCTCGACCAGCGCGTCCGGGCATCTCCAGCCCGAACCCGACAGCTCACCTCGCAGGCGACGGAGAGGAATGCGCCATGCCCGGAAAAGGCAAGCACCGCCGTCCCAAGAACTCTCGACTCGGCCGCGGATTCTTCGCGGTCGGCACCGGCGGCGCCGCCCTGGCCCTGCCCGTGATCGGCGCGACCACCGCCGCGGCGGCCGCCCCGACGGCAACGCATTCGATCACTGTCGCAAAGATCGCCGCCCCCACCCTCACCCCCGAGGCCCTTCTGAAGGCCCCGGCCACGTATTCCGTCGTCGCCGGTGACTCGCTCGCCGGGATCGCGAAGAAGCACGGTGTGGCGGGCGGTTGGAAGAAGCTGTACCAGGACAACAAGTCCGTCATCGGTGACGACCCGTCACTGATCCGACCGGGCATGAAGCTCCGCGTGGACGGCAAGGCCGCGGCCCCCGCCCGCACCGCCGCCGCGCGCGCCGACCGCTCGACCCGCCCCACGACCCTCAAGGCCACCCCGGCCGTGGTGAAGAAGACGTACGCGAACAACCTCGACGGTTGGATCCGCGAGTCCCTCGACATCATGGCCAAGCACGGCATCCCCGGCTCGTACAACGGCATCTACCGCAACGTCATGCGCGAGTCCTCGGGCAACCCGCTCGCCATCAACAACTGGGACATCAACGCCCAGAACGGCATCCCGTCGAAGGGCCTGCTCCAGGTCATCCAGCCGACGTTCAACGCCTACCACGTGCCCGGCACGTCGATGGACCTCTACGACCCGGTCGCCAACATCACCGCGGCGTGCAACTACGCGGCTGCCCGCTACGGTTCGATCGACAACGTGTTCGGCGCCTACTGACCGGTCGCCGTACCGCACGCCGGCGCTGCACGCGCCGGCACCGCGCCCGCCGCCTCGGCCGGCCCGGAAGACCGCTCGGGGGTCTATCGGGCCGGCCGTCGCGTCGTCGGCGGGTCACCGCGCGGGCGGGCGGCGGCCGAGGCCACCGCGCGCGGCGGAGGGGCGGCGGGTCACAACGCCTGAGGGAAGCGGAAGAGGCGGTCCGGGTCCAGGGCGCGGCGCAGCGCTTCCAGGCGGGCCAGGTTCGGCCCGTAGTAGGCCCCGCGCCAGTCCGTGAGCGCGGGGTCGGCGTAGTTCTGGTAAGCCGCCCCGCTCGCCCACGGCCGCAGCGCGGACCACAGCCCGCCCAACCAGGCCTCGTGCCGGGCCGCCTCCGCCGCCGAGGCCCCGGCGGGCCAGTACGCCAGGTACTGGGTGAGCAGCCCGTACGAGCGGTGGGCGAAGGCGGTCTCCGCGACGCCCACCCGGTTCAGCGCGCCGCCGCACACCCCGTCCAGCTGCACCACCCCCCGCCCGCCCGGCGGCACCGCCCCCGGGTACCCGGCCAGCGCGTCGAGCAGCGCGGCCACGGCCGCCGGCGGCAGGCCCGCGCCGGTCCAGAAGTCCGACCGGCCGGCGTACGAGTCGCGCCCCAGCAGTCCCGCCGGATCGTGCCCCGGCAGCGTGCCCGGCAGCCGGCACTGCGCGGCCGCGTACCCGAGACACCCGGCCATCGCCCGCATCGTGTCGGCGTAACCGCGCCGGACGACGTACCGGTCGCGCGGCTGCACGCCGACCGCCGCGGCCAGTCGGTCCAGCTCCTCCTCCAGCTCCGCCCGCCCGTCCAGGCACACCACCCGCACGGCGGGCGCGGGCACCGCGCCGTCGCCCCGTCCGCTCCGTCCCCCGTGCCCGCCATGCCTGCCGTCCCCGCCGCTCCTGCCGTTCGGCCCGCGGTCCCGGCCGTCCCGGTCGTCCCCGCCGTCCACGGTGAACTCGAGCTGGCTCCAGAACGGGTCCGCCAGCCCGGCCAACCAGCGCTGCCAGGCCCCCACCAGCCCGGCCGTCGCCGACGCCGGCCAGTGCAGCTCGGCGAAGCCGCAGTCGCCGGCCGGCCAGGTCCGGAACCGGAACTCGGTGACCACGCCGAAGTTCCCGCCGCCCCCGCCGCGCAGCGCCCAGAAGAGCTCCGCGTCCTGCGCCGGGCCCACCTCGCGCACCCGCCCGTCCGGCGTCACCACCCGCGCGCCCGTGAGCGCGTCGCTGGTGGCCCCGTACGCCCGGGCGGCCACGCCCAGGCCGCCGCCGAGGGTCAGCCCCGCGATGCCCACCGACGGGCAGAGCCCGGCCGGCAGGGCCGCGCCCCGGGCGCCGAGCGCCGCGTGGACCTCGCCCAGCCGGGCGCCCGCCCCGATCCGGGCGGAGCCGGTTCCGGGCTCGACCGCGGCCATCAGCCCGACGTCGACGACCAGGCCCGTCCCCGTCGACCAGCCCGGGTAGCTGTGCCCGCCGCCGCGCGCCACGACCGGCAGTCCGGCGCGGCGGGCGAAGTCGAGGCAGGTCACCACGTCGTCCTCGTGCGCCGGGTACGCCACGGCCGCCGGGGCCACCGCGTCGTGCCGCGGCTGGAACAGCCGCCGGGCCTCCGCGTACGCCGCCTCGCCGGGCCGGACCAGCCGCCCGTCCAGCCCCCGCGCCAGGGCGTCCAGGTCCGGCTCGCGGCCGCGCGCGAAACCGGCGGCGAGCGGAGCTGCCAGTAACTGCCGACGACCCAGACCCATGTCCCCTACTCCTGCCATCCCGCTCCCCGGAAAGCCGCGCGCCCCGCCGGGCCGCGCCCCCCGCGTGCCGCGGACGGGCCCGGCGCGGCGCGCGCGGGAGGCCGTACCGCCCCGTGGGCCCGGGGGCTACCGCCGGTAAAACCGAAGAAAATTCCCGGGCTCCGGACTGCGGTTCCCGCACACCCCGTTTTCGTTGCCTTAGCACGTTCTTAACGCGTTCTTGGTCTGTGCGGGCGTGTCAGAGCAACGGATTCCGCAGCAGGCAAGGCATTGACCTGTGGTGCACCGGAGGCTTCCATTCAGCCCGGGAGCCATTGGAACCACCCTGACCACCTGCCGCCTCGGAGGCGATACCGCTCCCACCCCCTGAACCACCGCACACGCCGATCGGAACCGCCAGATGACCGACACCCTCAGCGCCCCGCACGCGCTGGCCCCCCAGACCGGCCCCGTGCCGCAGAAGCTGAAGCGCTCCATCGGTGTCGTGGGCGGCACCCTGCTCACGCTGTCGTGCGTGACGCCGGCCTCGACCCTCTTCGTGGTCGTCCCGGACCTGTTCTCCAGCGTCGGCACCTTCACCTGGCTCACCATCGCGATCGGCTCGCTGCTCTGCATCGGCGTCGCGTTCTGCTACTCCGAGCTGGGCACCCTCATCCCCAGCGCGGGCGGCGAGTACGCCATCGTCTCCACCCTCGCCGGCCGCCTCGCCGGCTGGCTGGTGTTCGTGCTGTCCCTGCTGGTGGTGATGATCGTGCCGCCGGTGATCGCCATGGGCACCGCCGACTACCTCGCCCCCCTCGTCCACGTCCCGGCCCCGCTGGCGGGCGCCGGGGTGATGCTGCTCGCCACCCTCGCGGGCCTGCTCGACCTGCGCGCCAACGCCTGGATCACCGGCATCTTCCTCGTCCTCGAGGTCATCGCGGCCGGCGTCGTCGCGGTCCTCGGCTTCGCCCACTCCGAGCACGGCACCGGCACCCTCGTGCACGGTGCCGTGGCATCGGGCGAGGGCGGGGCGCACGCCGCCGTCACCGCGGGCCTGGTGATCTCCGGCCTGGCCATCGCCCTCTTCATCACGCAGGGCTTCTCCACCGCCGTCTACCTCTCCGAGGAACTGGAGAACCCGCGCCGCAACGTGGCCCGCACCGTGCTCGCCACGCTGGCCATCTCCACGGCCGTCATCCTCGTCCCGGTCATCGCCATCACCATGGGCGCCCCCGACCTGGCGACCCTGACCAACGGCGACATCAGCGGCATGATCGCGGCCTGGTCCAACTCGGCCGTCGGCACCTTCATCAGCCTCTGCGTCGCCCTCGCCATCATCAACGCGGGCATCGTCATGGTGATCCAGAACTCCCGCGTGCTCTTCGCCTCCGCCCGTGACAAGGCCTGGCCCGAGCCCGTCAACAACGCCCTCGCCCGTCTCGGCCGGTTCGGCTCCCCGTGGGTCGCCACCCTGGTGGTCGGCGTTCCCGGCGCGGCGCTCTGCTTCGTGAACCTCGACACCCTGTACGGAGTCACCGGCGTCTCGGTCACCGGCATGTACCTGCTGGTCGCCGTGGCCGCCCTGTTCAGCCGTCGGGGCGCCCACCGCGACATCCCCGCCTGGCGGATGCCACTGTGGCCGGTCGTCCCGCTGCTGCTGATCGCGGTCCTCGGGTACGTCCTGTACATGCAGGACACCGAGTACCTGCTGTGGACCGGCGGCATCACCGCGGTGGCCACCCTCTACTGGCTGTTCTACCTGCGGCCGCGGCAGGACACCCGCTGGCTGGTCAGCATCCCCGAAGACGCGCAGGCCTGACCCCACGGGCAGCGCGGCGGCCCGAGGGCCGGAGCGGCACCCCCGGCCGCCCCGGCCCTCGGGCGTTTCCCCGACCGGCGCGAGGGGGCGCGGCCCGGCGCCCGCGGTGGGATTCTGGAGGGGGAAGCACGACACGCCGTGGGGGACGGAGGGCGAGATGGGCTTCTACTCCGACCGGGTGCTGCCGCACATCATCAACACGGCCTGCGGGATGAAGACGACCCGGCCGATGCGCCGCCGGGTCTGCGAGGGCCTGGCGGGCGAGGTCGTGGAGATCGGCTTCGGCACCGGGCACAACGTCCCCTTCTACCCGCCCGAGGTGACCGCCGTCAGCGCGGTCGAGCCCTCCGAGGTCTCCTGGCGGCTGGCCGCCGACCGGGTCCGCGTGTCCACGGTGCCCGTGCAGCGGGCCGGGCTCGACGGCCAGTACCTCCCCTTCGAGGACGACTCCTTCGACGCGGCCCTGAGCACCTGGACCCTGTGCACGATCCCGGACCCGGACGCGGCCCTGCGCGAGCTGCGCCGCGTCCTGCGCCCGGGCGGCACCCTGCACTTCCTCGAGCACGGTCTGGCCCCGGCCGAGGACGCGGACGTCCGCCGCTGGCAGCGCCGGCTGGAGCCGCTCAACAAGCGCCTCTTCGGCGGCTGCCACCTCACCCGCCCCCAGGACGAACTGCTGCGCGCGGCGGGCTTCACCCTCACCTCGCTCGACCGCTTCTACGAGGAGGGCGCGCCGAAGCCCATGGGCGCCCTCTACCTCGGCACGGCCTCGGTCGGGCGGTGACGACGCCTCAACCGCCGGCGGTGTCGATGACCGACAGGGTGCCGTCGCCGCTGTTGGCTACGTAGACGCGCTTGCTGTGGGGCTCGAAGGCCAGGCCCGACGGCCCGGATCCGACCGGGACCGTGGCGACGACGCCGTGGGACCCGGCATCGATCACCTGCACCGTGTCGTCGGACAGGCTGACGTAGGCGTCCCCCCGAGCGTCGACCGCCACGGCGATCGGATGGGCGGCGACGTCCACGTTCGAGACGCCGCCGGTGGTCAGATCGATCACCGACACCGCGGTGGTGCCGGAGTTGGCGACGTACGCCCGATGCCTGGGGGCGTCGATCGCGATGCCGGTGGGTTGCTGCAGGACCGGGACGACCGCCGTGACGTCATGGGCGGCGGCGTCGATCACCGAAACGGTGTGGGCCTCCGGCTGCGTCACGTACACGCGGTGGTCCGTGGGATCGACCGCGACACCGAGGGCGCCCAGGACCTGGAACTCGGGGAGGACGAACGGGGTGCCGCCGTTGTGGACGGCCGACACCGTGTCGCTGGTGCGGTTGGTCACGTACGCCCGGCCCGCGAGGTGGTCGACGGCGATCCTGGTGGTGTTGGGCGGAGGCCCGGACGGGCCGTCGATGGTGAGGGTGGCGACGAGGGCGTTGAACCTGTCGATCACCGACACGGCGTTCCCGCCGTTGTCGGCGACGAAGACGCCGAACTGCGGATCGGTGGCCACGCCCTCCGGCCAGAAGCCGACGTTGACGGTCGTGGTCACGGTGTTCGTCGTGGACTTGACCACCGACACGGTGTGGTGGCCGACGTTGGTGACGAAGACCTGGTCGTGGACGTCCACCGCCACACCGACCGGATCCGCCCCCACCGGGATGGTGGCGACCACATGCGATTGTTCCGCGTTGAATGTTTCACCCATGACATGGCCTACGTCTCAGCGGATTCCTGCTGGTCTTCCGGACATCGGTTCACGTGCGCACCGGCGCGGACGGGGCGACGCCGTGCAGCCCCGCCGGGCCCCGACCGCTCGCGCAGGGGGAGCGGTGGTTCGGGCGGAGGGGCGGTGATCACCATTATCCCGACGGTCAACGGTCGCGGCATCTCGACGCGGCCCGGTGCCTCGAGCGGGCCGGTGCCCCTGGCCGGCCGTGCCCCCCGGCGATCCGGTGCCTCACGCGGCCCGGCGCCGCTCCCGCCAGGCCCGGCCCAGGATCCGCAGCGGCGCGACCACCCCGTACCCGACGTCGCGCCGCAGCGCGCCCGCCCCGGCCCGCTCGACGGCGGCGAGCTGGTGGGCCATCAGCTCCGTCATCACCCGGCCCACCGGCCGCAGCCCCGGTGCCGCGAGGTCCACCACGTCCGCTGCGGCCGTCAGCGCCTCCCGCGCCCGGGCGCACTCCGCCGCCAGCAGCGCCCTGACCGCGGGCGTGTCCGCGGCCCCCTCCAAGTCGGCGCGGCTCACGCCGTGCGCCGCCAGCCGCTCGGCGGGCAGGCACAGCCGCCCGTCCCCGAGGTCCCCGGCGAGGTCGGCGAGGAAGTCGACCCGCTGGGCCGCGTCCACGAACCGCCGCCATCCCGCGGCCTGTTCCGGGTCCGGCCCGCCCGGGTACTGCAGCCCGGTGAAGACGACGACGCCCGGCCAGGCGTACGCGTCCACGTACGCCTGGAAGTCCGCCTCGGTGGCGAAGCCCGCGAAGCCCGCCTCCGCCGTCCCGGCACCCGCCAGGAACCGGGTGATCCACTCGGTCGGCAGGCCCCGTTCGGCGACCGCGTGGGCGTACGCGCGCACCACCGGGTCCGGATCGTCGCCCTCGGCCAGCACCCGGTCCACCCGTCCGGTCAGGGCCTCCAGCGCGCCGGGCACCCCGCTCTCCGCCACGTCGTCGACGAGGTTCATGAAGGCCAGGCCGGCCGTCAGCCAGGGCTGCAGTTCCGGCGCGGCCAGCAGCCGCAGGGCGAGGTAGGGGGCCTGCTCGCGGCGCAGCACGCGCCGGGCGGCGGCCGTGCAGTCGGCCCGCAGGGCGGGGTCGGTGAGCTGTGCGGCGGTGAGCGCGGCGCGCCAGGTGGGCACGGGGTCCGGGTCTCCTTCGGGGCTGGTCCACGGCCTACGGGCGGACGCCCGGCCGGTGCGTACGGACGCCCGGTGGTTCGTACGGATGTCCGGGCCCCACCGTATCCGCGGTCGGCGGACCGCCCGGCCGCGGGGCGGGGCGGCCCGCACCGCCGGCCGGACCGCGGGGGCGCTCGCCGGGCGGCCCCCGGTCGGGCCAATGGGCGGAGTGTTGCCTTCCGTTCGCGGGGGCGGGTGGGCGCATAGTGCCGCTATGAACCGAACCCGCAGGGCGCTGCTCTGTGCCGCCACTCTGATCGCCGTGACCCTGCCGGTCCTCCCACCCGCCGCCACGACCGCGGCCGCCGCCGGCGGCGGCCCGGGCGGGGGCCGCCCGAACTGCGTCGACTCGCCCCGGCCGGCCCGCGGCAGCGAGGCCCGCGCGATCGTCGACCTCGCGCGCACCGCGCAGGGCGAACTCGGGCTCAAGTCGGTCGTCCTGCGCGTGACGCGGGGCGGGCGCGAGGTGGTCACCGCCGCCATGGGCGAGTCGATGACCGGGGTGCCGGCCACCCCCGACATGCACCTGCGCGTCGGTTCGGTGGGCATCGAGTACATGGGCACCGTCCTGCTGCAACTCGTCGACGAGGGCCGGGTCTCGCTCGACGACCCGGTCGCGCGCTGGCTGCCCGACCTGCCGCACGCGAAGGAGATCACCCTGCGCATGCTCGGCAACAGCACCTCCGGCCTGCACGACTACGTCACCGACCCGGTCTTCCTCGCGGAGCTGGGGGCGCACCCCTTCCGGCACTGGACCCCGCAGGAGCTCGTCGGGATCTCCACCGCCCACGACCTCTGGTACGAGCCGGGCACCAACTTCAGCTACTCGCACGCCAACTTCGTCCTGCTCGGCGCCGCCCTGGAGAAGATCACCGGCATCCGGCTCGACCACCTGCTGCGCCGGCGCGTCACGGGTCCGCTGGGCCTGCCGGACACCCGCAACTCCTTCACTCCCGAGATCGCGCCGCCCCCCGTCCTGCACGCGTTCAGCTCCGGCCGCGGGACGTACGAGGAGACCACCTACTGGAACCCGTCCTGGACCACCGCCCCCGGCGCGGTCCTGACCAGTCACATCTGCGACCTGGCCCGCTCGGCCCGGGGCATCGGCCGCGGCGAGCTGCTCTCGCCCGAGGCCTTCGCGACCCAGCTCGACCCCGGCACCGTGGGCCTCGGCCACGAGACCCGCACCTGCCCCAAGACCGTCTGCCTGCGCAACACCGAGCGCTGGCACTTCGGGATGGGCTTCATCGTCGACCACGACTGGATCTACACGAACCCGTCGTTCACCGGGTACGCGGCCATCTCGGCCTACTTCCCCGGGAGCGACCTGGCGGTCGCGGTGTCCGCCACCGAGGGCCCGGACACCGACCTCGTCAACCCCGCCGAGGAGATCCAGCACCGCATCGCCGCGCTCCTCACGCCGGGCCACGTGCCGGGCGGCCCGGACAGCGCCTGACGCGGGAGCGCCCCCGGCCGCGCGTGCGGCCGGGGGCGCCCTTCCCCCTGCTGGCTGGGCTAGTCGACCGGGTGCCGGATCACGGCGCGGTCAGGCCCAGCGTGTAGGAGCCGGAGCCGCTGTAGGCGTGCACCAGGTAGCGGTAGTAGCCGGCCGAACCGTAGTAGCTGATGTCCTCGTCCGCGCCCTCGTCGCCGGACACGGCCACGTCCACCCACGTGGAGCCGTTCCACTTCTGCAGGTACAGGTCGAAGTCGGTGCCGGCCGGGCCGCGCAGGCAGCCCACGTGGGTGCCGGACCGGCTCGAGTAGTAGTACGAGCCGTTCGGCTGGACCTGGGCCTGGCCGGAGCTCAGCGTGCCCTGGTAGGTGTACTGGGTGTTGTCGCAACCGGTCGGCGGCTGGGTGCTGCCGACGGTCAGGTTGTAGGTGACGCTGTGCTCGACCGAGCCGGTGCCCTTGACGGTGATCTGGTACGAGCCGTTCGCCGTGCCGGCGGCCGCCGCGACGGTCATCGTCGACGAGCCGCCCGAGGTCACCGCGTCCGGGCTGAAGGAGACCATGACCCCGCTCGGCGCGCCGGAGGCGGAGAGCGCCACCTTCTGCGCCGCGCCACCGGTGGTCTGGGTGCTCACGGTCGAGGTGACCGAGGCGCCCGCCTGCACCGAGCCGCTGGTCGGGCTCAGGGCCAGCGAGAAGTCGGGCTGGGTGGTGCCTCCGCAGTCAGTCTCACCGGACTGCGCCGGCACGCCGACCGCGTTCCAGGCCGCCTTGACCGCGTTGCACTCGACGCTGCCGTAGGTGTTCTTCGCGCTCGCCAGCGTCGCCCGGCGGGCGGCGGGGTGGTTCCACGAGGAGGTCTTGCTCAGCAGCGCGCCCATGAAGACCTTGCCGGCCTTCTGGATGCCGATGCCGGTCACGGACGACGGGCCGCCCGAGCAGATGGGGCTGCTCGGCTTGCCGCCCCCGGGGTTGGAGCCCTCGGCCAGCAGGTAGAACCAGTGGTTCTGCGGGCCGGCCGCGGCGTGCACCTCGGTGTTCGAGTTCAGCTGCGGGTAGCAGTTGGGGTCGCCGGCCACCGACGGGTTGTACATGTACCGGATCGGCTTGCCGTCGCCCAGGAAGTCGAGCTTCTCGCCGACGGTGTAGTCCGGGGTGTCGTTGGGGTTGTTGGCGTACGCCTCGGTGAGGGCGCCGAAGATGTCGCCGGTCGACTCGTTCATGCCCCCGTTCTCGTTGCTGGAGCCGGAGCCGCCCGGGGTCTTGTCGAAGACCTCGTGGCCGTACTCGTGCGCCACCACGTCGATGCCGGTGAGCTGCATCGTGGAGTTCTGGTTGTGGCCGTACGTGGTCTTCGTGCCGTCGTAGTACGCGTTGACCTCGCCGAGGCCGGCCCGGGCCGGGACCATCGAGCCCTGGCCGTTCTGGCCGTTGTAGCCGAACCACTCCTTGAGCATGGAGTGTTCCTTCTGGGCCGCGTACATGATGTCCACGCACGCGGTGACCAGGTTGTTGGCCGTGCCGTTGCCCCACGGCGAGGAGCCGGTGTAGGCACCGCCGGTCTGGCCGCCGCACTGGAAGCCGGAGCGGTTCGGGTCGGTCATCGAGGAGGCGGCGGTGTCGATGGTCACCGTGCCGTTGTGGTAGCCGCGGCCCTCGGCGTCGGACACCTTCTGGTCGGCGCGGGCTATCTTCCCGGTCCGCGCGTCGACGTACGTGTCGAGCACGCTCGGGGCGTTCCTCGCGGTGCGGCCGCTGACACGGGTGTGCCAGGCGAGCAGCGCCCTGCCGTCCTTGAGGAGCACGGTCAGGGCGGGCCCGGTCGCGCTCTCCACGCGGTGCAGCTGCCTCCGCGCGGTGGCCAGGGCGGTGGCGGCGGAGACCTTCGCCGTGGTGCCGACCTTGATGGCGGGGGCGGGCGCGGCCGCCACGTCGCGGACCGTGCCCCTGCTGTCCGAAAGCACCACCGCGTCGCCGCCGACCACCGGCAGGCCGCGGTAGGTTCGCTGGTAGGCCGCGTAGAAGAGGCCGTTGGCCCAGGGGGTCACCGACGTGCGGACGAGGTCCTCGTCGCTGCCGTGGCGAAGCCCGTCGAGACCGCTGCTCGCCGCGCGGTCGGCGGCCGCGAGTGCGAGCGACTTGCCCTGCTGGGGAGGCACGGGCGAAGGGGTGGGGGCGGCGGCCGACGCCGCGCCGGCGAGGGCGCCGGCGAGGCTCGCGGTCAGCGCCATGGCTGCCACGGTGGCCGTCAGTCTGGTGCGGTGCACGTCCACTCCGTTCGTGGGGGAGGCTCGGGGAACACGGCCTGCGATTCGGCCGGTTCCCGTCTGGGGTCGCCGCCGAGTATGGGCGTGCTCATGACCGGACAGGGACATCTCGCGCGTCATAACGCGGGAGTTATGGTGTGCCGTCCACCCCTTGCGTAACCTGCTGAAATGCAGCTGGAATTGAGGCATCTGGAAGCCGTCTGCCGGATTGCCGAAGCGGGCAGCCTGGGGCGCGCGGCGAGTCGGCTGGGCGTCTCCCAGCCAGCCCTCTCGGCGCAGTTGCGGCGCATCGAGCGGGTCGCGGGCGGGGAGTTGTTCGTACGCGGCCGGCACGGCGTGGAGCCCACGGCGCTCGGCCAGTTCGTGCTCGCCAAGGCGCGCCGGGTGCTCAGCGAGATGGAGGACCTGACCGCCGGCGCCCGCGCCGTCGCGCCCGGTACGCCGCTGCGGCTCGGCTGCATCCTGCTGGTGCTGCTCGACGGGTTGCTGGAGCAGATCGAGCGGGAGCTGGCCGGGCGGGAGATCACCGTCGACGTGGAGCACTCGGTCACCGCACTGGCCCGGCTGCTGGGCTCCGGACGGTACGACGCCGTCCTGTACGGCGAGGTCAACGACCACGAAGTACCGCTGCCCGAGGGGGTGCTGGCCCGTACGCTCATCCCCCGCGAGCCGTTCTGCGTACGGCTGCCCGCCGACCACCCGCTCGCCGCGCGGACGGAGGTCGAGCTGGCCGATCTCGCCGAGGAGCCCTGGATGACCCTGCTGGAGGACGACGACGGCGGGCCCGAGGCGCTGGTCGCCGCCTGCGCGCGGGCCGGCTTCACCCCGTCGCTGCGCTACCGGATCACCGACCGGAAGATGCACTGGGACCTGATCGCGGCCGGCCGGGCCGTCTCGGTCAGCCAGCCCACCGCGCCGGCGGCCGAGGGCACCGTCCTGCGGCCGCTGGCCGGCAGCCCGATCACCGGCCGGATCCGGCTCGCCTGGAACCGCGCGGCCGTCCCGGCCGCCCAGGCCGAACTGCTCTACCGCGCCGCCGGCCGGGCGTACCTGGCCCAGGTCGACAACAACCCCTTCCACCGCGCCTGGTGGGACGCCCACCCGGAACTGCACCCGGTCCTCGACTGACGGACCGCGGACCTCCGCACGTTCCGGGGCGACCGGGCGGCGGCCGGTCCGCAGGCCGCCGGATCCCCGGCCGGGTCAGCCCGCCGCGGCGAAGGCGAGGATCTCCGCGGCCGCCGCCCCGAGGGTGGCGAAGTGGCGGTGCACCCCCTCCTGCGCGACGGGGGAGTTCACCCCCCAGACCGTCATCCCCGCGGCCAGCCCCGACCGCACGCCGGACGGCGCGTCCTCGACGACCAGGCAGTCCTGCGGGTCCGCGCCGAGCAGCTCGGCGGCGCGCAGGTACGGCACGGGGGAGGGCTTGCCCTCGGTGACGGCGGCCGCGTCCACGACGAGGCCCGGGGCCGGCAGGCCGGTGCGGGCGAACCGGCCCCGGACCCGGTGCTCGTAGTTGGAGGTCACCAGCGCCCAGGAACCGGGCGGCAGGGCCGTCAGCAGCTCCGGCGCGCCCGGGTACGCCGCGTACGTGCCGCTGCGCACGTCCTCGTCCTCCAAGGCGTGCAGCGCGGCCAGGCACTCCTGCGGGTCCAGGTGCGGGGCGACGTGCGCGAAGGTCTCGACCGGACGGGTGCGCAGCGCCACCGCGTACACCTCGTCCGCGTCCAACCCGTGTCCCAGGGCCCAAGTGCGCCACACGCGGCGCTGGTTGTCGAGGGCGTCGACGAGGGTGCCGTCGACGTCGAAGAGGATGCGGCGGCCGGACGGAACCGGGCCCGCGGACTGATCTGTCATGGCCCGATCCTGTCAGGTGCCGCAGCCCGGGGGTCACGCTCCCCCGTGCGCCCAAGGATCGTACGGTTTCGGCCACTTGCCGGATTCCTCTCCATCCCGAGTCGTACGCGCGATCCGCCCTCGGGGATGATTCGCGTGGCTCCGGCATGTAACAGGGTTGTGGCGTCCGTACATCATCGAAAGGAACGGCCTTCGTGCGCATGCGCCGATACGCCCCGCTGCTCGCCGCGGGACTCTTCGCGACCACGATCCCCGCACTCGCCCCCGCGCAGGCCCAGGCCGCCGGCGCTCCCGGGTACCTCACGCAGAAGCCGGCCTGGCACCGGTGCGACTCCCACGCGCCCGCCGCGTACCAGTGCGCCACGATCAAGGTGCCCCTCGACTACCGGCACCCCGAGGGCCGCAAGATCGACCTCGCCATATCGCGGCTCAAGAGCAGCAACCCCGCCAAGCGCCACGGCGTCCTGCTGCTGAACCCCGGCGGCCCCGGCGGCTCCGGCCTGGACCTGCCGCTGTTCCTCGGCGACGCGCTGCCGAAGAAGGTCAAGGAGCAGTACGACCTGGTCGGCTTCGACCCGCGCGGCGTCGGCAGGAGCACCCCCATCAGCTGCGGGCTCAACGACGCCGAGCAGCGCTGGGACCGCCCGTACAAGCGCGAGACCTTCGCCCGCGACACGGCCTGGGCCAAGTCCGTCGCGGCCAAGTGCCGTGCCACGTCCGGTGACCTGCTGCCGTACATCACCACCCGCAACACCGCGCGCGACATGGACGTCGTCCGCTCGGTCCTCCGCGAGCGCACGATCTCGTACCTGGGCTACTCGTACGGCACCTACCTGGGCGCCGTGTACGCGCAGATGTTCCCGACCCGGACCGACCGCGTCGTCCTCGACAGCGCCGTCGACCCGGCCCGGATTTGGCGCGGCATGATCCAGGTGTGGGCCTCCGGCGCGGAGCCGGCCTACGACCGGTGGGCCAAGTGGACCGCCGCCCGCAACCGCACGTACAAGCTGGGCAGCACGCCGGCCGCGGTGTCGAAGACCTTCTACGGCCTGGTCGCCCAGGCCAACCGCAAGCCGATCCCGATCCAGGGCCAGAAGCTGACCGGTGACGACATCCGCAGCTACCTGCGCGGCGCGTTCTTCAGCCCGAAGTCGGCCGCCGAGGCGGTCGTGGAGCTGAAGAAGGCCGCCGCGGGCCAGCACGTCGGTGCCGCCGCGCTGCCGATGCTGCCGACCCCGGCGCGGACCGCCGCCGAGGCGCCGGCCGACAACGGCACCGCCGTCTTCTGGGCCGTCGCCTGCGGCGACACCCGCTCCTGGCCGAAGGACCCGGCGCAGTACCGCCGGGACGCCCTCCGCGACAAGGCCCGCTACCCGCTGTACGGCGACATCGCCTCCAACATCCTGCCCTGCGCGTTCTGGGGCAAGAACATCGAGGCCGAGACCCCGATGACCGGTACCGCCAAGGTGCTCACCGTCCAGAACGAGTGGGACTCCCAGACCCCGCTGGCCAGCGGCAAGGGCCTGCACCGCGCACTCAAGGGCTCGAAGATGGTCCTGGCCCTCGGCGGCGAGGGCCACGGCGTCTACCTGACGCCGGGCTCCTGCGCCAACGCCCCGATCGACGCCTACCTGACCACGGGCAAGCTGCCCAAGGCCGACATCACCTGCCGGACCACCTCCTCCGGCCAGCGCAACCCGCTCTCCGGCGCGGTGCCCGGCCCCTTCCCGGCCGCTCCGAACCGCTTCTGAGCCGCTGCTGAGCCGCTTCCGCGTCACCTCCGAGACGAGGCCGACCCGGCAGCACCGTTCCGTCGCGCGCCCCTGAGGGCGCGGGGCGGGCCGCCCCCGGGCCGGCCGGCCGATCCCCGTGATCGGCCGGCCGGCCCTTTCGCGTGTCCGGCCCGCGCAGGCGACACACGCAGGACCGCCACCCTCCGCTTGCTTGAAACTGCTCGTTTCGGTGCAGTTTCAAGCAGCAATCTCCAAACTGGGCCGTCGGCGCGCTATGTTGCCATGCGCATGCCCAACGCACGGTGTGGTGCGCGGTCCCGGCTCCGGCCCCGGCCCCGCCATGCCCGGACCGCACGAGGAGCTGCCCCATGAGACTCGGTCTTCAGCGCGCACGGCTCGGCGGGAGCAGGGGAGCGCCGCCCCCGCACCGGCGCCGCGGACGCCTCCGGGCGCTCGGCGCCGCCCTCGCGACCGCCCTCGCCGCCACGGCCCTGGCCACCGCCGGGCCCGCGGGCCCCGCCACCGCCGCCCCGGCCGCCACGGCCGGCAACGCCACCGGCATCAGCCAGTCCGGCACCACCTTCACCGTGACCACGTCCACCAACGCCCGGGCCCGCGTGGTCGTCGCCCGCTCCGACATCTTCCGGCTCTGGCTCTCGCCCGACGGATCGTTCACCGACGACCCGGCCGGCTCCGACCTCGCCGTCACCACCGACTTCGGCTCCGTGCCCGCCACGTCCGCGGACGCCGGTACGTACTACAAGATCACCACGCCGTCCCTCGTCATCCGCGTCAACAAGTCGCCGCTGCGCTTCTCCGTCTACCGCCCGGACAACACCACCCCCGTCTGGCAGGAGACCCAGCCCGTCTCCTGGTCCGGCGGAAAGACCACGCAGTACCTCGCCACGGGCGCGGACGAGCAGTTCTACGGCACCGGCCTGCGGCTCGGCGAATGGGCGCTGCGCGGCAAGACCGTGCCCGTGGCGGTGGACAACAAGTGGCGCGAGAACAACAACGCCAGCCCCGCGCCGTTCTACATGTCCACCAACGGCTACGGCGTCATGCGCAACACCTGGGCCCCCGGCTCGTACGCCTTCACCGCACCGGGCGCCTTCACCCACAACGAGACCCGGTTCGACGCCTGGTACTTCACCGGCGACGGCCTGAAGTCCGTCCTCGACGCCTACACCGACGTCAGCGGCAAGCCCTTCATGGCACCGCTGTGGGGCTTCGAACTCGGCAACGCCGACTGCTTCAACGCCTCCAACCCCGCCTATCAGGGCGACCACGACCGGCTGCGCCACCAGACCACCCCCGACGTGGTCGGGTACGCCGACGACGCCCGCGCCGCCGACATGCCCTCCGGCTGGTTCCTGCCCAACGACGGCTACGGCTGCGGCTACACCCAACCCCTCAAGTCCACCGTCGACGCCCTCAAGGCCCGCGGCTTCCGCACCGGCCTGTGGACCTCCACCGGCCTGTCCGGCATCGCCGACGAGGTGGGCACCGCCGGCACCCGCGGCGTGAAGACCGACGTCGCGTGGATCGGCGGCGGCTACAAGACCGCCTTCGACGGGGTGAAACAGGCCGTCGACGGCATCGAGAAGAACTCCGACGCCCGCCGCTTCGTGTGGACCGTCGACGGCTGGGCCGGCACCCAGCGCAACGCCGTCGTCTGGACCGGCGACACCTACGGCACCTGGGACGACATGCGCTGGCACGTGCCCGCCATCGCCGGCGCGGGCCTCTCGGGGCTCAACTACGCCTCCGGCGACGTGGACGGCATCTTCGGCGGCAGCCCCAGGACGTACGTCCGCGACCTCCAGTGGAAGGCCTTCACCCCGGCCTTCATGACCATGTCCGGCTGGGGCGCCACCAACCCCGCCGCCGGCTACCAGGACAAGCAGCCCTGGCGCTTCGCCGAGCCCTACCTGTCCATCAACCGCAAGTACCTCCAGCTCAAGATGCGGCTGACCCCGTACCTGTACACGATGAGCCGCACCGCCCACGACACCGGCGTGCCCAGCACCCGCGCCCTGGTCCTCGACTACCCCGACGACCCGGTCGCCCGCGGCAACCTGACCAGCGGCCAGTTCCTGGCCGGCGACTCCTTCCTCGTCGCCCCCGTCGTCTCCGACACCACCACCCGCGACGGCATCTACCTGCCCGCCGGCACCTGGACCGACTACTGGACCGGGAAGACCTACGCCGGACCCGGCTGGCTCAACGGCTACGCCGCGCCGCTCGACACCCTGCCCCTGTTCGTCAAGGGCGGCGCGATCGTTCCGATGTGGCCCACGATGAACTACGCGGGGGAGAAGCCCGTCTCCACCCTCACCTACGACATCCACCCCCGCGGCAACTCGACCTTCACCCTGTACGAGGACGACGGCCTGACCCGCGCCTACCAGAGCGGCGCCTTCGCCCGCCAGAAGGTGGACGTCGGCGCGCCCGCCGCCGGCACCGGGGACGTCACCGTCACGGTGGGCGCGGCGAACGGCTCGTACACGGGCAAGCCCGCCGCGCGCGGCTACGAGCTCGGCCTGCACGTGGCGGCCGCGCCCACCGGCGTGACCGCGGACGGCGCGGCCCTGCCCGCCCAGCCCGGCAGGAGCGCGTACGACGCCGCCGCCACCGGCTGGTTCTTCGACCCGGCCGACCGCGGCGGCGTCCTGTGGGTCAAGACCGGGCAGAAGTCCGGCGCCTTCACGGTCACCGCCGCGGGCACCCGGATCCCGGCCGCCGACCCGGTCCCGTCCTCGGCTCCGATCCCGCGCACCGGCTGGTCGGTGGTCCGCGCCGACAGCCAGGAGACGGCCGCCGAGAACGGGGCCGCGGCGAACGCGATCGACGGCGACCCCGCCACCCTCTGGCACACCGCCTGGTCCTCGGGCACCCCGGCGGCCCTCCCGCACGAGATCCTGATCGACCTCGGGGCCCGTTACGCCGTCGACTCCCTGGGCCACCTCCCCCGGCAGGACGGCGGGGTGAACGGGCGCATCGGCTCCTACGAGGTCTACCTGTCGGACACCACCGCCGACTGGGGCTCCCCGGTGGCCACCGGCACCTTCGCCGACACGGCGGCGGCCACGTCCGTGCCGCTGGCCGCGAAGACCGGCCGCTACCTGCGGCTGCGCGCCCTGACCGAAGCCGGCGGACGCGGGCCCTGGACCAGTGCCGCCGAGATCACCGCGACCGGCCGGGCCGCCGCGCTCCCCGTCGACGCCGCCCTCGTCAACGGCGCCTCGGGGACGTGCGTGGACCTGCCCCACAGCGCGACCGCCCCCGGTACCGAACCCACGCTCTACAGCTGCCACGGCGGGCCCAACCAGCGCTGGACGCTGCACGCCGACGGCCGCCTGACCGGGCTGTCCGGAGTCTGCATCGACGGCGCCGCGGCCGCCCGGATCACCGTCCAGGCGTGCGACGGCAGCGCCGGCCAGTCCTGGCAGCCCGGCCCCCAGGGCTCCCTGCGCAACGCGGGCCGGTGCCTGAACGCCGCCGGATCCGCGAACGGGACCAGGCTGACCCGGGCGAACTGCGACGACTCGGCCGCCCAGCGCTGGTCCTTCGGCTGACCCGCGCCGCGGCGTCGCGTACGGCACCGCGTAGCACCACGTACCGCACCACCTACGGCACCGCGTACTGCACTGCGTACCGCACCGCGTACGCCACCCGGACCGGCCGGCCCCTGGGACTTCCCCCTCAGGGGCCGGCCGCGCGTCTGACGGGTGGCGTCAGGAGCCGCGTACGGCGATGGCCGCGACGGGGCAGGCGCGGACCGCCTCGCGGACCAACGGGCTGCCGTGGCCGTCCTCGCGCCCCGGCAGCAGGGTGCTGAACCCGTCGTCGTCCTGGGCGAACACCTCCGGCGCGGTCAGCGCGCACTGGCCGGCCCCGATGCAGACGCCGTGGTCGATGTCGATGTGCACGGTGCTCCCGCCCCTCACCAGGTCACGGGGAGCTCGAGCATCCCCTGGATCGTGTCGCCCGGCTTGAACGGGATCGTGTCCGGGTCGGCCGCCAGCCGCAGGCCCGGCAGCCGTTCGAACAGCGTGCCCAGGGCGATCTCCATCTCGGCCCGGGCCAGGTTCTGGCCCAGGCACTGGTGGATGCCGAAGCCGAACGCCAGGTGGTGCCGGGTCGGCCGGTGCCAGTCCAGGTCGTCCGGGTCGGCGTACACCGTGGCGTCGCGGTTGATGACCGAGGTGGGGAACACCACCCCGTCGCCCGGCCGGATCACCGTCCCGTCGACCTCGATCGGCGCGGTGGCCACCCGCAGCATCCCGTCCGCGATGGACAGGTACCGCATCAGCTCCTCCACGACCTCGCCGACCAGGACCGGTTCGGCCCGCAGCTCGGCCAGCCGCTCGGGATGGCGCAGCAGGGTGAAGGTACCGAGAGAGATCATGTTCGCGGTGGTCTCGTGCCCCGCCACCAGCAGGATCGCGGCCAGTGCCACGAGCTCCTCGACGTCCGTCTCCCCGGTCTCCAGCCGCTGGGCGATCAGCTCGTCCAGCAGGCCCTCGCCCGGTTCGGCGCGCTTGCGGCCGATCAGCCGGCGCAGGTAGTCGTCGATGGCGTCCCGGGCCGCCGTCACGTCGTCCGTCGTCGGGCCGCGCAGCAGCCGGCGGGAGGCGCCCTCGAAGAAGTCGTGGTCCTCGTACGGCACTCCGAGCAGCGCGCAGATCACCATGGACGGCACCGGCAGGGCGAAGTCGCCGACCAGTTCGGCGCCGGGGCCGCGCGCAACCAGGCCGTCGACGAGCCGGTCCACCGTGTCCTGGATGCGCGGGCGCAGGGCGGCGGTCCGCTTGAGGGTGAAGCTGGGGATGAGCACGCGCCGCTGGGCGTTGTGCTCCGGGTCGTCCACCCCGAGCAGGGCGGTGCGCCGGAAGGTCAGGGCCTTGAACCGGGCCGAGGTGATGGGGAAGTCGGGGTTCTCGCGGTCCGTGGACAGACGCGGGTCCGTGAGCAGTGCACGGGCCCGGGCGTGGCCGGTGACCGCCCAGACGGTGCGGCCGTCGAAGAGGGTCACGCGGGAGAGCGGGGGGCCCTCGCGCAGGGGGCGGTAGGCGGTGGGCGGGTGGTAGGGACAGGTGCGGGTCGCGGGGAAGGGGACGGCCGGGGCGGTCTCCGTCTCCGTCAGTTCCTTCGGTTCCGTCATCTCCGTCATCGGACTACCTCGCAGGTGCTGGTCCTCCGGCGCCGGCCGTGCGGGGAGCGGCACCGGCTCGCCGTCCATTACATGCCTCAGGCACCTATCTGGCCCATACGAGTTCCGGCCAAACCGCCCAAGTTCCCCCGAGCGGCGCCAAACCGCCCGGGGGAACCCGGGTACCCGTCCGCGGCGGCTACTCGTTGTGGAGCACCCGGGCGATCGTCAGGCGGGCCGCCGACCGGGCCGGCACCACGGCCCCGAGCACCGCGATCCCCACGCCCGCCAGCAGCATCCCGGCGAGACGCGGGGCGTGCCAGACGTCCTTCATCCACTCGGGGAAGTCCACGATCCCCACGTGGTCCACCAACAGCCGGTGCGCGACCATGCCCAGCGGGAGCCCCACCAGCCCGCCGACCAGCCCGAGCCCGGTCACCGACGTCACCGTCATGAGGACGACCTGGCGCGGGGTCATGCCGATGGACTTCATCATCCCGAGGTCGCGGCGCCGCTCGCGCGTGCTCAGCAGCACCGTGTTGAACACCCCGAGCGAGGCCACGGTGGCCAGGAGGACGGAGAAGACGGAGGAGAAGCCCACGACCGTGGCCGTGGCCGCACTCCCGGTCGAGGTCGCCTCCGGGCGCAGCCCCGGATCCACCGCGCGTACCGCCGCCACGTACGCTCCCGCGTCCGCCCCCCGGGCCAACTGCACCTTGTACTCGATCGCCCGGGTTCCGGGCAGCAGCGCCTGGAGGGTCGGCCAGTTCGACGAGACGGCCTTCGCGTTGCCCTCGATCACCCGGCCGACCACGGTCACCGGCATGCGGCGCCCGCCCACCTCCAGCATGGTCCGGTCGCCGACCGACAGCCCGCGCTGGCTCAGGAACGCCGGGCCGGCCGCGACCTCGCCGACCCCGCTGGGCCAGTGCCCTTCGACGACGCCCCGCTCGAACACGTCCGTGTCCCCGCGGTAGAAGTCCGCGAAGTACTCGCCGGGCAGCCCGGCCAGCCGGACGTGGCTGAACGCCCGCGCGACCACCTTCTGCGCGCCGAGCGACCGCAGCCGCGCCTCCGTCGCCGCGTCGCCCAGCCGCGGCGCGGGGCGGTCGGGCACGGACGGGTCCGCGTTGACGTACACCCCCGGCCCGCCGGTGCCCCGGCCGAGGTCGGCGAAGGCCGTCATCGTCCCGGTCAGGCCCGTGGTCACGGTCACCGCCGTCACGCCGAGCGCGATCGCGGCCAGCGTCAGCAGCGACCGGCCGGGCCGGGCGAAGGGCTGCCCCAGCCCCAGGCTCACGGCGCGCGGCAGCGGCGTACCGCTGAGGAACCGCTGCACCCGCAGGCCCCGCCCGGCCGCCGGCGCGCTGCCGGCCGTGATGGCACGGGCCGCCGGCAGCCGGTGCGCCCGCAACGCCGGCACCAGCGCCGCGACGACCACCAGCAACGGCATCCCCAGCAGGCAGGCCACGGCGGGCCAGCGGCCCGCGCCGACCGTCACCACGCCCGTGTCGATCCCGGCGAACGCGATGCGGACGAACGGCTCGGCCAGCGCACCCCCCAGCAGCGTGCCCAGCACGCAGCCCAGCAGCGCCGGGACCGACACCATCAACAGGTACACGGACACCACCTGGTTGGGGGTGAAGCCGAGCGCCTTGAGCACCCCGATGTGCCGGTGGCCGGAGACCACCGCGCCGCTGACGACGTTGCCGACGATCAGGACCGACACCAGCAGCCCGAGCACGCCGAAGAGCGACACGAACGGCAGGAACGCGTCGGCCGTCGCCGAGAACGCCTCCTCCAGAGCGAGGTACGAGCGGCTCGCCGTGACCGCGCCGGCCGGCAGGCCCCGCGTGGCCGCCGCCACCGCGCCGCGCACGGCCCGCTCCGAGCCCGCGTCCTCGTCCGCGAACCGGTAGAGCATCTGTGTCGAACGCGGGTGCAGCGCCGCGAGTTGGCCGGGCGTCACCCACGCGCTCGCCGACTTGCTCATGCTCGTGGCGAAGCCGACGACGCGCAGCGGCGGTACACCCGGGGCGTCCAACCGCGACCCCAGGAGCTGGTCGGTGTCGCCGGGCCGGTCCCGGGCGACGACGATCTCCCCGGGGCCCCGCGCCCACCGGCCGGACACCACCTCCACCCGGTCCACGGGACCGCCGGGGGAGGCCCGGCCGACCACGGTCAGCGTCCCGGGCGCCATGTACATCCAGGGCTCGGGCACGTCGACGCTGGCCTGGCCGAACGGCCCGGCCGCGGCCTCGACACCCCCTGCGCGCGCGGTGCGTGCGACGGCGTCCGGCGGGGCCTTCGAGGTGTCGAACACCACCAGGGCGTGGGCGCCGCGCTGCGCGGCGAAGGCCTTGTCGAAGGGGGCCGACGCGGCGCCGACCAGGGCGAGGGCCAGCAGCACGGTCGTGGACGAGCACAGGACGACCAGGGCGATCACGGCCGTCTGGATCCGGCGCCGGCGCACGGCCGCCCGCGCGGCCCGCCACACGGCGCTCACGCGCCCGCTCCCGAGGAGAGGGCCGCACCGGCGACGCCTTCGGAGTCCGGCCCCTCCAGCGTGCGCTCGCGCGCCACCCGGCCGTCCGCCATCTCCACCAGCCGACTGGCGCACCGGGCCGCCAGCTTCGGGTCGTGCGTGACGATCAGCAGCGTCTGGCCGATCTGGTTGAGGTCGATGAGCAGGTCCATCACCTGCTCGCCCGAGCGGCTGTCCAACGCGCCCGTGGGCTCGTCGGCCAGCAGCAGGGCCGGCCGGTTCACCAGCGCCCGCGCCACGGCCACGCGCTGGCGCTCGCCGCCGCTGAGCGCGGCCGGGTAGGTGTCGCGGCGCCCGGCCACCCCGAGTTCGTCCATGAGCTCCAGCGCCCGGCGCCGGGCCTGGCGCGCAGAGGTGCCGGTCAACTGCGCGGCCAGCGCGACGTTGTCCAGGGCGGGCAGGTCGTCGATCAGGTTGAAGAACTGGAAGACCATGCCGATGTGCCGGCGGCGGAACAGGGCCAGACCGGTCTCGCCGAGGTCGCCGAGGTCCTGGCCGTGCACCCGGACCGTGCCCGAGGTGGCCCGGTCCAGCCCGGCCACCAGGTTCAGGAGGGTCGACTTGCCGCAGCCCGACGGGCCCATGACGGCCACCGCCTCCCCGGCCCGGACCTCCAGGTCCAGACCGGCCAGGGCCCGGGCGTCACCGAACTCCTTGTGCACGTCCTCCAGTCGGACGACGACCTGCGGCTCGCTGCTGTCGTGATGTGTTGCCATGCCCCGAACCTAAGAGGCGGTTCGGGGCCGGTGCGTCGCCCCCACGGTGTAACCCGCGGGGGTCGTCATACCGGGGATGTACGCGCCTGCATCCGGGGAGGGATGCGGATCTTGGCCCGGGCTGAGAGGCTGGTGGCGGGGGGTCCGGCCGTGAGCGAGGGCCGGACGACGGCGGAGCAGCGGGACTGCGGGACAGCGGGACAGCGGGTGCCGCGGAGCACGGGAGGGGGGTGGCGGCGATGACGGGTCTGTTGATCGTCGCGCTGGTGCTGGCGTGCGCCGCGGCCGGCGCGCTCGGCGCCGCGCTCGTACGGGCGCGGCGGCTGCACCGGGCCGCCGTCGGGGAGCGTGGCTGGCAGCTGGAACGCGAGAGGGAAAGCGCGGCGCGGGCGGCGGTGGACGCCGAACGCGCCCGGATAGCCGCCGAACTCCACGACATCGTCAGCCACAACGTGAGCCTGATGGTGGTGCAGGCCGGAGCCGCGCGCGAGGTGCTCACCACCCTGCCGGAGCAGGCCGCGGCGGCGATGCTGGCGGTCGAGACGGCAGGGCGGAGCGCGATGACCGAACTGCGCCACCTGCTCGGCCTGCTCGCCCCCGCGCAGGACGGCACCGACGGTCCGGCCGAGGGCGGGCGGGACCTGGTGGTCGAGCCGCAGCCGAGCATGGCCCGGCTCAGCCGGCTCGTCGACCGGTTCGCCTTCGCCGGGCTGCCGGTGGAGGTCCGCATCTCCGGCGAGCCACGGCCGCTCCCGGAGGGGATCGACGTGACGGCGTACCGGATCGTCCAGGAGGCGCTCACGAACGCCCTCAGGCACGGAGACGGGGCGACGGCCGAGGTGACGGTCCGTTACGCGGAACGCTGGCTCCGGGTCGAGGTGCTCAACACGGGGCCGAGCGTTCTCGCGGGGGTGCCGGTCGGGTCGGGGGTGGGGGCTGCTGGGATGGCTGGGGTTGGTGGGGTGGCTGAAGTGGCTGGGATGACAGGGGCGGCTGGGTCGGGCGGCTCGTCCGGGGCGGCCGGGGTGGTTGGCTCGTCCGGGGCCGGCGGGTCGGCGGGCCCCGTTGGGACCGGGCGGGGGCTGCTCGGGCTGCGCGAGCGGGTGGCGGTCTACGGCGGTGAGCTCGATGCCCGGCGCCGGCTCGGCGGCGGCTTCCGCGTGCGCGCCCGCATACCCCTGGACCGCCCGTGACGAGCCCTCACGCACCCGAGCCCGCGGCTGCGGTGGCGCCCGGCCCGCGCGTGGTCATCGCCGACGACCAGGAGCTCGTCCGCACCGGCTTCCGGATGATCCTCACCGCCCGCGGGATCGACGTCGTCGGCGAGGCCGCCGACGGGGCGGCCGCGGTCGAGGAGGTGCGCCGGCTGCGCCCCGACGTCGTCCTGCTCGACATCCGCATGCCCGGCATGGACGGCCTGGAGGCCGCCCGCCGCATCCTCGCCGAGGACCCGTCCTGCCGGGTCGTCATGCTGACCACCTTCGACCTCGACCAGTACGTGTACGCGGCCCTGGCCGCCGGAGCCAGCGGCTTCCTGCTCAAGGACGTGACCTCCGACCACCTCGCCGCGGCCGTCCGCCTCGTCGGCACCGGCGACGCCCTCCTCGCGCCCTCCATCACCCGGCGCCTGGTCGAGCGCTTCGCCGCGGACACCCCCGTCCCTGCTCCGGCCGCCCACCGCGACCTCGCGGGCCTCACCCCGCGCGAGCGGGAGGTCCTCACCCTCCTCGGGCGGGGCCTGTCGAACGCCGAAGTGGCAGCCCACCTCACGCTCAGCGAGGCCACCGTCAAGACCCACGTCGCCCGGATCTTCGCGAAGCTGTCGCTGCGGGATCGGGCGCAGGCCGTCGTGCTCGCCTACGAGACCGGGCTGGTGAGCCCGGGGGAGCGCGACCTCTAGCAGAGACGCTCGGGGTGTGGTGTGGGGGCTTCCGGTGTCGGGGTGGGCCCTCGCTTCGGGGCGGGTCCCGTGGTATGCGGGTCCCCTCGGCGCTTGACGCGTCGTGGCCTGCAGGCCCTGCGGCAGGCCCACCCCGGAGGCTTTGGGGCTTCGCCCTGGCCTGCGGCCACCTCCGGCCCGGGCCTGCCTCCGGACCAGCCTGCCACGACGCGTCAAGCACCTCCCCCACACACCACGGGGCGGCCGCTCCCTCGAATCGTCCTCGGGGCGCGTCCGGAGCGTTTCGGTGGAGGAGCGCGCGCGGGCGGAAGGGGGCGCGTACGCGCGACGGTGCGCCAGCTTCCGAAGAATTGTGAAAGACGGCCCTCACCAAGAGGCAGGTTTCCTGTTGGCTAGTGCGTGAGAGCAGTTCCACTCTCCGGCTGCCGTACCTGGGGGCAGGCAGGCCCGGCCATCGCACCATGTGCCACGGGAAGGATTCGCGTCATCGTGGATCTTGTCGAGTACGCCTTCGTGCCCATAGCCGTAACCCCGCGCCAGTCGTTCGTTAGTCAGGAAGTCGTCGCATCGGCCGGCGGCGCCAGCGGTCAGCCGTGGGGGAACGCATGAGCGAAGGCGAGTTCGACCCTTCCGGAGACCAGACGGTCTCCAACGAACTGGTGGGAGTCCTGCCTGTGGAGTACACGGCGTTCCACTCCCAGCACCACCGCGCCTACCTGTGCTACGCCCACCTCCAGCTCGGCAACCGCGAGGACGCCGACGACGTGGTGGACGACGTCTTCACCTTCCTGCTCAAGGTCTGGCCCCAGGCCCTGAGGGAGTCCAGCCTGCACGGCTTCGCCTGGTCGGTGCTCCGCGAACACGTGGAACGCAGACTGGTCCTGCTGCGCAGGTCCCCGGCCATGGTGGAGACCGCCTGGTACGCGGCCCTCAGACGTTCCGGCAAACAGCCCTTCGAGCGCCACGGAGCGAGACTCGCCCTCTACGCGGCCATCGCCGAACTCCCGGAGCGCGACTACGACATCGCCCTCCTCGCCTTCCTCGGCGGGTACAGCGAGGACAAGGTCGCGCAGATGATGGGCATCAGCACCGCCGCGGTCCGCTCCAAGATCCGTGGCGCTCGCCGTGCCCTGTCCAGGAAATTCGGGCTCGACTGGGCCGCCGGAGAGGAGAAGGACCAGTGAGCGACACGACCCGGGACCTGGACCTGGACCTGACGACCGTGCTGTGGGAAGTGACCGTCGCCCTGCGCGACGCCGAGGTGCTCGCCGAGGAGTACGCGGGGTACGACGAGGACGCCGCCCGGCGCCGGATCGCCCGCCGCGTCGTCGCCGACCGCAACCGCGCCGCCGCGGCCCGCGCCCGAACCGCCGCCAAGCGGTCCGGCCGCGGCCGCCGGCGCACGGCCGAGCCCTGTCCCGCCGTCACCGACGCCCTGGTGCTCGACGCCGCCTGCCACGTCCGGGCCGCCCGCGCCCTCGACGCCCTGACCTGGCACGTCGTCGACAGCGAGGAGTTCACCGAAGTCGCCCTCGACGCCGACGCCTGGCCGCACAGCCAGGCGTCCGCCCTCCTCTTCGGCAGCCTGCTGCACCTCTCGGGGAAGCTCGAGGGCGCGCAGTTCTGGTTCCAGTACGCCGCCGGGGCGGGCTCCCGTACCGCCGCCCGCTGCCTGTACCTGCTGCACCTCTCGCGGGCCGAGGTCAGCACCGCCCGGCACTGGCGGGACCAGGCCGCGACCCTGGAGGCGGACCCCGGCCTGCCCGACCCGCCCGCCGTCCCGGACCGCCTGGAGGAGGCACTGGGCGCCTCGGTCATCTGGAGCTCGCCCCCCATCACCACCCAGGACCTCACCTTCCTGCCCCGGCAGCCCGCCCCGGCCCCCTCCCAGCAGATCCGCGACCGGCACCGGCTGCCAGGCCCGCTGTGTCGCGCCGTGGCCGCCCTGGTCGCCGACGAGGACCCGGATCTGGGCGAGATCGTGCTGCCCGGCCCGCAGTTGGCCGTGGCTCTGGCACGCTGCGCCCAACTGGACCCGCGCCGCCTCACCCGGGACGCCAGCGCCTGGTCAGCGGCCCCGCTGCGGGCCCCCCGGCTCACCCAGGGCGCCGAGCGCACGGCCGAGCACAGGTGCGCGCCGACCGCCCTCACCACCGTCCACCGCGCGCTGCGCGTCCTCGAGGTGATCAACCGGTACTCCGGCGGCGTCAGCCTGGTCCAGATCGCCCGGCAGACCCAACTCCCGCCGCTCATGCTCGCCCAGGCGCTGCGCCGACTCGTCCGGACCAACCTGGCCACGCCCATCGGCCCCGACGCGTACGTCGCCGGCACCGCCCTGCGGCTGGCCGGCGCCGCGGGCGAGAACGGGGTGGGCCGCCTCCAGGAGACCCTCGCCTGGGTCAGGGACGCGGTCGGCGCCGCCGTGTACGTCAGCCGCTACACCGACGGCGAGATCGCCATCACGCAGTACGCCGACGGGCCCGCGGCGCCCGTGGTGGAGGAGTGGGTGGACTTCCGCGCCGCCGCGCACGCCTCGGCCGTCGGCAAGGCCCTGCTGACCCAGCTCGACTACGACGGCCGCATGGACCACCTGGCCCGGCACAAGATCGCCCGGCTCACCGCCCACACCATCACCAACGAGCAGGTGCTCTTCCACCAGCTCGACGCCCGCGGTCCCGGTGAGGCACTGCTGGACCTCCAGGAGTACGCACTCGGCACGGTGTGCGCGGCGGTGCCGATCACCACCGGTCCCGACGCGGAGTGCCTCGCGCTGTCGCTGCCCGGCACCGACCCGCGGCGTCTCCAGCAGGCGGCCCGCACCCTCCAGAGCGAGGCGGCCACCGTGCTGCTGGCGCTGCTGGTCACCGGTGGCGCCGGCCCTGAACCGGCCCCGACCGGCGCCGGATCCGTGGTGGCGGTCGGGGACTCGGCCCTGTGGAGTTGTGCGGCGTTAGAGTGTGGGGCCTGACGGTCGGGCGACGCGTGTCGCGCCCGGCCGGGGCCCCGACGCCCCCTCCGTAGGGGGCGGATCCTAGGACCGGTCGCGGCCCAGCCTCTCGACGGCCGCGACCAGCCGGTCCCAGAAGAGGTCCTGGTCCAGGGTCAGGGCGACGCGGGCGTTGGCGGGCCGGCCGAGGGTGCCGTGCAGGTCGACCACCGTCGCGCCCCTGGTGTGCCGACCGTGGAGCTCGACGGCCACGTGGGCCTCGGTGCAGTGCACGATCTCCGGGTCGATGACCCGGGCCACCGCCACCGGATCGTGCAGCGGCGGGGCCCGGAACCCGAACAGCCGCCGGTAGGTGCCCCCGAAGAAGGTCATCAGCTCGGCGCAGGTCCGGCCGAGCGGAGTGTCGAGGCCGGTGAAGCGGGCCACCACGTCGGGCGTGGCCAGGGCCTGGTGGGTGACGTTGAGCCCGCACATGGTCAGCGGCACCCCGCTGCGGAACACGATGTCGGCGGCCTCCGGGTCCACGCACACGTTGAACTCGGCGGCCGGTGTGGTGTTCCCGCGCTCCGTCGAGCCGCCCATGAGCACGATCTCCCGGATCCGCGGGACGACGTCGGGGTAGCGGGTGAGCAGCAGCGCGACGTTCGTGAGCGGAGCCGTCGGCACCAGGGTCACCGGCTCCGGGTGCTCCGTCAGGATCCGGTACATGAGCTCGACGGCGTGCTCGGGGACGACGTCCACCTCCGGCGCGCCGAAGTCCGGTCCGTCCAGCCCGGACTCGCCGTGCACGTCGCCGGCCACCCGCAGCGGCTCGACCAGCGGTCGGTCGCAGCCCGCCGCGATCGGAACGTCCCGGATCCCGGCGACGGTGCAGACCCGGCGGGCGTTCAGGGTGGTCTTCTCGAGCGTCTGGTTGCCCGCCACCGTGGTGACGGCCAGCAGGTCCACCGCCGGGTCCCCGGCCGCGAGCATGATGGCCAGGGCGTCGTCGTGCCCCGGATCGCAGTCGATGATGATCGGCACACCCATGGCCGCACTCCTGTCCGCCCGGTCCCGTCGGCCCCTCCAGTCTGCCCTCCGGACCGCCGGGAACGCCGCTGCGTGCCCGGAATGCGCCAGGGCCGTGAGCGGTCCGGCCGAAAGCGGCCGGCCGGCTCCGGTGCGGAGCCGAGGGCCGGCCCGTCAGCAGTGGTTGACCGCCACGGGGTGGTTCTCGTAAGGACCGTAACCGGGGAAGGTCGCGGTCGCGTCGGCCGCGACCTCCCGGCAGCCGGACCTGCTGCCGTCCTGGTAGAGGACCTGAAGGCCGTACGTGTCGCCGCAGCCGTTGAAGACGGAGGTGTAGCGCCACGTGGTGGACCAGCCGACGCACGTCGGCGCGATGCCGGAGGCGGGTGTGCGCGGGGTGACCCGGAAGGCGTCCTGGGTGGTGACGGGCGAGCCGGCCCGCGGCCGGACGAGGCGGTTCGGCCCGGCTTCCCAGGTGATCGTGCCGTCGGGCTCCCGGAGGACGTACTTGTATTCGACACCGGAGTCGGAGTCGACGACGGTCTCGCCGGTCCACGCGGGATAGCCGTGCGCGTCGAGCGGTATCCCGTGGGCGGGATCCCAGGCACCCAGGGCCGGGACGTTGCCCACCACGAGGACCTGGTCGCCCCAGTCGGTGGTGGCCGTGACCTGGAAGTGGAACGGCGAGCCCGCCGGACCGTCCGCCGCGGAGGCCGGCGCAGCCCAGGGGAGGAGCGCGGCCACCAGCGTCGCCAGCGCGCCGACGCGCCTGCCGTTGCGTCCCTGCATGGGGTGGGTCCTTTCACGGGGTGGACGGAGACGGCGGCAGCCTATCGAGGTCTGAAAATTCTTGCAGCAACTTTCAGAAAGAGTGCTGACCCTGGCGCAGTCCCGGGGGCAGGGCGCCGAAGGGGTCCTCGTGATGCTCGAGGAGGGCGGCGCGGACGGGCCGGCGGGTGGCGCGGGATGCTTCCCGCGCGGCCGCTCAGTCGGGTCGGGGCGTCGTGTCCGGTGTCTGCCACGCCGCCATCTGCTCGCGGAACTTCGGGCACCTGACGATGTCCTCCTCGCTGCACTTCAGGGCGTGGGTCAGGAGCTCGTGCGCGTGGTCGAGGTCGACCCTGCGCTGCTCGATCTCGGACAGCTTGGCGCGGATCATCGCCTCCCGGTGCGGCTGCTCGCGCTGGAACTCGCCGATCTCGGCCAGCGTCAGGCCGGCCTGCTGGCACGTGCGCAGCACCGTGATGCGTTCGGCCGCCTCCGGCGGATAGCGCCGCTGCCCGCTCTCGCGATCGGGCGTGGGCAGCAGCCGGTGGCGTTCCCAGTACCGGATGGCCGACGCGGGCACTCCCGTGATGTCGGCGAGACGACCGATCGTCATGCGCACGTCCAGCTCCTCCTGCTCCTCGTGGTCACGGCATTTGACTTGAACCTTAGTTCAAGTTGAAGAGTGGTCGGCACGTGGACAGCGGCGAACGAGCGGCCGCTGACAGCACACTTGGAGGGACCGCCATGAGCGATGCGTACATACGGAAAGAGCGGGCCGAGCAGCTGGTGGCAGCCGCGGAGGGGCTCTTCGCGGCCGGGGTGATGTCGCACTCCGGGCACGCCAACCTGAGCGCCCGGCTCGACGGCGAGCGCCTTCTGCTGACGCCGGGGTTCGTCCGCGGCCTGCGGCCCGAACAGCTGGCGACCGTCGGCTTCGACGGGCAGGTCCTCGAAGGCGAGCTGCAGTCCGTCAGCGCCGAGATCATCGCCATGCACAGCGCGGTGTACGAGGCGCGCCCCCACGTGGGCGCGATCATCCACACCCACTCGCCCGCCGCGACCGCCTTCGCCGTGGCGCACCGGCCGCTGCCCTGCCGGACCGAGCCGATGCTGCGCTTCGGACAGGCCGAGGACGTCCCCGTGGTCCCCTGGGGCCCCCGCGGATCGGACGTGTCGGTACGGGGCATGGCCGACGTGCTGGAACGGCGCCCCACGACGGCCGCGGTCCTGCTGGCCAACCACGGCCTCCTGGTGTTCGGCCCGGACGCGGCGGCCACCGCCCACCTCGTGGTGGCGATCGAGGAGAGCGCCGAGGCCGAGATCGCCGCCGCGGCGATCGGCGGGGCCGTGGACTTCCCGCCGGGCGCCCAGGAGGCCGTGCGCGCGGCGATCGCGCGGGTCGCGTCATGACGGACGGCACCCCTTCCTCCCGGGCGGAGGCCGTGCGCGACCGCTACCGCGCCACCCTCGGAACCGTTCCCGGCGGGGTGCAGGAACGGCTGCGCCTGGCCGAGGAGTTCGGCCGGCTGCCGACGGAGGAGGCGATCGCGGCCCTGCGCCACATCGTGCTGACCGACAACCCGCTGGGCGCGCGGGTGCAGCAACTCGTCCACTTCGGGCAGTTGTTGGCCCTCGGCCGGGAACACCCGGCGCGGATCCACGCCCAGGGCGCACTCCACGCCGGAGCCGGCATCGCCGACCTCGTCGGCGTCGCCGAGACCGCGCTCATCACCGCGGGGGTGCCGGCGTACGCGCTCGGCTGCGAGATCATCGCCGAGTTCCGTCCGCGCGGGGACGGCGGCGCAGAGCGGCCCCCGGACCGTCCGGGCGGCCCGGTCCGGCTCTGAGAGGGGCGGCCCGGCGGGACGGCGGCGGGGCCGTCACCGCCGACGGGTGCGGTGACGGCCCTCGTTCGCGGGGGCGGCGGCCCCGCCACCGGCCGACGGCCGGTGGTCGACGCCCCGGGGCGTCAAGGGTGGTCGAGGGCCGGCCCGGAATCCACCTGGGCCTCCGGCGCGGTGCGCGGCGCCGGCAGGCAGGCCCGCAGCGCCGCCACGTCGACCTCCGTCAGGCTCGACCGGAAGGTACGGGCCGGGCCGCCCGGCACCTCCAGCAGCGAGGGCACGACCAGCACTCCGCAGCCGGCCGCCTCCGCCGAGGCCGCCCCGTCGGGGGAGTCCTCCACGGCCACGCACCCGGCCACCGGCACGCCCAGCCGTTCGGCCGCCACCCGGTACGGGTCGGGGTGGGGCTTCGTACGCGGCGTGTCCTCGGCGGACAGCGTGAAGGCGAAGGGCACGTGCGCCAGCGCACCGCCCACGACGCTGTCGACCACCACCCGCGGCGAGGCGCTCACCAGCGCGAACGGGAGCCCGTCCCGCTCCAGCGCCGACAGCAGCCGCTGGGCGCCGGGGCGCATCGGCGCCCCGGCCTCCACGCGGGCGAAGAACCCGGCGGTCAGGTCGGCCCCGACCGCGTCCACGTCCCCGCGTCCGGCGACCCGGACGAGGTGGGCGGCGGTGTCCTCGACGGCCCGGCCCACCACCTCGCCCGCGTCGGCCCGGGTGAGCCGGTGGCCGAGTCCGGCGGCGACCTCCTCGGTGGTCTGCCACCACAGGACCTCGGTGTCGACCAGGGTGCCGTCCATGTCGAACAGGACGGCGGCCAGCCCGCTCACGCGCCGTCCTCCGCTTCCTCCGGGGCGTCGGACGCCCGGACCCCACCCGTCCCGGCGGTCGGGGCAGCCGAGGTGGTCGAGGTGCCGGCCGCGAGAGCGGCCGTGGCCGCGACCACGAGCACCGGACGCTCCGCGAGCACCACCCGCGCCCGCGTCCCCGGCGTGAGTCCGCCCGCCTCGCGCGAGGGCAGGTCGGCCTTCACCGGCGCGGCCACCCCGGGGAGTTCCAGGTGCACACGGGTGACCGGGCCGAAGAAGGAGGTGGAGACGACCGTGGCCGTACCCTCCGGGTCGGCGGTCGCGGTGACGTTCTCCGGCCGGACCAGGACCTCCACGTCCCGGACGCCCGGCACGTCGCCGTCCACCGGCAGGCGCGAGCCCGCCACGTCCACCAGCGCCCCGCCCTCCCCGGCCAGCCGCCCGGGCAGCCGGTTCATGGCCCCGATGAACTCGGCCACGAAGGGCGTCGCGGGCCGCTCGTACAGCTCGGCGGGTGCCGCGCACTGCTCCAGCCGGCCCGCGTTCAGGACGGCCACCCGGTCCGCCATGGACAGGGCCTCCTCCTGGTCGTGGGTCACGAAGATGGTCGTGATGCCCAGGGACAGCTGCAGGCGGCGGATCTCCTCGCGCAGGTTCGCGCGGACCTTGGCGTCCAGCGCGGACAGCGGCTCGTCCAGCAGCAGCACCCGCGGGCGCAGCGCCAGCGCCCGGGCCAGCGCCACCCGCTGCTGCTGGCCGCCCGACATCTGGTGCGGGTAGCGGTCGCCGTGCGCGGGCAGGCCCACCAGCTCCAGCAGCTCCTGGGCGCGCTCGCGCCGGCGGGCGGCCGGCACCTTGCGCACGCGCAGCCCGAAGGCCACGTTCTCGCGGGCGTTGAGGTGCGGGAAGAGGCTGTACGACTGGAACACCATGCCCGCGTCGCGGCGGTTGGCCGGTACGTCCGTGATGTCCTCGCCGTCGACCAGAACCTCGCCCGAGTCGGGGTGCTCGAAGCCGGCCAGCACGCGCAGCGCGGTGGTCTTGCCGCAGCCCGAGGGACCCAGCAGGGCGATGAGCTCGCCGGGCTCCACGGTCAGGTCGAGGCCGTCGAGGGCGGTGGTGGCGCCGAAGGACCGGCGCAGGCCGCGGAACTCGACGCGGGCACCGGAGGTCTCCGCGGCCCCGGGCTCCGGTTCGCGGGCCTGCGTACGGTCCGCGGAAAGGGTGCTGGACATCAGGACTGGGTCTCCTTGCGGGAGGTGGGGGAGGAGCCTGCTGCCGTGGTGCGCGGGGCCGATCCGGCCCGCGAGAGCAGGAGCAGCAGCGCCCACGTGATCAGGAGGCTGAGGATCGACACGGCCACCGACATCCGGGCCTGGGCTCCCGAGATGGACACGATCCACACGGCGAACGGCTGGAATCCGAGCAGCGAGGCGATGGTGAACTCGCCGAGCACCAGCGCGAGGGTGAGGAAGGCGGCCCCGGTGAGCGAGGTGCGCAGGTTGGGCAGCAGCACGCGCCCCACGACGTACGGCCAGCTCGCCCCGCAGCCGCGGGCCGCCTCGACGAGGGTCGGCACGTCGATGGCGCGCAGCCCGGCGTCCAGCGAGCGGTGCACGAACGGCAGCGCGAGGACGGTGTAGGCGAGGACCAGGACGACGGGGAAGTCCTCGTTCTGGATCGCGATGAACGTCTGGTAGAGCGGCGTGCGCGACAGGTGCTCGGGGCCCCAGCGCAGCACCGTGGTGATGCCGGTGACCAGCGCGATGGGCGGCACCACCAGCGGCAGCAGGCAGACCGCCTCGACCACCGGGCGCAGCCGGGGCGCCCCGATCCGTACGGCGATGAGCGCGGGCACGGTCAGCAGCAGCGACAGCGCGATGGTGGCGGCCGCCAGGCCCAGCGAGAGCAGCAGGCTCCGGGCGAAGCCGTCGGCGGAGAGCAGCTCGGTGTACGCCTCGAAGGACACGCCCTGCCCGGGCACGTGGACGGTGAAGACGAAGGAGGCGACGAGCGGCAGCAGGAAGTACGCGCCCGCGAGGGCCAGGACGAGTCCGCGCCAGACGCGGGGCCGCCGCCGGGCCGCCCGGACCCGGGTGCGCGCGCCGGGGCGCTCGGCGGTGGTCACTATCGCAGCCATCGGGCGCTCCGTCGCTGAAGGGGCAGGTAGACCGCCATGACCAGGCCGGCGATCAGGATCATGTCGAGGCCGAGCGCGAGGGCGACGTTCTCCTGGCCCGTGAGCACGTTGCCGGAGAGCGCATCAGCGATCTTGAGCGTGACCAGCGGTACCGAGCCGCCGACCAGGGCCGCGGCCGTGGCGTGCGCGGCGAAGGCGGTGCCGAAGAGCAGCACGAACCCGCCGAGCAGGGACGGCGTGAGCACCGGCAGGCCGACGTGCCACCAGAACTGCGGGGCGGTGGCGCCGTTGTTGCTCGCGGCCTCCCGCCACTGCGGGCGCAGTCCGTCCAGCGCGGGCACGGTGACCAGCACCATCAGCGGGATCAGGAAGTACAGGTAGACCACGGTCAGGCCGGTGAACGAGTACAGGCTCCAGCCCAGCGACTCGAGGTCGGCCAGCTGCGTGACCACGCCGGAGATGCCGACGGTCGCGATGAACGCGAAGGCCAGCGGCACGCCACCGAAGTTGGCCAGCACGCCCGAGGCCGTCAGGGTCGCCTCGCGCAGCGTGCGGGAGCGGGAGGTGACCACGGCCTGGGCGATCAGGACCCCGAGGACCGCGGCGACGAGCGCGGTCAGCGCCGACAGCTCGACGCTGCCGAGCAGCGAGTCGAGGTAGGGGCCCTGGAGCGAGCGGCGCAGGTGCTCGGTGGTGGCGTGGGTGGCGCCGGTCGAGGGGTCGGTGCCGGTGAAGGCGCCGTACGCGATCGCGCCGAGCGGGATGCCGAAGCAGACCGCGGTGAAGACGAGGAGGGGGAGGACGGCCGGCCAGGTGCGGCCGCCGCGCCGCCGGCGGCGGATGCCGCCGGCGGGCCCCGGGTGAGGGGTGGAAGCGGTGGTCATCAGGAGACGGCCTTGTCCCACTTCTCGGCGAGCGTGGCCTTGGCCTTGTCGAGCTCCTCGGAGGCCGGGAAGGACGGGGTGCCCTGGACGGCCGGGAGCTTGGCGACGAAGCCCTGGTCGGCGGTCCTGTCCGCGGTCATGACCGGGAGCAGGACGGGGCGGGCGTAGCCCTTGAGCCACAGGTTCTGGCCCTCGGTGCTGTAGAGGAACTCCATCCACAGGCGGGCGGCCGCGGGGTGCGGGGCCTCCTTGTTGACGGCCTGCGAGTAGAACTGGGCGTACACGCCGTCGGTCGGGATCGAGACCTTCCAGTCGACGCCCTTGGACGTGAACTGGTCGGCGTAGCCGGCGTTCAGGTAGTCCCAGTCGATGCTGATGGGCGTCTCGCCCTTCTCGACCGTGGCCGGGGTGGACTCGACCGGGATGAAGTTGCCGGACTTCTTCAGCTTGGCGAAGTAGTCGATGCCGGGCTGGATGTCGGCGAAGGAGCCCTTGTTGGCGAGGGCGGCCGCGTACACGCCGCCGAAGGCGGAGCCGGACTTGGTCGGGTTGCCGTTGAGGGCGACCTTGCCCTTGTACTCCGGCTTGAGCAGGTCGGCGAAGGTGGCCGGGCAGGTCTTGATGCGCTTGGCGTCGCAGCCGATGGAGACGTAGCCGCCGTAGTCGTTGTACCAGCGGGCCTGGGCGTCCTTCTGGGCGGCCGGGATCTTGTCCCAGGCGGCGACCTTGTACGGGGCGAAGAGGTTCTCCGTCGCGCCGCTGCGGGCGAAGGCGATGCCCAGGTCGAGGACGTCGGGGGCGCGCTTCTGGCCCTTGCGGGACTTGACGGCCGCGATCTCGTCGGCGCTGGAGGCGTCCGGGTTCTCGCTCTTGACCTTGACCTTGTACTTGGCCTCGAAGGCCTTGACGATCTCGCCGTAGTTCGCCCAGTCGGCGGGGAGGGCGATGACGTTGAGCTCGCCCTCCGCCTGCGCGGCCCCGGCCAGGGCGTCCAGGCCGCCGAAGTCCGCGGCGGAGGTGGCGGAGCCCGCCTGGACCTTGCCGTTCTTGCCGGCGGCGTCGTCGGGGGCGGCACCGCAGGCGGTGAGGGAGGTCAGGACGGCGGCGCCGAGCAGGCCGGCGGCCGCGACGCGGCGGGCGGTGGGACGGAACACGGTCTCTCCCGGAGACGAGGGCAGCGTTCTCGGGCTGCCCGGGATGAGGGTGCGCGGTCGTGCGGGGGGAGTGGGGGGCGTGCGGGGCCCTCCTGGCACGTACTCGCGAACTTGTCTGAACAAGTCGACCCCAGTTCGCCCGGGCTCGCTGACCGGGTGGTGAACGGCACATGTCATGCGGGGCACGGCTCGAAGAAGAGGCAGGGATGGCCGAAAGGGGCCGTGACAGGCGGTGGTTGGGTGTGGAGTACCGCTGCGCCGGCGGCTCGGGGGCGCGTAAGGTGAACCCGGATGATGATCATTTGCGAGGCCCGTCAGGAGCACCCGCCCGAGGCACAGGAGAAACGGTGAGCCGGTACGAGGAGATAGCGGAGGCCCTGCGCCGGGCCATCCTGTCCGGCGCGTACCCGGTCGGTGCCCAGTTGCCCTCCGAGAGCGACCTGGCGTCCCGGTGGTCCGCCTCGCGCGGCACCGTCCGGCAGGCCGTGGCCCTGCTCGCCTCGGAAGGCCTCATCGGATCACGCCAGGGAGCGCGCCGCATCGTGCTCCGCCAGGAGCGCCGCCACAGCTTCGCCGAGCTCAACAGCTTCGCCCAGTGGGCGCAGGGCGTCGGGCACCGGGTGACGAGCACCTTCCTGAGCCGCACGCGACGCCCGGCGACGGCCGACGAGGCGGCCCGGCTCGCCCTGGACCCGGGCACCGAGATCCTCTACGTGGTGCGGTTGCGGCACCTCGACGGAGAACCGGCCATGGTCGAGCGCACCGCGTACGCCGACTGGGTCGCGGCCGCCGTCGAGACCCTGCCGGACGACTGCGTCTCGGTCATGGACAGCCTCGCCGAGCAGGCCGGTATCGTCGCGCACTACGGGGAGCACCTCATCGACGCGCTCGCCGCCGGCGCCGAGGACGCCCGGTTGCTGCAGATCCGGCGCGGCGGCCCGCTGCTGCGCCAGCGGCACATCTCCAGCACCCGGACCGGCCGCCCCATCGAGTGGACCGACGACCGCTACCGGGCCGGCAGCGTCACCTTCAGCGTCACCAACTCGGCGGCCGTCACCCCGCTGGAGCGGCACGCGGGGAAGACGCTGCCGCCGCGTCAGGGCGACGCTTCCAGGTCGTAGGAGCGGTTCCCGGCCATACGTGGCTCAGGGTGTACGTGACCCCGAGCGCACGCGGCCACCGGCGCACGCGGCTCCCCCGTCGCACGGCCCGGCCGGCGACGGGGGAGAACGCTCCCTCCGCAGGGGGAGGAACTGCGGAGGGAGCGACAGGGGGGTTACGCGACGCCGGGGATCTGCCGGGCGGCGAAGGCGGCGCGTACCGCGTCGGCCGCGGCGGCGCCGTACATGGAACGGGCGGTCGCGATCGTCTTCAGGGCCGCGTCCCGGAAGCTCGTGTCGGGCGCGAAGCCGAACTGGGCGTTGACGATGATCCGGTCGGCGGTCCGCGCCCCCAGCGCGTTGCGGACGTCGAACAGCGCCCGCGACCAGATCTCCCCGTCCGCGTGCACCTCGCCCTCCAGGTCCGCGTACGTCTTGTTCCCGTCCACCCGGCGCAGGCAGTGCGGCGCGGCGGTGTACGGGACCGAGTCCCAGTCCGCCACGCACGCCAGGTCCGCACGGCGCTGCCAGCCGTACGCCTGCACGGCGTGCTCGCCCACCTCGACGGCCAGGTAGTCGCCGAAGGCCTCGCCGATCGCCCCCGCCTCCGCGGAGGAACCGAACCCGGGCACCTGCGCCTCGTGCACGGCGTGGCCGTACTCGTGCACGATCACCTCGGCGTCCTCGGCGTCGTCCACGCCGCCCTTGCCGAAGCGGATCTCGTCCTTCTTGTCGGTGAAGAAGGAGTTGTCCGCACCCCACTGGTTGATGCGCACCGGCTGCGGGCGGTCGTTGGCCCCGCGCAGCTCGCTGCCGAAGCCCAGTCCCTGCAGGTACTCCTGCGCCTCGTTGACCCAGAAGTAGGCCATCACCTGCTCGAACTGGTCGTCGCGGCGGTTGTACGAGGCGGCCGCCGAGACCGCGGCGGGGGCGCCGGTCTCCGAGCGGACGTAGGCCCACCGGCCGGACAGCCGGCCGCTCGCGTCGAGGTTGCGCAGCGCGGCCAGGGCGTACGCCGACTCCGGAACGGCCGTGGCCGAGTCGCGGCCGTCGGCGAGGTTCTGGTCCCCGGTGGACTGGACCGGGTTGACCATGAAGATCCGGGCCTGCGGCAGTGCGGCGGCGCCGGGGGCGGGCGCCGCGACGACGGGTCCGGCCGGTACGAGCAGTGCGACGCCGGCGGTGGCCGCGGCGAGCAGGCCGCGGGTGGTGGTGCGGCGGGCCATACATCCTCCAGGGTGGGGCGGTTGCGTGAGCGGCGGTGATCCTCGCTCACGCAGCAGGTCCTTGGCCATACCTGTACCGTCCCGATCTGCGAACGGGACCCGCCCGGCGCAGCCGGGACGGTCGGTCGGCTCATCCCCAGGTGCGCGAGCACAGGACGAGCGGGTACCCGTCCGGGTCCCGGACGGTGACCCCGTACTCGTCCCAGTAGGGGTTGTGCGCGGCCGTGCGCGTCCCGCCCGCCGCGACCAGCCGGTCCACCAGCGGCTCCGGCACCGGCTCGCCCAGGTACACCACGAAGAGGTCGTCGACGGTGGGCCGCGGCTCCACCGGGTCCTCCGGGTCGCGGGTGAGCTCGAAGTGCCAGCCGCCGCCCGCCGGCCCGACCATCAGCAGGTCGTGTTCGCCCGGCACCCGCTCGGCGGTGCGCCAGAGCACCTCCAGCCCGAGCCCGCCGACGTAGAAGCGTTCCGCGGCGGCCAGGTCGCGCGAGGGTCGGGCGATGCGTACGTGCGTCCGTGAATCGATCACGGCGGCGATGGAACCATGCCGCCCGGTGGCGGCCAAGGAGCCCCGGGCGGCGGCCCCTTGGGTGCGGCGGCTACGCTCTGCCCCCGTGCGCCTCTCCCAGATCGTGATCGACTCCGCCGATCCCCGCGCCCTGTCCCGCTTCTGGTCCGCGCTCCTCGGCGGCGAGCCCCACGACCGTGCCCGGGGCTGGTCGCACGTGGACGCGCCCGGGTTCCCGCGGCTGGCCTTCCAGCCCGTACCGGAGCCCCGGGCGGGCAAGAACCGGCTGCACCTCGACGTCGCGGTCGCGGACGTACCGGCCGGGGTGGCGCGGGCCCTGGAGCTCGGGGCCACCGCCGCCGGACCGCTCACTTCCGACGACCAGGGCGCGTACCGGACGCTGCGGGACCCGGAGGGCAACGAGTTCTGCCTGGTCTCCGCCTGAGACCCCGCTGCGGGGGCCCCGGGGACCCCTCATAAGCTGGGCTCCGGGCCACCGCGGCCCCTGACGCTGCTCGGGAAGGGACCACCCCATGAGCCAGAAGGCTCGCAAGCTGTTCGAAGCGCTCGACCTCAACCACGACGGGGTCCTCACCCGCCTGGAGGTGATCTCCGCGCTGCGCGACAAGGGGCCGACCCTGGCAGCCACCGGGGACCTGCCGTTCTGGGGCCTGGGTGACGCGGACGCCTCCTCGGCCCTGTTCGACGCGGCCGACAAGGACGGGGACGAGGTGCTCACCTTCGAGGAGTTCGCCCGCGAGGTCGACCGCCGCTTCGGCTGGGCGTAGGCCGCCCCTTCCGCGCGGGACGGCCCGGCGGGCCCCACCGGCTGGCGGGGCCCCGCCCGACCGGTCGGCCTCGCCAACAAGTGGCCCCCCCGCCGACCAGTGGCCCCCGCCGGGCCGTAGGGGCTCAGACCACCATCAGCGGGACCAGCAGCGCGTAGGCCACGCCGGCCTCGACCGCGTACCCGTACATGGACGGGTGCTGGATCGGCGCCGTCAGCAGCACGACGCTCTGCGCGGCCCGGGCGGCGGCCACCCACGCCTCGTCCGGCCGCAGCGAGCCCTGGTACCACGTCGCGCACGCCCCGGGGCCGCCGGCCACGAACATGTCGTCCTCCAGGCGGTACGCCGCACCCCACGTATCGGCCGGCACCGCCCAGGCGTCGAAGTCCGCGAAGTGGTGCCAGCCGCCCTCGCGGATCGCCTCGTGGTACGGCCACAGGGCGAGCCCCTCGGGCGTGAGCGCCACCTCCTGGTCGTCGGTGGTGAAGTGCACCATCGGCAGCGGGTCGGGCCCGTCACCGGTGGCGGCCCAGGCGAACAGCGGCGTCGGCTCGGGCGGGGCGGCCGCCGGGCCGTGCGTCGGGACGGGTTCCGCGTGGGGGTGGTGAGCGCTCATCCCGCAATTGTGATCCATCGGGGATAAGGGCCGGATACGCCCCCCTATTCGGTGAACGAGCCGTGCCGGCCGGCCCCGGCCGCGAACCGGGCGGCCCCGCTCCGGGTCTCACCGGCCGTCAGCGGGACCAGACCGTGCCGGTACTCGCCCGCCAGCGCCTCCGCCTCGGGCAGCCCGTGCTGCTCCCGCACCGAGAGCCGGTCGTGACGCAGGCACAGCTGCGGGAAGCCGGCGATCTCGTGCGCCAGCCGCTCCGCCGCCCGGCGCGACCCGCCCGGCGGCACGAGCCGGTTGGCGAGCCCGATCGCGTACGCCTCGGCCGCCGGTACGGGGCGCCCGGTCAGGATCAGGTCCATGGCCCGGCTCTCGCCGATCAGCCGGGGCAGCCGCACGGTCCCGCCGTCGATCAGCGGTACGCCCCACCGCCGGCAGAACACCCCGAGGACCGCGTCCTCCTCGACCACGCGGAGGTCGCACCACAGGGCCAGCTCCAGGCCGCCGGCCACCGCGTGCCCGGCCACCGCGGCGATGACGGGCTTGCCCACCCGCATCCGTGTCGGCCCCATGGGCCCGTCGCCGTCGGGGGCCACCCGGTTGCCGCGCTCGGAGCCCACCGCCTTGAGGTCCGCGCCGGCGCAGAAGGTGCCGCCCGCACCCCACAGGACGGCCACCGCGGCCTCGTCGTCGGCCTCGAACACGCGGAAGGCGTCGGCCAGTTGTGCGGCCGTCGGACCGTCGACCGCATTGCGCACCTCGGGACGGTCGAGGACCACCGTGAACACCGGTCCGTCCCGCTCGATCCGCACCGCCGGTTCCTTCGCTGCCACCCGATGACTCCCTTCCGTACGCACGGACCTCCATTGTGCGGACACGGGTCGGGCGAGCGCCATCACCACTCGTGACGACGGGAATTCGCGAGGTGATCACAAAGATGAATACTTTACTGAATTTGCGTCAGCAGGGTATTTCCTACGGTTCCGTAGTATCTCGATCAGGTAACGACATCCTTAAATTGGTGTGGACCACACCTAGTTGACGCGCGTAACTTCCCTTGTTTTTAAGCGAATTGACTGTTCATCAAATTGGACCACTTGGTAACAGGTTGGATTCTCCGGGGCGGCTCCCGTTTGTCCGAATTCGCCACCGTCGACGTCTGGCAGCCTTCTGCGAACCCAGTCTCCTGACCCAGGATTGAGGTGCAGATGTCCAGACATCGGCAGCTGAAACAACGTCAGAATCGACACAGGAAGCCCCGGCTCATATTCGCCGGAGCCGGTACGGCCCTCGCGGCCGCGATCGCCGCGGGCTTCCTCTACACCGGTGGCCTCGAGGGGGCGCAGGCCACGCCGATCGCCGAGGGTGGCCCCGCGGCCGTACCCGGAGCGCTCACCCCGGCGTCCGCGCCGGCGCGCGACAAGGAGCCCGCGCCCCTGCTTGCCGTACCGTCGGACCAGAAGGCCCGCGGCATGGTCTACGAGGGGCTGGCCACCGCGCCCAAGGGCGACCGCTGCGTGGGCGTGTACCGCACCCGCGCCGGCCTGTGCACCCACGGCCCGGACGCGCCGCCCAAGGGCGTCGACATCAAGAAGGACACCCCGCCGGTCATCAAGTCCCGTGCGACGGCGGCCGACCCGGCCGCGGGTCCCTCCTCCGCCGCACCGGCGGGCGGCCGCTCCCAGGACGCGCCCGCCGCCGACGCCAAGGCGGCCGTGAAGGCCCCCGCGGACGCGCCGCGCCCGCCGAAGGGCGCCGGCGGCTACGGCGGTGCGGGCGGCTACGGCGGCACCGCCGCGAGTGGTGGCACGGCTGCGGCCGGCCCGGCCGGCCAGACCGTCCAGTGCGACGGCGACGGCAGCACCGGCAACCGCGTCCAGGTCGTGTACGTCCACGGCCCCGGCCAGGACCGCTACGCCACCTACCTGGCCTCGTTCCGCAAGTGGGCCGTCGACGCGGACCTCATCTACAGCAACAGCGCCAAGGAGACCGGCGGCGTCCGGCACATCCGCTACGTCACGGCCTCGGACTGCACCCCGACGGTGCTGAACATCGAGCTCCCGGACTCCGCGCTCAGCGAGTTCAGCGCCACCAACAACGCGCTGGCGGGCAAGGGCCTGAACCGCCGCGACCGCAAGTACATGATCTTCGCGGACGCCCAGGTCTACTGCGGCATCGGCACCTTCAACGGTGACGAGCGGCCCGGTCAGAACAACCTGAGCAACTTCGGTCCCTCCTACGGCCGCAGCGACACCGGCTGCTGGGGCGGCCACACCGCCGCCCACGAGCTCGGCCACAACCTGGGCGCGGTCAACAACAGCGCGCCCAACACCAGCCGGGGCGCCCACTGCACGGACGAGAACGACGTCATGTGCTACTCGGACACCCCGTACTACCCGCAGATGCGCAACATCTGCACCAACCCGGCCAGCGAGAACATCCTCGACTGCAACCACGACGACTACTTCAACACCAGTCCCCGGTCGGGCAGCTACCTCTCGACCCACTGGAACGTCGCCGACAACCAGTTCCTGATGAAGGCCAAGGGCGGCGACGGCACGGACCCCGATCCGCACCCGACGCCCACCCCGACCCCCCGCCCCGGCACCGGCCCCGACGCGACCGTCGGCCAGATCACCGCCGACTCGGCGGTGGCGAGCTGGCGCGCCGTCTCCGGCGCCGCCTGGTACCAGGTGCTGCTGGACGGCCGCCACCTGACGTGGACCCAGTCGACCGCCGTGCGCATCTACAACCTGCGCCCCGGTACGACGTACAAGGTCGCCGTCTCCGTCCGCGACTCCGCGGGCCGCGACAGCGGACCCGGCCGCGCCGCCTCGTTCCGCACCTCCGGCGCCGGCGACAACACCACCACCAAGCCCGGCGCCCGCTACCTGCTGGGCAACGGCAGCACCGGCCTCGCGGCCGAGATCTGGGGCGGCCGCACCGCCGACGGCACCGTGCTGGTGGGCTCGCAGAGCACCGGGTACGCGCAGCAGCAGTGGTCCTTCGACAACGTTGGCAACGGCCTCGTCCGGATCCGCTCCGCCGCCTCCGGCAAGTGCCTCCAGCCCGGCGGCGCGCCCTCCCGCGGCATGTGGGTCGCCCAGCGCACCTGTGGCTCGAACACCTCCCAGCAGTGGCGGGTGCGCACCGCCAACGGCACCGTCACGGTGGCCGACCGCAGCGGCGCGTACGCCCTGTCGGTGAGCGGCCGCCCGTACTACGGCGCCTGGCTGCTCGACCTCCAGCCCGTCGACGGCCGCCCGGCCCAGGCCTGGACCCTCCGCAAGGCCGCCTGACCGCAGGCACCGCCTCCCACACCCCTCCGGCCGGATCCGCTGCGATCCGGCCGGAGCGGCGGGGGGGGGGGGGGGGGGGGGGGGGGGGCCCCCCCCCCCCCCCCCCAACGCCCCCCCCCCGGGGCCGCCGCCCCCGCGGCCGCGGGCC